>DAIRES010000170.1:0-6919 GCA_036795465.1 Hyphomonadaceae bacterium
GCGGGCGGAGCCGGCACCACGAACACCACTTGCGCCACCGCGATCGGCGCACCCACCAGCCCCATCAGCACAGCAGCAATCACAGCCGCACGCGCCGGCTTCCGCTTGGCCAGCGCCAGCGTCCGCGTCACGCGCAGCATTAGGCTGCGGCCACCCGCAAGCGACATCGAAGCCGCAGGCGCTGCATGGGACAAGCCCGCCGAGAAACCCGCCACATCGCGCAGCGTCCGCGCATAAGCCGTCCGCGCAGCCGACAGCTCGACCATGCCTTCGTCGCACGCCAGCTCCCGCGCCACGTCCAGCTCGCGGCGGATCAGCCAGGCAGCCGGGTTGAACCACATGATGTCCGCAGTGATGCGCTCCAGCGGCCTGCGCCAGCCGTCGCCGCGCGCCACATGCAGGCACTCGTGCCCCACCACCAGATCCAGCGCTTCACGGCTCAGCTCGTCTTCCAGGCCTTCCGGCAGGCAGATCATCGGGCGCAGCACGCCAAAGGAGAACGGCGACACCTTCTCGCTCACGATGCGCAGGCGTGGCGTACGCCGCATGCCCAGTTTCTTCGTCCACGCCTGCAGCGCAGCCGTCGCACGCCCCTTCTCGGCCGGCCGCGACACGGCAACGATGCCCAGCAGCGACTTGCCCGCATACTGCGCCAGCACGAACCGCACGATCCATCCCGCCGCGAGCACAAGCACCAGTATCTGCGTCAGGCTGAGATCAATCTGCGCAGGCGCAGGCGCGCCCGTGAAATCCAGCAGCTTCTCACCCGTGAATGTATCGATCGGCAGCGTCGCCAGCGTCGTCGTGGCCGCCGCGACCGGCGCAGCCGCCTCGCTCGGCGCCAGACCCCAGCCGAAAATCGCCACCAGCGGCGCCGCAATCCACGGCGCAATCAGCAGCGCGGTCGCGCCGCGCCATATCCATTGCCGCGCCCGTCCCGAAACATCGCCGGAATTCTGCAACAGACGCCCCACGCCCCAGATCAGGGCGCCCCAGACGAGAGAAGAAGCCGCCAGCCAGATAAGGATCGTCATTGTCCGTCCTTCCCATTTTTCGTGTCATCGGCGTTCAGGATGGCGTCGAGCTCTTCCAGCTCCGCCTTGGTCATATGCGGGCTGTCCGCAAACATCGAGGCCGGCAACGCGCCCTTGATGTCGAACACCTGCCGCGTCAGCTCCCGCGCCATAGCGCCCAGAACCTGCACGCGGCTCAGCGCTGGCGCATAAACCGCCACGCCATGAACCTCGGACCGGATCAGCAGCCCCTTCTCTTCCATCCGCGTCACAACCGTCCGCGTGGTCGAATGGCTCCACCCGGTCTCGTCGCTCACCGCATCATGGATTTCCCGCGCGCTTTTTCGCTCATCGGGCCAGAGCTGCTTCAGAACCGATAGTTCTGTCTTGTTGGCTGTCGCTGACATGGACGTCTCGCGCTCCTGCTAGGTAACGCTACATCTGTAGCGCACTCGCTACGTACGTCAACACATTTCGCTACACTTGTAGCGCGCCCCGCCCACGCGGCCATTTTGCCCGCTTTCCGTGCAAACCACCCATTTTAGCGCCCAACACTTTGGCGCCTCACAGGGGAGTCCAACGCGTTCGCACGTTCCATGGGCGGAATCACGGCCATCCGCCTAATCAACGGGCAACGCCGCGCAGTCGGCGAAGCCTATGAGGACCCCATGACCATCCTGTCGACCGGCCGCCGCGCGGCCGTGGCGCTCGGCTGTGCCCTCAGCCTCGCCCCAGCCGCCTTCGCAGAGACCAATTCGGGCGACACCGCCTGGGTCCTCACCGCGACGGCCCTCGTCCTGCTGATGACGCTGCCTGCCCTCGCCCTCTTCTACGGCGGCCTGGTGCAGTCGAAGAACGTGCTCTCCGTGCTGAGCCAGTGCGTCGTCATCGCCTGCCTGATGTCGATCCTCTGGCTAGTCGCCGGATACTCTATCGCCTTCGGCGATGGCGGCGACGCCAACGCAATCTGGGGCGGCCTCGGCAAGGCGTTCCTCAGCGGTGTCGATGCGACCAGCGAGACAGGCACGATCCCCGAATCCGTCTTCTTCATGTTCCAGATGACGTTCGCGATCATCACCCCCGCTCTCATCGTCGGCGCATACCCTGAACGCACGGGCTTCGCCTTCGTCCTGATCTTCTCCTCTCTCTGGATGCTGCTGGTCTATGCGCCCGTCGCTCACTGGGTATGGGGCTCGGGCGGCTGGCTGTTCGAGCAGGGCGTGCGCGATTTCGCCGGTGGCCTCGTCGTCCACGCCACGGCTGGTTCGTCCGCCATCGTCGTCGCCATGCTGGTCGGCAAACGGAAGCACTTCCCGCATGAGATGCGTCCGCCGCACAGCCCGGTATTCGTCATGATTGGCGCGGCCCTGCTCTGGGTCGGCTGGTATGGCTTCAACGCCGGCTCCGCGCTCTCCGCTGGCCACAACGCCGGCAACGCGATGCTGGTTACGCACATATCCGCGTCCGCTGCCGCGCTGACATGGATGGCGATCGAATGGATCAAGTTCGGCCGCCCCGGTCTCGTCGGCACGGTCACCGGCCTCGTTGCAGGTCTGGCGACGATCACGCCCGCTGCCGGCTCGGTCGGTCCGGTCGGCGCGCTGGTCATCGGCATCTCGGCGTCGATCGTCTGCTTCTACGCCGTCACCCTGATCCGCAATATGCTGAAGATCGACGACAGCCTCGACGTGTTCGCCGTCCACGGCGTCGGCGGCATCCTCGGCACGCTGATCCTGCCGATCCTCGCCACCGCAGGTCCGCTCTCGCCGGGCCTTGGCGAAGTCCCGATGGGCCAGCAGCTCTGGGTGCAGGTGCAGGGCGTCGTCGCCGTCATCGCCTGGTCAGTCGGCGTCACGCTGGTGATCGTGAAAGTAACCGGGCTCATAGTGAACCTGCGCGTGAAGCACGAAGCCGAAGTCGAAGGCCTCGACATGCACGTGCATGGCGAGCGCGGCTATCACGGGATGAACTGAGAATTGAGACAACCAATGTTGTCATCCCGGAAGCCGCGCAGCGGCTATCCGGGAACCATTGGGATAGCACGACACTGGCAGAATGGATCCCGGCTCTCGCTGCACTCGGCCGGGATGACAAACGGGATGTAAGGCGCGCGGCGGATTAAACTCCGCCGTCGTCCTAGAACGTCCCGCGCAAACCCTGCGCCACCGGCCGCTTCGCAGCGCCCGACACAGCAGCCAGCTCCCGCGCGTGGCCGACCCAGTCATCGCGCCGGATGCGGCCACGGAAGTGCTTCAGCTTGCTCTCGACCCAGTCGATTTCCTCGGACGTCCACTCGGCCACCTGCCAGAAGTAATAGACGCCGATATCGTTGAGCAGCGAGGCCAGCATCGGCCCGACGCCATCGATCAGTTCGAGATCATCAGCAGGTCCGAAGGCCGCTTCCACCAACAGGTTTGCGCGATCATCCGCCTTGCGTGCGGCATTGATCGGATCGTTGTCACGCGAGGGGCGCGTGGGCGCCACCGGCGCGGGCGCTTCGCGCACCACCTGAAGCGTCGGGGCCGAACGCGCATCACCTGCATCCGCGCGTGAACGCAGCATATGGTGAACGGCCGCCAGCCCGTACTCGATCGCCGTCAGCCTGTTCTCGACCGCAACCAGATCGCGCCTGCTATCGATCGAACGCACCGCGCCCAGCACCGGCTCGAAATCCGGCCCCGGCATGCTGCCCAGCGCTTCTTCCAGCCCTGCAATCCGCATATCGATCGGCTGCAACGCCTTGGCGTCGCGCACTTCTGTCTGCACCGACATCAGCGCAGCTTCCAACGCCGCAAACCGGCTGTGTAGCGGCCCGAAATCCGTCGCCGGCTTGTCCAGCGCCACAACAAACGTCTCCAGATCCGACAGCGACTTGTGAATACCCGTCAGATCGACCTTCGGAGCATTTGCGATCCCCGCCTGCACTTCCGCGAGGCGTGAATGCACTGGGCTGAAATCCGGCTTCGGAATATTCGTGATCGCAGCCTGTATCTCCCCCAGCCGCGATTGCACCGGCGCCATGTCCGGTATCCGCAACGCCGCCAGCGCCGACGAGATATTTGCAAAGCGCCCCGCGATAGTGTCCATGTCGTTCCGCCGCGCCCCTTCCAGGCGCGCACCAACCTCAACAAGCTTCGCCTCCAGCGCCGCAACGCGCTCGTTCACCGGCTCCAGCCCCTTCACCGCCAGCCCCAAAGACGCGATGCCGCTATGCACCGGTCCGAGATCAAACTCCGGCAGTTTCAGGTCGCGCAGTACGCCCTCCATCCGCGACATCCGCTCATCCAGCGGCCCCACATCCGTCGGCTGTATCTTTTCGATCTGCTCGCCAACGCGCGCCACGCGCGAGATCACTGAATCCAGAGTGAAGCCAGACAACCGCCGCTCCACCTGCTCGATCCGCGTTTCCACCGGCTTCAGGTCCACCGCCGGAAACTGCATGTTCGCCACCGCCGACTGCAGCCGCATGATCCGCTCTTCCATCGGCCGCAGATCAACCGGCTTCTGCTCGGCCAGCAGCTTCGTCATCGCCGCCAATTCTTTCTCGAGGTCGTCGCGCGTCGCGAGCCCATCGATCCGCCCCGCCTGCATCACCAGCCGCTCGCGGCTCGCCGCGATATCCTCGTGGCGGCGGCTCAGCCACCACCACGCCAGGGCCGCGCCCAGCACGGCCGCAAGCAGCATGAGGATGAAGATCTGAAGCAGCAGGAACCACATGTCAGCGTCTCACACTTGAAATCAGGTCGGCGGCAATTGGGCGTCAGAAGAACGAACGGTACGAATCTCGATCCGGCGATTGCGGGCGCGGCCCTCTTCCGTGCGGTTGTCCGCGATCGGCTGCGCCGACCCGAACCCCTGCGCTACCAGCCTCTCCGCCGGCACGCCTCGCGCAATCAGCGCCTCACGCACCGCTTCGGCGCGCTTGCGGCTGAGAATGGCGTTGTAGCCACCCCGCCCCACATTGTCGGTATGCCCCTCGATCCGCAGCACCCCGGCGCAGGACTCTGCCGCCCGCGCAATCGAGGTCAGCGCATTGTCACTTGATGAGCCAACGATCGTGCTCGCCGTCGAGAAATTGATCGTGGATCCATTGATCAGCCGCGACATCGTCTCGTCGCAGGCAGCGGCCGCCGCATCGCTCGGCGGCGCAGGAGCCACCCCTGCCACGTCGCTATCGCCAATCCGCGGCTGATCCCCGGGCAGCGGCTGCAGCGGATCCTCGGTCCAGGTGAACCTGTCATAGACCCAAGTCGCCGGCCGGGCATCGCCAAGCAGCGTCGGCGCCCTGGCCTGCCTCACCGCCTCCAGAACCCTATCCGCCGCCTCCCGCGAGGGCGGCTTGCCCTCCAGCACGACCCATTGCCCGGACACGCTATAGGACGCCCAGTCCGCGCCTTCTTTCTCGATCGCCGAACGGGCGGCGGCCTCTGTCGGGGCCTGAACCTCGCCGATGGCGAACGGAACCAGCGCCACCAGCATCACCGCGAGCAGCCCGATCAGCGGCACAATTCCGAACGGCAGGAACGGCAGCCGCCGGCCCAGCCCCCAGGCCGGCCGGGCCGTTTCCTTTATAACCGCGCTGTCGCTCATTCCGGCCATGTCCATGCATACCCGGATAAAAGGCGCCCGCCGATGCCAGTCCCGTCACGGGCGAATCCTGTCCGGCGGTTGATCCGCTCCGCCAAAAGGCCGCAAAAACAGGTCATTCGGCAAGCTTGCGCCAGCCGACCCCCTCCCGTATAAGCCCGCCTTCCCGAAAGGCGGCGATTGTCGCTGCCTGTGTAGTCAGGGTGGCGCGGCCCGAGCGGCCGACATCAGGACGAAACGGAGAGAAAAAATGGCTAAGCCCGAAATCGTCCTCAACGTTGACGTCCGCGAAGGTACTGGCCGCGGCGGCGCACGTGAAACTCGCCGTCAGGGCAAAGTCCCCGCCGTGCTGTACGGCGGCGAGAAAGCCCCGGTCGCCATCTCGATCGACAAGAAAACCATCGTCCAAGCGCTGAAGTCCGGCAAGTTCATCTCGCACACCGTGACACTGGAATACAAAGGCGAGCGCCAGCTCGTGTTCGCTCAGGACATCCAGTTCCACCCCGTCAGCGATGAGCCGACCCACCTCGACCTGTACCGCGTCGAGCCGGGCCAGATCATCCGCGTCGCGGTTCCGGTTCACGTCACAGGCCAAGGCGTCTCGCCGGGTATCAAGCGTGGCGGCGCCATGAACATCGTCCGTCACGAAGTCTGGCTCTACGCACCGGCTGATGCGATCCCGGAACACCTCGAGGCAGACGTTTCGGCGATGGAAATCGGCGACGCGCTCAAGATCTCCGCGATCCAACTTCCCGAAGGCGTTCGCCCGACCATCGAAGGCCGTGACTTCACCGTCATCACGATCGCCGGCCGCAAAGCCAAGGACGATGTGGCGGAAGACAAACCGGCCGCCGACGCCGCTGCTGCCCCGGCCGCTGGCGCTGCTCCCGCTGCTGGCGCCAAAGCCGCCGCTCCGGCCGCTGGCGCGAAAGCTGCTCCGGCCGCCGCCAAGGCCCCGGCCAAGAAGTAAGGACGTAAAGCCGGCGCATCCAACGATGCGCCGGCGCCTCCTTCGGGACGGCTCTGATGCTGCTCATCGTAGGTCTCGGAAACCCCGGCGCGAAATACGCCGGCAACCGTCACAACATCGGCTTCATGGCCGTGGAGCGCTTCGCGTCGAAATACGCGTTCGGTCCGTGGCGCACCCGTTTTCAGGGCGAAGCTGCCGAAGGCTCGCTCATCGCGCCTGACGGCACGCGTGTGAAGGCAATGCTGCTCAAGCCACAGACCTTCATGAACAATTCCGGCCATTCGGTCGGTGAAGCCATGCGCTTCAACAAGATAACGCCCGCGAACACCATCGTCTTTTACGACGAGAT
>DAIRES010000171.1:0-3299 GCA_036795465.1 Hyphomonadaceae bacterium
CGACCCGTCGCCATCCATGATGCGCTGGCGCAGGCGTTCGCGATGACCGTGATAATGCTTGGTCGGGCCTTCCGAAGTTCCGGTCTTCGATTTCCCCCCGTCCGCCATCTGGACCGATCAGTCCATCTGGCCGGAGGTGTGGGGCGTGTGCAGCCCCGTGGGCGACAGGGTGAAGATCTCCACGCCCGTCTCGGTGATCCCGATCGAATGCTCGTACTGCGCCGACAGCGAACGGTCGCGCGTCACCGCTGTCCAGCCATCGGACAGCAGCGCCACATCCGAACGGCCCAGATTGATCATCGGCTCGACCGTGAAGATCATCCCCGGCAGAAGCTGTTCGCCCTGACCGCGACGACCGAAGTGCAGGATGTTCGGCGAGTCATGGAACACGCGGCCAAGCCCGTGGCCACAGAAAGCTTCCACCACCGAATAGCGCTGGCGCTCTGCATGTTCCTGGATCGCGGCGCCCAGATCGCCCAAGCGCGCGCCCGGCTTGATCGCCTCGATGCCCTTCATCATGGACTCGTAGGTCACGTCCATCAGGCGCATCGCCTTCCGCTTCACGCCGCCGACCGAATACATGCGCGAGGTGTCGCCATGCCAGCCATCGACAATCACGGTCACGTCGATGTTCACAACGTCGCCATCCTTCAGCGCCTTCGCGCCGGGAATGCCGTGGCACACCACATGGTTCACCGACGTGCAGACCGTGTGGCGATAGCCTTTGTAAAACAGACAGGCCGGAATGCCGCCGCCCGCCAGCACGAACTCGCGCGCGAGATCATCCAGCGTCGACGTCATCACGCCGGGCACAACATGCGGCGCCAGCATGTCGAGACATTCCGCCGCCAGCTTGCCGGCCTTGCGCATGCCCGCGAACGCCTCGGGTCCATGCAACTTGATCTGGCTGGAATACCGCGCCGGAGCTTCGGACGCTTCGATGAAGGCGGAGGTGGTCATGGGCTGGTCTCGGTCTTGTGGCATAGTCTTCAGGCTTGGGGACATTGTAGCACGCCCGGCCGGCCTTGCGAATCTGTCGAAAATCGCAGTTTGAGCCTAGTTCACCCTGGCCTTGCGGCGGGGCGGTTCAGGCGCGAAAGGCTTGGGGATCGGCATGGCCGGCACCCCCTCCTCGATCAGGTCCTTGGCGACCTCGGGCGTCACCTCGCCCCACACGGGCCGGTGCTCGGTCTCGCCGTAATGCATGGCCCGCGCCTCGTCCGCGAACTTCTCGCCGACATAGTCGTGGGTCGTCGCAATGTGCTGGCGGATTTCCGCAGCCGCCTTCGCCGCCGCGACCTCGGCCGGCACAGCCTTGTCGGACGAGCGCACCATCGGCGCCATGATCTGCTTCTTCACCTCGGTCGAGCCGCACACCGGGCACTCGACAAGCTTCTTCTTGCGCTGCTTGTCATACGCTGCGGAGTCCGAGAACCACGCCTCGAACTCATGTTCCCCCACGCATGCGAGAGAATAGCGGATCACGTTGCGCGCTTCCTTTCCCTCAGGCCGCGGCCGGTTCGGCCAGCAGCGGGTCGAGCTTGCCGATACGATCGAGGTCGTGAATGTCGTCCGAGCCGCCGACATGGCGCCCGTTGATGAAGATCTGCGGATAGGTCGTGCCTTGGCTGCGCTGGATCATCTCGCGGCGCTTGTCCGGATCGTCGCCCGCGCGATACTCCGTCACCTGCGCGCCCTTGGACGCCAGCAGCGCCATCGCGCGGGTGCAGTATCCGCAATAATCCCGGGTGTAGATTTCAACACGCGCCGACACGACTGGCTCCTGAACTGACCCTTATCCAAACCTGTCCTGCAATCCTGCGCGGAGAGGCTGAACAACAACCGAATAACAGAGCGGTTAGACTCTGGAATCGTTCCAAAACTATATGGGCGCCGCCCGCGGCCCCGCAACACGCGCCAGTGTGACAACATCGACGCATGCCGCTCCGGCACGCCGTAGCGCCCGGGTGCAGGCCTCCGCCGTGGCGCCGGTGGTCAAAACATCATCGACCAGCAGCACCTTCCGCCCCTCCACCAGCCGCTTGCGCGAGCCCCTGACCTGGAAGGCCCCCTGCACATTCCGCCGCCGCCCGTCCGCAGACAGCCCGCCCTGGATCGGCGTCGCCTTCACCCGCTTCAGCGCATCGACCGACAGTTTCACCCCGCTCGCCCGCGACAGCGAGGCCGCCAGCCAGGCCGACTGGTTGAACCCCCGCCGCACCAGCCGGAAATAATGCAGCGGCACCGGCACGATCAGATCGGCATCCGCCAGCAGCTCCGACCCCGCACTCGCCATCCATCCGCCCAGCACGGAAAGCCCATCGCGCCGCCCCTGATATTTGAGGCCCAGCACAAGGTCCCGCGAAACGTCGCCATAGATCAGCGCCGCCCGCGCCCGGTCGTAAACCGGCGGATGGGCCAGACAGGCCCCGCATTCCTGCGCCGCATCCACCGCGATCTCGAACGGCGTGCCGCACCGCGCGCACAGCGGGTCCGACAGGAATTGCAGCTTCGCCCACAATTCCGGCTCCAGCGCGCCCGGCCCGGCCACCTCTCGATTGGTGATCAGCGACCGCTGCGGCCAGATCAGCCCGGCCAGTCCCGCCCCACGGCGTTTCCGCCGAGCCTTATCCTTTCGCCCCGCCTTATCCTTGGCGCGCGAAGTCGCTACATAGTCCAGCGATGACTGACCCAACCCCCGCTCCCCCCGCAGATCACATGCGGATATTCGACCGCGCCCTTCACGCCCAACGGCGTGCACGGGCGGCGGCCGGCTATGGCGCGTATTCTTTCCTGAAACAGGCGGCAGCGGAAGACATTGCGTCGCGCCTCTCCGCAATCAATCGCCGGTTCGACCACGTGCTCGACCTTGGGTCGCACGACGGCACGCTCGCCCGCACGTTGAAAACCGACCCGCTGTCGAGCGGCCGCATCGGCGAAATCGTCTCGGCTGACCTGTCGCCGGCCTTCGGCCATCAGGTGGCTGATGAGGAAGCGTTGCCATTCCCGGAACAATCGTTCGATCTCGTCGTCTCGGCGCTGTCGCTGCACTGGGTCAACGACCTGCCCGGCGCGCTGATCCAGATCCGTCGCGTGCTGAAGCCCGACGGCCTGTTCATCGCAACCGTTCTGGGTGGACGAACGCTGACCGAACTGCGCCAGTCCTTGCTTGCCGCCGAAGATGAAATCCGCGGCGGCGCGGCCAATCGCGTGTCGCCCATGCTGGACGTGATCGACGCCGCTGGCCTGCTTCAGCGCACGCAATTCGCCATGCCGGTCGCCGACAATGATCTGCGCAC
>DAIRES010000171.1:3399-6899 GCA_036795465.1 Hyphomonadaceae bacterium
CGGCCAGGCAGCGCAACCGTGCGCCTGGCTGATGCTCTTGGCGTGAAGGAACAGACCGCAGGCGAGAAGACCGGCCCGAAGAACTAGGAGTTGAAGCCGTCGCTCAACTCGTTGAACGACGAGTTGGTCTGCGTGCCCATCGTGGTGGCACCGCCAACGATGGCGATCGAGATGATGCCGGCGATCAGGCAATACTCGATCACGGTCGCGCCAGAGCGATCCTTGAGCATGCGAAGGAATTTCTGGAAGGGTTTCATGCGCGACCTGCTTTCGACCAATCTATGAATTGCTCGAACAGGGGCACGTCAGCCTCAGGCGCCGGATAGCTCCTGATCTCCGCAGCTGACACCCATGCGAGCTGCTGCCCCTCCCGGGCTTCAGCTTCGCCTTCCCAACGCCGGATCATGAAGACCGGCATCAGCAGGTGAAACTTCTCATAGGCATGCGATGCAAAGGAAAACGCCTGCATGTCGGCTTCGGCCACGGCGACGCCCAGCTCTTCCTTCAGTTCGCGCGCAAGCGCGCCCTGAGGGCTTTCACCGGCTTCGACCTTGCCGCCTGGGAATTCCCAGAGACCTGCCATCGCTTTTCCCTTGGGCCGCTGCGCAAGCAGCAGACGCCCGTCACTTCGCACCAACGCCGCCGCAGCTACCAGGAGCAACGGTCTTGCGCGCAACTGTTCTGTCATGGCGAGGTGAATTTCGGGTTCAAGCAGGGCTCAACTTCTGTAGGCGCCGTTTATCTTCACGTAACCATCGGTGAAATCGCAGGTCCAGACCCGCGCCTTTCCCGTGCCAACGCCCACATCGACGCGGATGAAAACCTCCTGCCCCGAAACGGCACGGGTGGCTTTTTCTTCCGAATAGTCGGGTGAACGGGCCCCATCGCGCGCGACCAGATGGTCGCCGAACCACAGCGTCAGGCGGTCACGCTCGACCGGCTCGACCGTCTTGCCCACGGCCATGACCACCCGGCCCCAGTTGGCGTCGCTGGCCGCGATCGCGGTTTTCACCAGCGGCGAATTGGCGATCGAGCAGGCGATGACCTTGGCCGAGGCATCGCTCGCCGCGCCTTCGACCGTGATCTCGATGATCTTCGAGGCGCCTTCGCCATCCCGCACGATCTGCGTGGCGAGGTCGAGCAGCACGCGGTGCATCGCCTCGACGAACTCCTCGAGGCGCGGATCAGCCGGATCGTCGATCGGCTCGCCGCCAGCCGCGCCCGTCGCAAAGAACAGCAGCGTGTCGGAGGTCGACGTGTCGCTATCGACGGTGATGCAGTTGTAGGTGAGGTCACCCAGTTTCGAGATCAGCGCCTGGCAGACTTTCGGCCCCAGCGCCGCGTCCGTGAACAGGTAGTTCAGCGTCGTCGCCATGTTGGGCTGGATCATGCCCGATCCCTTGGCCACGCCCACGATCGCAACATTGCGCCGGTTGAGATTGACGATCTCGCCCGCCGCCTTCGCAAACGTATCCGTCGTGCGGATGCAGTTGGCGACCTTCTCCCAATCCGGTGCAGCCAGCTTTTCCCAGACATGCTCAACGCCGCCCGAGACGATGTGCGCCGGCAGGGGCTCGCCGATCACGCCGGTCGCCGAAACGAAAACCTCGTGCGCCGCGCAGCCTGATTTCTTGATCGCGGAGGCCACCGTCGCGCGGTTCTTGGCGATGCCGGCGGCGCCGGTGAAAGCGTTGGAATTGCCGGTGTTCACGACCAGAACCCGCGCCCTGCCCCCGCCCGCCTTCAGCGCTTCGCGGCACCAGTCCACATCATCCGACCGCGTCGACGAGTTGGTGAAAATACCGCCCACCGACGCGCCTTCGGGAAAATGCACCACCAGCAGGTCGTCACGCACCTTACCCTTGTAGAGCCCCAGCGAATGCGTGGTCAGCTCGATACCGCCCACTTTCGGCAGAACCGGAAAACGCTCGGGCGCGAGCGGGGATACAGGCAGGTCCATATTGCTGGCCAAGGCGCGGAGACTTTCTCTACTGCGAAGGTGGCGTGGTTGCAGGCGCTGGCGTCACGGGCTTTGGCGCCGGCGTGGCGGCAGGCGGTGTTGCCGGCGCGGATGATGCAGCCGGAGGCGGCGTGACCACGGCTGGCGGCGCAGCCTCGGGCTGGGGCGCCACCACCGCAGGCGCCGGTGTCGGCGCGGGCGCAGCGCGCGGCTCGTCCGGCGTATCGAGACGCGAATTGCGCGGGCTGGTCTTCTTGCTGATCTCCGCCTCGCTGCGCAGCTGCTTGAGGATTTCCTCAAGCTGCGTCCGCCGCAGGAACTGCACGATCGGCCCGCGCAGCTCTTCGATCGACGGCGGCTGTTCTTTCCGCACTTCGTCAATCTTCACGACGTGCCAGCCCATCTGGTCCTCGAACGGCCGGGATATCCCGCCGCTCGGCGTTTCGCGGATCACCTTGGCGAATTCGGGCGTCGCATCGTCCGCGGTCATGTAACCAAGGTCGCCGCCATCCATGCGCGTCGCCTGGTCGGTCGAGCGCTTGGACGCCAGCACGGAGAACTCCGCCCCGGCCTTCAGTTCGGCGACCACCTTGTCGATCGCCTCTTTCGTCGGCGCGAGGATGTGGCGGACATGCGCCTCGTCATCCAGCACAAGCAGCTGGACCTGCGCCTCGTACATCTTGCGGATCGCCGCCTCGTCGACCTTCTCGTCGGCGACATGCTCCAGCAGGATATTGCCCAGGATGTTGTCGCGGGCGGTCAGCAGGCGGTGGCGCGCTTCCGGCTCTTCATCGAGCCCCCGGCTGATCGCCTCCATGGCCAGCAGCTTGATCTCGATAAGCTGGTCCAGCACCTCGTTGAACTCGGCGCTTTCCGGTTCCAGCGTCTCGCCTTCCCGGACAAGGCCCTTCATCCGGGCCTCCATTTCCACGTCCGAGACGTAGATGATCTGGCCATTAACCGTTGCCGCCTCGGCGGACGGATCGGCGCTGGCGGCTTCCCTTTCGGCAGGCGCCTGCTCCTCGCCGCACCCCGTCAGGGATAGGCAGGCAAGCAGGGCGGCGGCTGCGGCGCCGCAAAGGCGTGTCCCAAAAGCCATCCCCGGGCTCCTCAAGCTGTTAAAGCTGTCTTCAGGCGGTCAGGGCTACCAGTGCCAAGATTGACACTGGGTAAGCTGGTCCTTACGTGTCGCCAATGCGCAAGTCGAGGGCGTTTCCCCGGTCGTTTTCCGTGGAATTTCCGGGGCATCGCGCTGGCGTAGCCGAGGCCGGAAAACTCCGCCGGATACACTATATACCAAGGGGCCCGCGACCATCGCGGCAAGGCTGGCAGCGGAATATCTGAATGCTCGGTATCGCCACTAAACTCTTTGGCTCCGTCAACGAACGCAAAATTCGCCCCTACAAGGCCATCGTTCAGCGCATCAACGCGCTCGAGCCGGTGACCGAGGCGCTGTCGGATGACGCCCTCAAGCAACGCACCCGTGACTTCCGCCAGCAGGTCGCCAACGGCGCCAAGCTGGACGATATCCTTCCCGAGG
>DAIRES010000172.1:0-6869 GCA_036795465.1 Hyphomonadaceae bacterium
CGGCCCTTGCCGATCTCCAGCGGTTGCGGATCAGCCAGCAGCGGCAGGCCAACACCCTCGCCGCGCGGATAACGGAATGCGGATGGGCGATCATCGATCACGTGCGCCGTCGCCACCATGCGCTGCAGCTCGGTTTCATCCGCCGCAGCCATCAGGACGAAACCCGGCAGCGCGCCAAGGAAGCCGATATCGAACGTACCCGCGTGAGTTGCGCCGTCGGCTCCGACCAGACCAGCGCGATCCAGTGCGAAGCGCACCGGCAGCTTCTGGATCGCAACATCATGCACGACGCTGTCATAGCCGCGCTGCAGGAAGGTGGAATAGATCGCCGCGAACGGCTTCATGCCATCTGCGGCCATGCCGGCGGCGAACGTAACAGCATGCTGTTCAGCGATGCCGACATCGAAACAACGATCGGGAAACTTGGCGGCAAACGCATCAAGGCCCGTGCCCGATGGCATGGCGGCTGTCACCGCGACGACCTTCGGGTCTTTCTCGGCGATGCGGACCATCTCCTGCGAGTACACCTTGGTGTAGGAAGGCGGCCCCGCCTTTGGCTTTGCCTGCTCGCCGGTGACGACGTTGAATTTCGAGACGCCGTGATACTTGTCGGCTGCGCTTTCGGCCGGGGCATAGCCCTTGCCCTTCTGCGTGACGACGTGGACCAGCACGGGGCCGGTCTCCATGTCGCGCGCATTCTCCAGCACATCGACCAGCGTGGAAATGTCGTGCCCGTCGATCGGCCCGACATAGTAGCAGCCCAAAGAGTCAAACAGGTCGCCGCCCATCGTGAAGTTGCGCACCGAATGCTCGGCCCGCTTGGTCCATCCTTCGAGACCGATCTTGCGAACGAGACGCTTGGCGAGATTGCGAACCTTGCGGTAGCCCTTCGACGAGACTGTCCGCGACAGATAATGGCTCATCGCCCCGACCGGCGGGGCAATCGACATGTCGTTGTCGTTGAGGATGATGATCATGCGCGTGTGCATGCCGCCGACATTGTTCATCGCTTCATAGATCATGCCGGCGCTCATGGCGCCGTCGCCGACGACCGCGATCACGCAGTTCTTCTCGCCCTGCAGGTCGCGCGACACTGCGAACCCGCTCGCCGCCGAGACCGAGGTGCCCGCGTGCGCGGCGCCGAATGGATCGTACACGCTCTCGTCGCGCTTGGTGAAACCGGAAAGACCGCCGCCCTGGCGAAGCGTACGGATACGGTCGCGGCGGCCGGTGAGGATCTTGTGCGGATAGGCCTGGTGGCCGACGTCCCAGACGATCTTGTCCTTGGGCGTGTCGAACACGGCGTGAAGCGCGACAGTCAGCTCGACCACGCCGAGCCCGGCGCCGAGGTGGCCGCCCGTTGTCGAAACCGCATTGATGGTCTCGGCGCGAAGCTCATCGGCGATCTGTCGAAGGTCGGCTTTGGACCGGCCCTTCAAATTGGCCGGACTCTGAATCTCGTCCAGCATGGGCGTTTGAGTGGTCATGGCCTGTGTCTCGTCCCGAATACGGGTCAATTAGTGGCGGCGATTGAGCACAAAGTCGACCGTATGCAGCAAAGATGAGGCCCGGGATCCGAATGACGCCAGATGCTGTTTCGCCTGTGCGGCGAGATAGCGCACCCGATCCTGAGCTCCTTCAACCCCCAGAAGAGAAACGAAGTTCTTCTTCCCTGCCGCGACGTCTTTGGCCGTGGCTTTGCCCAGAATTCCAGGGTCGCCCTCAACGTCCAGCAGGTCGTCCACGATCTGGAACGCCAGCCCCAGATCGTTGGTGTAACCCGAAATCGCGTGCCGCTCGCTGTCCAGCGCCCCGCCGAGCAGCGCCCCGACCTCCCCCGCCAGCGTGATCAGCGCCCCGGTCTTCAGACGCTGCATTCGCGTCATGACCTGCAGCGGCTCTTCATCATCAAGCGCCGGATACATATCGATCATCTGTCCGCCGACCATGCCCCGCGCGCCGGACGCCAGCGCCAGCCGCTCAACCAGCTTGCATCGCATCAGCGCATCGCGATGCGTCTCAGGCGACACCATGATCTCGAAAGCCAGAGCCTGTAACGCGTCGCCCGCCAGCACGGCCGTCGCCTCATCGAACGCCTTATGCACGGTCGGCTGGCCGCGCCGGTAGTCGTCATCGTCCATGCACGGCAGATCGTCGTGGATCAGCGAATAGGCGTGCATGCATTCGACCGCCGCGGCACCACGCAGCAGCGACTTCTCCTGCGCGCCGAACATCCGACCAACTTCGATAGTGATGAACGGACGCAGGCGTTTGCCCTTACTCAACGCGCCATGCCGCATCGCCCGCATCAGCTGAGCCTCAGGCCCCGACGCCGGCGGGATCAGCTGGTCAAGCGCCACCGTGATACGGTCAGCTACCTCATTGAGGCGCTGCTCGAAGTCTGGATCGAGCTTAGAGGTCATCAGCTCTCTCAACACCCTTCGGGCCATCCGGCCCCAGTACGATCTTTTCGACCTTCAGTTCCGCTTCCTTGAGCTTGGCTTCGCAATGCGCCTTCAGCGCTGCGCCACGTTCGTAGATGCGGATTGAATCTTCCAGAGGCACGTCGCCGGCTTCCAGCTTGTGAACAATCTGCTCGAGCTCGCGCAGCGCATCCTCGAAACTCATCGACGCAATGTCGGCGCTGGCCTTTGGCTCTGGCATCCGGTTCTCCAAAAAGTGCGCCAACATAGGCGCATCAACGTGGGAGGCAAGCGCGCCCTATAGGGCCTGAAACGGCGTCATCCCAACACTTTCTCAACCGCAAAATTGTGGATCGCAACGCCGCCGATTTCCATCTGCCGGCGCGAAAGCTCCACGAAGCCGCGCTTCAGGAAAAATCGCCGCGCCGCTTCACTGGCCTCCGAATAAAGCCGCGGCATCTCCCGCGCCCGAGCCGCAGCCTCCAGTGCTTGATAGAGCAGCGAAGCCACGCCGGAGCCTGAAACCTCAGGCGCACAGTAAAGCAGGTCAATATGGCCGTCGACCTCCAAGTCTATCAGGCCGACCGGCTTGTCATTGTCATCTACCGCAACGAATGTCGTCCGCCCGTCCGACGCGCGAGCATCGATCTGCTCCGCGGTTGGCGTCAGCGCCGCCCACGCAGCTACCTGCTCAGTCGAATAGTCCTTTGGGCCAATCTCTTCCACGGAGCGTCGGTAAAGAACACAGACGGCCGCTGCATCGCGCGGCTCATAGAACCTGATCTTCATGACATTGGCCGGCGCGGAGCGCTCAACCCTTCTTCTGATAGATACGGTACGACCAGTACTTGTCGCCGCCGTCATGCACATTCGCCCAGCCGCGCTTCTTCAGCTCGGGCCGCAGCATCCTGTTGAACCAGCCATGCGCGGCCAGCACCACGTCGCGTCCCTCACCTGCCGTCTCGACCAGCACGCTCGCCGCCTTGGCTGCGCGGCGCTTCGCGTCGCGGACATGTTCTTCGCCGCCGCTATGCCCCAGCATCCAGAGCAGCCGCGCAATCTTGTTCCAGTTCTTGGGGCGCATCGTGCCGCGCATCCTCGGCGGCGGCAGCGGCGCTTCGTTGAATAGCGGATCGTGCTTCACCTCGCGCCCCCGACCGAGATGCCCCGCCGTCTGGATCGCGCGCGGACGGGCGCTGGACAGAATGATGGCATCGTCGCCGATCTGCTTCAGCAACGCCTCGGGGCAGCTCTGCCCCTCTTTCAGCGAGCTCAACTCGTAGCGCGCCCACCAGTCCTTGTAGTCGCGCCAGCCCATGGGAGGGCCTTCCTTCGGGATCACCGCAGGTCGTCCGTGACGCACCACAATGATGCGACCGGGAACGGCCGCATTCATTGCGCGTGTTTCAGGTTTGACGGCAGCGTCCATATTCCTCGGCGGCCCTGAGCCATACAGGCCCCCCGAACCGGAAGGCATCCCCTTCCCGGTGCTTAGAGCATCGCGGCGGAAATCCAAACCCGCTTCTGGAGTTCCACTGCTAACTCACAGCAAATCCTGAAGGAAATCAGATGGCCGACGCCTGAACCGCCGCCGCCAGCGCGGTCGACGTGCAGACGAGCGCCGGATCTTCCCCGATGGCGCGGGCAAGACCGCGCACTTGGTCGCGCATCCGGGTTTCGACGGCGAGAATCACATCCATCCGCCGCCGCGCCCGCCCGGCTAGCCTGGCGGCAGGACCGAATGAGCCTCGTTCCGTTGCGTGCAGCAGGCCCGCAGCCATCGCCCGCACGCCGCGTGCTGTCACGACCCCGTCGTCGACCGGCGTGAAGAAACTGGCGTAGTATTTCTTGTAGTGCCCCTCGCCCGGCCCCAGCACGGCCTGGGTGATCCCGGCGGCCGCCGCTTGCTCGAGCAGCTTTTCTTCCAGCACCAGGCCGGGGGAGCATGAGCCGAAGGCGGGATCATAGCCTGCGATCCAACCATGCAGCGTGCCGCCTGATCGCAAGCCGAACTCGGCAGCCGCCAGCTTGCCGCCGTAACGCAGCGTCGCCATCACGCCGCCAAAACTCTCGCAGGTGTGCGCCGCGCACACGTCCAGTAGCCCGCGTGTCCATTTTGCGCCCAACACATCATGCCGGCGCGTCGCGAGAAATTGGTCACGCTTCCAGGCCACCAGCGTCGCGAGATCTTCCGCGCGGGCGGGACCGAATGTGACGGTCTCCGCGCCAAAGTCCTTTTCGCCCTGCCGCGCGAGCCTGCGCATCTTCTTGAAGTGTCTGGGATAGAGATCGCGCTGCTCCTCGAGCCAAGCCGCAAATCCACCGCGCAGGTCCGCTACCGCAGACCCCTCGCGCGAACGCAGCTTTACGCCGCGCGCAACGTGCGGCTCAGCCCATCCCGTGAACGCATATGCGCCTATCCCGACCTTCGCCAGCGCACAGCCCAACATCCCGACGCCATCACGCGTTGCGATCGGCCCGTTGACATCACACATCGGGGCGCCCAGGGGACGCGCCAGCCCGGATCGTGACACCTGCATTGGCAGGATCAACTCGATGCCGCGCGCGGTGCGCGCCTGAAGAATACGCGCATCCGTTCGGAGCAAGCCAACCGCCAGCGCGAACTCGGGCGCCAGGAAAGGGCTGTCGTAGCGATCATCGCTCGCGCGCAGAACGCGCCAGGCACTGACTTCATCAGGCGTCAGCGCACCTGGATGCTTCAGAGATACGTCCATAAAACCGGCCGGCGTCTCGAGCGTCCCACTCGCTGCGACGGTTATAGCGGGGGACGCTTAAGATACGGGAAAGGCCGGCTACGAATTGACCGCTGGCGCGCCCGAAAGGCGCAAGATCAGCCGTTACAGACCCTTCCAGAGACGTCCTTCAGGGCACTCTGCGCCTTCGGCCTGCTTGCAGCCATGCAGCGTGAACAGCACGGTTTCGGCGCGACCGATCAGATAGTCGAACGGCACGAAGCCGATCGCATCGTCGCGCGTGTCCGCCGAAAGGTTCGTCGGGCGGTACGGCCAGGCTTCCGGGAACGCCGCCGCCATAGAGCGGTGGCCAGACGGTGCGCGGCTGTCTTCCGAGTTGTCGCGGTTGTCGCCCATCATGAAGACATGGCCGGCCGGAACGGTGAACACCGGTGTCTCGTCGAGATCGCCTGTGTCGGAGAATTCGTGGATCAGAAACGACTTGGTCTTGTCGCCCTCGCCTGTCGCGATCGTCTGGCGGTATTCGGTCGCCGTCACCAGCCGGTTCGAGTCATCGGGCACATAGGTCGTGGTGCGGATCTTATCACGCGCCACTTCCGCGCCATTGAGGAACAGCTTGCCGCCTTTCACCTCGACCCGGTCACCCGGAAGGCCGATCAGCCGCTTGATCATCACGCGATCCGAATGCGGATGCTGGAACACGATCACGTCGCCGCGCTTCGGCGTTGAACCAAAAACGTTCTCGTTGGGATTATCCTTGTTGTCGCCGATCACCAGCGCGCCAAGACCGAAGGGGATCGAGTTGCGATTGTAGCCGTAGGCGAACTTCGCCACCGCCACGCGGTCGCCAACCTGCAACGCGGGCACCATCGATTCCGACGGGATCGAGCGCAGCTCATACACAAAGGTCGAGAACACCAGCCAGAACGGAACGAAGATGGCGATCGTCATCGCCGTCTCGCGGAACTCGTGGAACAGCTTGTTCTTGAGTCCCTTCTTGGGCTCGGCTTCCTGCGCCTCGTCCACCACGCCCGGCTGTTCGTTCACCGGCTGCTGCGTCGGGGTATCACTCATTTACCAGCCCTTGGCGCCCCTCTGGGGCCTTCAATTCCGCCCGCTTTGGGCTCGGCGGCTATACGTTATGCGTCTCCGTCCGCCGTCAAGTCGCCCGCCTGTACAGCGTTGTCCCATCAGACTGTACGGACGTGATCAATCCACGACCCTTCAGGCAATTCAGATGCGCGATCGTTTCGCCCGTGGCCATGCCCAGACTGTCTTTTTCGATGGCCCGGGCAAACAGGGCCGTGAACAGGTCTATGGCCCGTTTCGGCTCATCCAGCCGCGATAGCAGGCGCTTCATGCCGGTTTCATGACCGTCGATCAGCGCGTCCAGCCGTTTATGGGCGCCATAAAACGGCTCGTTATGCGAGGGCAGCGTCAGGACATCAGCCGGGACAGCGTTTTTCAGCTTCCGGCACGAGTCCAGCCAGTCCTTCAGCGGGTCCGCTTCCGGTTCCGTCGGGAACACACTCACGTTGGACGAGATACGCGGCAGGATCTGATCGCCCGAGATGAACACGTTCAGGTCCGGCTGCCACAGGCATGCGTGGTCAGGTGAATGCCCGCATCCCGTGACAATCCGCCACGTCCGTCCACCGATCGAAATCTCCTGCCCATCGCTCAGACGACGGAAGGAATCCGGCAGTTGCGATACCGCTTTTCCAAAGCCGCC
>DAIRES010000173.1:0-6850 GCA_036795465.1 Hyphomonadaceae bacterium
GTAGGCGCGATCCAAGTGCAACGTCTGATCCACTGATCCGGTTGTAGCCGGCGAGATGATCCTCGTACTTGTGATCAAGCAGGTTCTCGACGCCCGCCGATAGCCTGACCCCATCGCGGACGGTCCACGACCCGAATGCGTTGAGAACCACGTAACCAG
Source organism: Hyphomonadaceae bacterium (assembly GCA_036795465.1). GTDB lineage: Bacteria > Pseudomonadota > Alphaproteobacteria > Caulobacterales > Hyphomonadaceae > UBA7672. The sequence goes on from DAIRES010000173.1 coordinate 160, forward strand.
CTGATGGTGCTTCGGAGTTTGTGGCCGACACATTCTCCTGTTCTGCAACGGCCCTGGCTTCGAACGTCGCTGACCAGACGCCTGGCTCATAGGTCAATCCAGCGGTCAGACTTGGGGGAGCAACACGGTAGAGAGAGTCATCAATATCGCGACGCTCGCCGCGGACGATGCTCAGCACCGCGTCGATGCGCCATGACGCGTCAAGTGCAATGCCTGCGTCAAGATCGAGGCCGTAGAGCAAGGCGTCGACATTGGCGAAGCGCAGGGGAGTGGGGTCGCCGCTGCCGTTCGCGATAATCTCCTGCGGCGTATCAAGGACGCCGGGGGTGCTATCGAATGGAACACCCTGCACGTAGTCATCAACCTGGCGAACAAAGACGGTTGGGCGAATGTACGCGCCTGCGGCTTTGTAGTCGAAACCGGCCTCGGCAATCCACGCCGTTTCTGGCTTCAAGTCGCGGGCGCCAATGTAGATGTTTCCATCTGCAAGTCCCCCGCTTGTGTTGCTTGGAAGCCAGAGGAAGCGCTCGACGTGCCCGGGAACCTTCTGCTTTCTCGCCAGCGTGAAACGCCAGACCATGTTGTCGGCTTCTGTCGTCCAGAGGCGCGCGACGAAGTCGGTCGTCGTGTCGTCCAGGGAGCGGTTGCTCGCATTGAATGCGTTGAGGAGGGCGGTGGCGGCCGGTGGAAGTCCCGCACCGATCGTCGCGAGGCCGGCGCTTGCTTCATGGCGATCCACGCGCGCACCCAGCTGGGCCTCTAGCCCGCCAAGGGCCCCGCGCCACTCCAGAAACAATCCCTGTCTCTGCTGATTGATGTCGGGGAGACTTTGAATGAAGAAAGCCGCGTTTGTTGGATTTGTGATTGTCACGTTGCGGTCGATTTCCTCGCCATCCAGACCGAGGCTGATGTCGCCGCCCAGCGCTGGAAGCGTCGCAGCCAGGGACGCGCTGCGGGTCGTCGCTGTAGCAAAGGCGTCGCGCTGCTGTGCAGCTGCTGGAATGGGACGCAGTGAGTAATTGTCCATCAGGTGGGCCACATCTGCGTATCCGAGCGAGGCGACGAGGCCAACATCTCCCCATGACCCCTTGTACCCGGCCTTTGCGAAGTCGGTGTCGAAATAGATCATGTCCATCGGAAACGGCGGATTGCCTGACGGCCCCGTGTTCTGGCGGCGCACGTCCAGACTGAATTCGTGCTCCCCCGTCCGCACGCCTGCCGACAGGCCATAGACGCCGCGCTCGAACGCGGAGGCGGCGATTGTCCCGCTTGGAAACCGGGTATCATCGCCGCTCTCGTATGAGCCGAGGGCGTTTATGCGCCAGGTGTCGGTCGAAGCGCCCATCACTCCGCCGAACGATACGCTCTCGTCCACACTGCGGGCGTCACTGGTCAGGTCGTAGCCATAGCGCGGCTCCGAACCCGTCGCGAAGTTGATCCGCTTGAAGATTGCGTCCATCCCGCCCGCAAGTCCGGGTCCGTCGCTGACAGGGCTCACGCCGCGATCGATCAGCAGTTCAGAGACAAGAGTGGCCGGCGCATAGTGGAAAGTCGGGTCCATCAGGTTCGGTCCGCCCGACGCAAAGCTCTGACCATCGACCCTGAGATTCAAACGGTCTCCGAACAGGCCGCGATACTGAGCCTGGCCCGACAAGGCACCATTGCCCACCCTGGCCCCGCCCGGAATTCTTGACAACAATTGCGTAACGTCGGGGCCTTGCGCGGGCTGCTCGTCAGGGCGGGCCGATTCAGTGGTGACGGCCTGTCTGCCTGCCGTAACAACGACGATGTCTCTTAGCGGATCACTGTCCGCAGCGGACTGGGCGAATGCCGGTGCGGCGGCTGCAATTGTCGCCACGCTGGCGAGATATGCGAGTTTCATATGTGCGTCTCCTGCGCCGCGCTCCGTGAGGGCGGTACGGCTGTGGTGTCTGAAGCGTTGTGATGAGCGTTCAGACGCGGCGCGGTGGGCCGGTGGCAGGAGGAGGGGATGAGGCGCGAGCGGGGACGATACCGGTCGTGGCAAAAGCCGGGCCTTGAGCGATATCGGTCTGAAGGAGCGGCGTGAGTGCTGGAGTTGGCGCTGCGCCAAGATAGGCCGCAGAAGCAAATACACATGGCGAGTGTGACGGACTTTGGGATGGAAGCTTGCGCCTCTCATGATCCGTGAAGGTAAGTGTCTCGCCCGTATCGAGGTTGATTACTTCATGGGGCTGCTGGTTTGCGTCGCACAGCTCCAGGACGACGAAGCGTCCAAGGACCGTGTCGGCAGAACTGAGCATAAAGCCCGCAGGAATGACGCCGCGCAGAAGCGCTACAGCCGCGATCAACAGGATCGCTAGCGTACGAAGCCTTGCGCGGCTTTTGCTCTGCACGTCATACATGCGTAAATACTAATATCATTCGGCTCGCCATCACATGTGACATCTACGCTTTCGTCAGCCCTGACCTACATGGCGCATCGCATGGGCGGGGCCGGTGCGGATTCGTCAGATACCTTTCCATCCAGGTGATTTTAGTTGCAGTGTTTCTAATGCAAGCATCGCCCGCTGATATGATGCAAGTCAAACGGCGGCAGGTCTCTCGGCGTCGCGAGCGTTTTCCACCGCCGAACTTGCGAGGAGCGCGATTGTGGAAGACGCGGTCCTGCTGGCGACCGGTGATTTCGTGCAGCACTCCCATTTCCACAAGCGTCGAGATCGCTTCGGCGTGCGCGGGAAGTGACAGTTGGGTTGCCGTCGCCATTGCTCGAGCGCGGGCGAGGGGGCGATGTTGAAAATGGCCGCGCAAGCGTAAGCAGCAGATATGTATTGGAATCAAAAAAGGGGCCGCCGTAAAGTCGGCGGCCCCTTCCTTTTCGCAGGCCCTCAGTTAGGGGGACTGGGCCGCGAGAAGGTTATCGATCAGAAGTCGATGACCTTGTCGGCGGATAGGAAGATCGTCGCGACCTCCTCGTGAGTAGCCAGCCGTGCGCCTGGCCTGATGTTGGCGGCCTCGATGCCCGCGAGACTGGCGCAATGCGGGCAAACCACCACCTTGCCGCCTGCCTGTACGAATTCGGCCATCGCCGCCGATGTGCCGCCACTGTCGCCCCAGGTCAGGTCGCCGCGCTCGCGCACGTCAGCGAGGCGGACACCCTCGCGGTCCAGGAAGACGGTGACGCTTGCACCATGCTTTTGCATGTTGGTGGCCAGGGAGAACGCCATGAATGCGGAGTGCAAGTCGTTGGTGAAGCTGCCGAGGTGGACGACGATGTCCTGCTTCTGCGCTACCTGCGGCGTCTGGGCATAAGCGGCAGGAGCGACCATTGATGCGCAGCCAGCGGCAAGCGGGCAGGCCGCTAGCGCTACAAGGAAAACACCAAGACCGAGAGAGCGGGTGATCGACATGCAAAATTCCTTTCCAAGGACCAGAAGAAATATGCAATTATCCTAATGTAAGACTTGGTGTATCAACTGACGCAGATCAATCGCGTCGCCGGGGTTTGTCTGGCTTCGGCCTGTTGCGCAGCCAGCAACTGTGGTCGACTGACCTAGACGCGAAGAGCAGGTCGACGACACCCGCAACGATCGAACGCCGGGCGAGTCCTGCTTGCCGGCGACGGGCCGACAGGTGGCGCGTTGCCAATGTCCAGTGTGGCGCCAGCCCGATGTCGCCATACCGACTGGTCAATCGTACGCTTCAGCCTATCGTGATCGGCGTTTGCGCTGATCAAGGGACATGGTCGTCATGAGTCTCACCCTAGCTGATATCGCTTGTGTTGCAGGCGGCGTTCCCGTGCGCGCTCCGCCTGGAACAGTCCTCTTTCGACCCGATGATGCCTGCAAGGGATTTATCGCCGTTCGCAGCGGCTGCATCCGCGTGGGGCTGAGTTCCGCCAGCGGACGCGAGCTAGTTCTCTATCGTGTGCGGCCGGGAGAGATCTGCCTTCAGACCTTTTCCTGTCTCTCTGAAGGCAAGGCGTATGCGGCTGAAGGGGTTACGGAGGAGCCTGTGGAAGCCTTCCTCCTGGCGCCGCAGACTTTCGACACCCTGTTACAAGAGAACCCAAGATTTCTGCGGCTTGTAATGACCTCGATCGCGGCCCGGTTCCAAGACTACGAACAGGTGGTTGAGACACTGGCCTTCACGGGGCTGGAAGCGCGTCTGGCTGCAGCCTTGCTACGCCTTGCCGGCCCCCACAATGTTGCCCACGTCACACATGAAGCGCTGGCGGCGGAAATCGGATCTGCAAGGGAAGCCGTTAGCCGTCAGCTTGGGCTGTTTGCCCGCAACGGGATTGTTTCTCTTGCCCGGGGGCAGGTTGAAATCACCAGCCGCGGCGCCCTGTCGCGGCTCACCCAATCGGGAACGTGACTTGGTTACAGACGCCGATGCGCCGAGGCGAGCATGCTCCTGATCGATGAAGGAGATGCATCATGAAAGCCAATGAAGGTACGATCGACCGCGCCCTCCGTATTGTTGCGGGTATCGGCGTCTTGTCACTCGCGTTTGTCGGTCCTCAAACGCCCTGGGGCTATCTGGGCATCGTGCCACTCGCCACAGGATTGATCGGCTGGTGCCCGCTCTACGCGTTGCTTCGGATCAACACGTGTCCGGTCAAGCGCGCTTAGCGAAGCTCAATGCAAGCAGAGAATGCCCCACGCAGATCTTCAAGGGTGCCCATGCGATGGTTTCGCGATAGCGCAGCGCAGGCTCGTGCGAGGAGCGCTTGGCTACCGGGTACGACGACGCGAGAGCTCACGGTACAGGGCTTCGGGTGTTGTTCCGATCTCTTCGGCGATATCGCGCCACTGTCCCTTTGCAGGAAGGTCAACTCCATCATCGAGCCATGCGTCCAGCCGTTCGGCTACAGTCCGTAGAGAGAGAATTTCTGCCCGTCGCCGTGTCCGTCGTATTTCCCTAGCCAGGTGATCTGCCCAGGTTTTGGCAAACGCGGGATCTTGGAGGAAGCGTTGCTGCACGACGTCGCGTCCAACTACGGCCACCGTCGCGGCCGACTGAACGATTGCATCGCAATGGTAGGAGGCCATGAAGAGCGACGCCTCAGCCAGAACGGAGCCCGCAGACGCTCGCTGGAGAATCACAGCCGAGCCGTTGCTTTTGCGGCGCAGCAAGAAGACGTGCCCACTTTGAATAAAGTGCATATTCCGAACAGGGTCGTCGCGATGAAAAAGGTACTGCCCTTCCGCGAATTGCAGGATCGATTGCCGCAATGATGAAATCCAGTCGAACATGATACTGATCATGTCGGCTATGTGCGAAAACATGCAAGTAAACAATTCGCCTGACTACGGAGAGACCCCCTTGCAGAAATTCTCGTTAGTCGTCCTGGCCGCGGTTCTGCTCACGGCCCCGGCGCTCGCTCAGGATGGCCATTCCCAGCACGGTACGATGATGCACGGATCGCAGGCAGCGCCGATGGCGCAGGGCGGCGAGGCGGCGTTCGCCGCCATCCAGGAGGTGGTGGGTGTCCTTGAGGCCGATGCATCCACCGACTGGTCAAAGGTCAACATCGAAGCCCTGCGACGCCATCTCGTCGACATGAACAACGTCACACTGCGGAGTGTGGTGCAGGCAACGGAGCAGGGGCGCACAGTCACATTTGTGGTTACGGGCAAGGATGATGTAGTTGGATCGATCCAACGGATGGTGACTGCTCATGCCGGCGCAATGAACGGCTCGAACGGCTGGAGCTACGAAGGTATTCCGATTGATGGTGGAGCGCGCATGCGGGTGACGGCGCCGGATGATCGCTCACTCATCAAGTTGAGGGCGCTCGGATTCATTGGCGTGATGACGCAAGGCATGCACCATCAGGCGCACCATCTGATGATTGCGCGCGGAATCGCGCCACATCACTAGCGACTCTGGCCGTAGGCCGGTACGCTTAGGGTGACTCGACAGGTTGCAGTGTTACGCGTGCTGTGAACGCGCCGCGGAGTTCGCCTGTTGAGAAACCAACCGCCATGTCTGCCGGATACGCTCCCAGAAGGGCGCGGCGGGTTTCCGGCGAAATCGCTTCTGCATTGCCGTGACAAGCCACGCACATTCCGCCGAGGGGGATTGGCCGCATCCAGCGGATCTGTTGCTCATCAATGCGCGTAGCGGTCATGGCGGACCAGTCTTCGCCAGCTTGGCGTCTTGTGCGAAACGATTCCATAGCCCATTTTTTCCAATCGTCGGGAGCATTGGCCAGGTTTCTAACACGTAGTGCAGTTCGTTCGATATCGACGCCTGACGACGCCTCGATTTCGGCTGCGATTGCTGGCGCCCGGTCCTTGCAAATGGCTACGGCTGCAGCCGGCCCTCCATTCGTCAGAGCTGTCGCAAGCTCGCCGCTCAAACGCTGAAAGAGCAGGTCCGCGGCTGCGGTGGCTTTCTGGATCGACGCCGCAACCTCTTCTGGGTCTTGGGTCGCTGGGGTCATGCATCCCGCGAGAGTCGCGAGCAGCGCCACGCCAAACTGATGACTGATCTTCACGAAGCGACCTCACGCAGGATTGCGGGCGACAAAGTCGAAGTGTGTTTTGTATGGGTCTACTTGGCCGACACAGTGAATGACGTCCGGTCTACGCCTGTATTTCCAGTAGTAGGGTCATACGCCTGTACCACGACATTGTAGAGGCCAGTCGAATCTGGGCGAAACGACAGCTCGTACTGACTTGTCATTCCGCTGTAGGCGAGGGGC
>DAIRES010000174.1:0-6770 GCA_036795465.1 Hyphomonadaceae bacterium
TCATTACGCGGAGTCTGCGACAGGCTCGCGCGATTGGATAGATGCCACGCCAGCGCGAAAACGCTGCGTCAGGCGCGCCATGCGCCTTTTTGACGTGACCGACGACCTGCCATTCTTTGTGCGTCCGTTGAGGACTTTGCTCACGCAGGGGCTGCTCAGTTCGCCACGGGCTTCGCCGCGCCGCAACTCGCCTTCACCCCTCCGGCAATCTCGGACAAAGTTGCAGCCTTGTTGTTTTCCCGTGCAAGGTAGAGCTGTCTGAAATCGCACATTGATCCGTTAATCACGCCGCGGCCGAGTGCGATGGTCCCTTTGCGATTGAAGAAAATCTCCCGATTGCCCGGTCGGAATTTCGCACCCAAAGCAGCCAGAAAATAGATCTCGTTCTTCCACAGGTCGTCGCCCGTGTTGAGCTTGATCATGTCGCGCCAGATCGCACAATTGTATTGCGAGTCCCAGGCGTGCTTGTTGCTGACTTGCGTGATTTCGTTCTTGCCGGTCTCTTTCGCGCGCTCGATCGACGGAATTGTGCATGGCCGGTAGTGGGGAAACCCCATCACCCATGTAGCCTCGCCAAAAGCGATAAACTGCGAGTATTTGTTTCGATCTGCGGAATTGATGTTTTTGCCACGAGCGTCGCCGTACGCTTCGACGACGTCAGTGATCTCGATCGAATTACTTTGGCCGCCATGGTTCAGGTAATCGAAGAACACTGCAAACTGCGCAAATTGCGGTGTGCAGCCAGTGCGAACTTTCTCCATCCAGGAGGAGGCATGTTTCCATGCCTTCTCGCCTTCCGCGCGGGCGGCATTGTCCTGAGATTTTTTGACCGCGGGATGAGCAAGAAACTTCCGGAGCTCAGCGTACAGAGCTTCTTTGTCTGATGTTTGAGCGTCGGCAATCCAAGCTGTAGCTGCTTGGCGCTCAACTCTTGAGCCGCCAGACTTCTTCGCTTCGGCGATAAATTTCTTGCCGAACGTCGGCATCGTTTCCAGCGCGACGGCGTCAACATTTTGCGTTCCGTCGACAATTTTTGCAATTGTTCCCTGACCGAAGTTCCACTGAAGGATGCCAATCGACATCCCTTGCTTGTCGGTATTGTCCGCAATTGCGCTGTAGTCCGCCGGCTTGCCGGTTTCAGTAAATGTAGTGATGGCAACAGCAGTATTGAGCCAAGGGTCAGGCAAAGGCGAAAGCGGTTGTCCCGCGCACTCGCTAGGTGTTTGCCCCATCGCCACGGGCGCAAGGCCTAACGACATCAAGAGCGCTATGCCAGCCAAACGCATGAACTTCCCCCGTCTGTGCCGTGATCATGCACGACGCCAGGCGATCGCCAAGTCCCCAAGCCCTGATCCAGGAACAGCAAATCGAGATTTTCGCGAAGGTCGCGATGCTGGATGAACTTTTTTCGACGAGCTGATCAGCCGTGAAAGTGGGGTGGCGCTCAACCGCCCTTCGTCACGCCCCGCAGAAAGATCTGCACGGCGCGGCGGGCGCGTGTCTCGATCAGGTGCGAGGGCATGGTCGCGCTGTTCACCACCAGCAGCTTGAAGCCTGAATCCTGCATCACCATCCCGAACAGCATCGCGGCGGCGTCGTCCGGGTCTTCGATCTGGTACTTGGCGCGCACAACGGGGGAGGCGAGCCAGTTGGCGATCCGCTCACGAGGGAAGCCGCGCGGCTTCGAGGCGTTCATCAGCTCGGGATACCGGCGCACTTCCGAAATGATCAGGCGGGCCAGCGCCATGGAACGCGGGCTGGTGAAGTGCGTGATGACGCGCACGAGAATGCCGTAGAGTTCCAGCTCGATATCGTCGCCGGGCTTGGGCGGCGTGAAGTCGCCTAGGTCCGCCACGTTCTCGATCAGCAGGGCGCCCAGCAGCTCAACCTGGCTCTTGAATTCGCGGTAGATTGTCTTCTTGGACATGCCGGCCTGCTGGGCCACGGCGTCCATGGTTGCATGTTCAGGCAAGCCGTCGAGAAAGATCTTGCGGGCAGCAGCCAGTATTCGCTCCCTTGGCGAAAGGCTGTTCGCGGGGTCCTCAACGACCTGCATTTGGGCTCCCGATAGGTAAAACGTGATCTACTTAACGCGATCACCATCTTTCCAGTCTATAACAGAATGAGATAGGGAAACGCTATAGTTTCCGAGTTGGGTGTGATGGACCTCCCTGACAATACCCCGGCCGGCGGCGAAGCTGTGTCTGCTGTTTCAGCGGACGGCGGCGGATTTGCGCCCGGACGCCCCGCCACGGCCCCCGCCGATGCGGCCCGTCAGCCCATCCACGCACCGAAAACCGGCGTACAACACAAAAATTCCGGCAGACCGGGTCGCATCCGGCTGTCGTCATTCGTCTTCAAGATAAGGGGACAGGCCGCATCAGACGGTCCGCCCAAGACCCAAGACCTCAAATCTTCCTCCCCGGACGCGCAAGGACAGACAAAAATGGTTACGCGCAAAAGCCTCACCTCTGCCGCCGCGATCACCGGCGCGGGCTTCATGATGCTCGCCCTGCATTCGTGCGGCCAGAAACCGGCGCCAGCCGAGGAAAGCGCCGCTGCAACGGTCGCTCCCGCCGCCGCTGGCGACTCGCAGTCGATGCGCGTCACGCGCGTTGAACTCCGCGATCTCGCAGACGAGTTCGTGGCCTCGGGCCGCCTCGTCGTGCGCGAGGAAGCCGCCGTCGGGTCCGAACTTCCCGGCTACCGCGTCGCTGCGGTGTATGTGGATGAAGGCGACTGGGTGAAGCAGGGCCAGGCCATGGCCAAGCTCGACGACGCTCTCCTGCAGGCGCAGATCGCGCAGGCCGAAGCGACCCTCGCCACGCAGAAAGCCTCGCTCGACTTCAAGAAAAGCCAGCTCGCCCGCGCTGAATCGCTCGAACAGGAAGGCGCCTTCTCGAAGGAGCTCCTCGAACAGCGCCGCATGGAAACCGCCGGCGCGCAGGCCTCGCTCGCCGCCTCGCAGGCCCAGGTCAACGAGATGAAAGTGCGCCAGTCGCGCATGACCCTCCGCGCCCCGGTCGCCGGCATGGTGCTCCAGCGCGCCATCCGCCCCGGCGACATCTCCGGCGCCGCCGCCGGCCCTTACTTCCGCCTCTCGCGCGACGGCCTCATCGAACTCGACGCCGAAATGCCCGACGCCAAGCTCGCCCTCCTGAAAGAGGGCAGCCCCGCCTTGGTCACGCTCACCACCGGCGAGACGATCCAGGGCAAGGTCCGCTTCGTCTCCCCGCGCGTCGACGCCAACACCAGCCTCGGCCGCGCCCGCATCCAGCTGCCGTTCGACAAGGCCCTGCGTCCCGGCTCCTTCGCCGAGGCCAAGTTCGGCTCGTCCACCACCAGCGTCCTCACCGTCCCGGCCAGCGCCGTCCGCTACGAAGCGGGTGGCCCGTCCATCATGCTCGTTGCCGACAACAACACGGTGAAGCAGGTCCCGGTGAAGCTCGGCGAACGCTCCGGCAATTACGTCCAGCTCATCGAAGGCCCGCCCGCCGGCTCCCGCGTCCTCGCGGTCGGCTCGTCCTTCACGCTCGACGGCGATGTGATCCAGCCGGTTGAAGAGGGCGCCGTTGCCGAACAGGCCGCCGCGCCCGGAGGCAAATAGCCATGAACCTGCCGATTTCCAGCTGGGCGATCCGCAACCCCATCCCGGTTGTGGTCGCCTTCACGCTCATGCTTGTCGCGGGCGCATATTCCTATTCCAAGCTCCCGATCAAGCAGTTCCCGAACATCTCCTTCCCGATGGTGGTCGCCACCGTCATCCAGGAAGGCGCTGCCCCGACCGAACTCGAAAACCAGGTCACGCGCATCGTCGAAAACTCGATCGCGAGCCTTCCCAACATCGAGCTCGTGCAATCGTCCGTGACGCTCGGCGTCTCGACCACGATCATCCAGTTCGAAATCGGCGTTGATCTCCAGAAGGCCAAGGACGACGTGGAATCCCGCGTCAACCAGGTCCGCACCGAACTGCCCGCCACCATCCAGCCCCCGCTCGTCAACGCGCTGGATTTCACCGGCGGCGCGCTGATGACGTTCGCCGTCTCGCACCCCACCATGTCGGCGACCGAACTGTCCTGGTTCATCGACGACCGCATCGCGCGCGAGCTCCAGTCCGTCAGGGGCGTCGGCCAGACCACGCGCGTCGGCGGCGTCAACCGCGAGATCAACGTCACGCTCGATCCCGTGCGCATGAGTTCGCTCGGCGTCATCGCGGCCGACGTGAACAACACGCTGCAACGCACCTATCGCAACTATGGCGGCGGCCGCGCCGAAGTCGGCGGCTCCGAAACCACCACGCGCGTCATCGGTGAAACCCTCACCGTCGATGAACTGCGCAACCTCACCATCCCCCTGCGCGGCGGCACATCCTATGTGAAGCTCTCAGACGTCGCCGAAGTGGGCGATGGCTCGGCTGAAATCCGCTCCTTCGCGCGCCTCAACGGCCGCCCGGTCGCCGGCTTCAACATAATCAAGGTCGACGACGCCTCCGAAGTCGATGTCGAGAACGGCACGCTCGCCGCCATCGCGCGCCTCGAACAGGCAAATCCCGGCCTGAAGATCACCAAGATCTTCTCGATGACCGATGACACCAAGGCGAACTTCCACGCCACCGAAGCGGTGCTGATCGAGGGCATGATCCTCGCGGCCCTCGTCGTGTTCCTCTTCCTGCGTGACTGGCGCGCGACCGTCATCGCCGCGCTCGCCATGCCGCTGTCGCTGATCCCGACCTTCTTCATCATCTCGCTGTTCGGCTTCTCGCTGAACGTCGTCACGCTGCTCGCCCTCACGCTCGTCATCGGCATCCTCGTCGACGATGCGATCGTGGAGATCGAGAACATCCAGAAGCGAACGCTGGCGGGCTACACGCCCTTCCGCGCCGCCATGGAAGGCGCTGACGCGATCGGCCTCGCCGTTCTGGCCACCACCGCATCCATCGTCGTGGTGTTCCTGCCGACATCGTTCATGGGCGGCATGCCCGGCCAGTTCTTCATCGAGTTCGGCATCACGGTCGCCGTGGCCGTCGTCTTCTCTCTGCTGGTTGCGCGCTTCGTCTCGCCGCTGATGGCCGCCTACTTCCTGAAGCCGTCGCCCGCGAAACATGAAAACCGCGATGTCCGCAAGCTGCCCGGCTTCTACGAAAGCACGCTGGCCTGGGCGCTCAAGCATCGCCTGATCGCCTCGGCCTTCGGCGGCCTGTCCTTCGTGGCCACCATCGTCTTTGTCGGCATGTTGCCCAAGGGCTTCATCCCGACCGAAGACCCCGGCTACATCCTCTTCAACATCTCCGCGCCTCCGGGCTCCACGCGCGGCCAGATGGAACGCTCGGCCACGGCCCTCAACGACCTGCTGATGAAACAGCCGGACGTGGAAGACGTCTTCATCTCGATCGGCTCCGGCGGATCGGGCGGCTCGGCTGCGATGGCCGGCGGCGGCGGTGGCGGCGCAGGCCTCACCTCCGGTTCCGCGACCGTCGTGATGCGCGAAGGCCACAAGATGACGACGGAGCAGCTCAAGCAGCACATCCGTCCGCAACTCAAGCAGATCCCCGACATCCGCGTCACCGCGCTGATGACCGGCGGCGGCCCCGGCGGTTCGGACGTCAACGTCCTGCTCACGTCCGAAGACGCGGCCGAACTCGACAAGGTCCAGCTCGCGCTTCTCAACGAGATGAAGGATCTCCCGCAGATCCAGAATCCGCGCCTCTCGCCCGAGCCTCCGGGCCCCGAGCTGATCATCCGCCCGCGCACGGAAGAGGCTGCCCGCCTCAACGTGTCGACGGACGCCATCGCCCAGGTCGCGCGTATTGCGACGGCTGGGGATATCGAAGCCAACACGCCGAAATTCTCGGAAGGCGAACGCCGCCTGCCGATCCGCGTCCGCCTGCCGGATTCGGTGCGCAACGATCTTGCGGAACTGTCCCAGCTCCGCGTGCCCACGCTGAATGGCGGCTCCACCACGCTCGGCGCCGTGGCCGATCTCACCTACGAGGCCGGCCCCGGCAACATCCAGCGCATCTATCGCAAGCGGATGGCGTCGGTTCAGGCTGACTTCGCACCCGGCAACACGTCCGGCGACGCAACTGAAGCCATCGACAAGACGAAGACGATGCAGGCGATCCTCGCGGCCGAAAAATCCGGCACGCCGGGGGCCGTCACCCGCGCCCGCGTCGGCAACGAACAGGCCGAAATGCAAATGTTCGGCGGCATCGTCATCGCCCTCATGGCTGGCGTCGCGCTGATCTACTCGGTCATGGTGCTGCTGTTCAAATCGGTGTTCAAGCCGATGGTCATCCTTGCATCTCTCCCGCTGTCCTTCTCCGGCGCCTTCCTCGCGCTGCTGATCGCCGGCAAGGAAATCTCGATGCCGGTCATGATCGGCTGCGTGCTGCTGCTCGGCATCGCCGCCAAGAACGCGATCCTGCTGGTCGAATTCGCGATCGAGGCCCAGCAACGCGGCAAGAACACGTATGACGCACTGTTCGAAGCCTGCCGCGAACGCGCCCGTCCCATCGTGATGACGACGGTCGCCATGTCAGCCGGCATGATCCCGACTGCCCTCGGCATCGGCGAAGGCGCCGGCTTCCGTCAGCCCATGGCCATTGCGGTCATCGGCGGCCTGATCTCGTCAACGGTGCTGTCGCTGGTCCTCGTGCCGGTCGTCTATTCCTTCGTCGACCAGTTCGAACGCTTCATCAGCCCCTGGGCCGGCCGCCTGGCCACCAAGCCCACCGCGGAGGACGAACTCCTCCTCAACAAGGGCAAGCACGC
>DAIRES010000175.1:0-1364 GCA_036795465.1 Hyphomonadaceae bacterium
GCGATCCACCACCACAAACAGGCGCTCATGGCGCGGGCTACCGAGGCGCTGCGGGGCATCAACGGCCTGACCATCCACGGCACGGCCAAAGGAAAGGGCCCTGTGCTGTCATTTTCCCTGCAAGGCGCCCATCCGCATGACCTCGCCCAGATCCTGGACCGCTACGGGGTGGCGATTCGGGCGGGCCATCATTGCGCCCAGCCTTTGATGTCCCATTTAGGGGTTAGTGCTACCGCCCGGGCGAGCTTTGCCCTCTACAATACGCTCGAGGAAGTCGACGTGTTCGTGGAGGCGCTTTCCAAGGCCCGGACGATGCTGTCATAGAGTGCGTAATGGCTGACGACCTGAAGCATCAGATGCCCGAAACCGCCGCTCCCGAGAGCGACGCGAAGCCGTCTGCTATTCCGCAGGACGAGCTGGATGCGATCACGGACAACCTGATTCAGGAACTCAAGAAGGTCTATGACCCTGAAATCCCGGTCGATATCTACGAACTTGGCCTGATCTACAAAGTCGACATCAACGACGACCGCCATGTCGACATCGAGATGACCCTCACGGCCCCTGCGTGCCCCGTGGCCGGCGAAATGCCGGTCTGGGTCGAGGATGCCGCCCGCAGGGTCGAAGGCGTCAAATCGGCCAAGGCGACCATTGTTTTCGATCCGCCATGGGACCCGTCGCGCATGAGCGACGAGGCCCGTCTCGCCCTCAACATGTTGTAAGCCGGTTCAGGATATCCATCTTAGCCATATGGCCAGACGTCCTCGCCCCAAGGTTGTGACCCTCACCGACGCCGCAGCGGCGCAGGTGCGGGAACTCGTGGCCGAAAAAGGCGTGGGCTTCCTGCGCGTCGGCGTGAAGAACGCCGGCTGCGCCGGGATGGAATACACGATGAGCTACGCCGACGCCGCCGATCCGATGGATGAGCGCGTTGACGACAATGGCGTGTCGATCGTCATCGATGCCAAGGCCGTGCTCTTCCTGCTTGGCTCCGTGATCAATTACGAAGTCACGCCGATGCATTCGAAGTTCACCTTCTCGAACCCTAACCAGACGGATGCGTGTGGGTGCGGCGAGAGCGTGACGATCGTGCCGGCGCAGGCCGCCGAGTAAGGCCGGGCTCTGGCCTTCGCCGTCATTGTGCGCGAAAACGACGGTATGCCGTTGTCTCCCGGGTTTACCGATTACGTGCTCGAACTCATCGCGGGCTTCGGCAAGGTCGAGGCCAGGCGGATGTTCGGCGGCGCACTGCTGTCGCGGGGCGGCGTCAGCTTCGCAGTGCTGGATGACGACACATTCTTCCTGAAAGCCGATACGGCCCTTGGCGCGGAGCTGAAGGCGCAAGGGTGCAGGCCGTGGTCCTA
>DAIRES010000175.1:1464-6713 GCA_036795465.1 Hyphomonadaceae bacterium
TTGAAGTGATCGATATCGCAAAGCAGAAGCGCGAGTTCCGTCTTCTCGCTGTCGGCTTCTTCTTTCCGCAGGCGCAGCGTCTCGTCGAACAGCTTGCGGTTGGCGATGCCCGTCAGTGCGTCCGTCAGCGCTTCGGCGCGCGCCTGGCGCAGCGAGGTGCGCAGCTTTTCCATTTCCTGCGAGGACTGGGCAAGCTTGTGCGACAGGTTGGAGTTCTGTTTCGACATTTCGGTCGTGGCGGAAGCGAGCACGTTGATCAGGCGCTTCAGCGCATCGCCATCGATCGCGGTGTTCTGCAGGCTGTCGGCGGCAACGTTCAGGGTCGCGCCATAGCGTTCAGTCGTGGCGCCGGCTTTCTTGAGGGCGTCGAGCGCGTCCGCGATCTCATGCGCGATCCGCGAGCCCGTCTCCATTACCTGCGTCGACAGGTGGGTGGTGGAGAAGAAGCGCTCGTATAACTGCTCCATATCGTCGGCGGTAATCGGCTTGCCGGAAGCCATCAGCTTCTCGACGGCGGCGCGCAGGTCGGGCGAGGAATGGGTGAAGTAGGACAGCCAGACTTCATAATTCTGGGGGCTGACCGGCAGCAGCTGCCGGCCCATCTCGTCGACCGTGCGATGGCCGAGAGCCTGGCCTTCCGGCCCAAGCAATTGGGTATTCAACATTCAACGCCCCTCAGGACATGACTGCGTCGACCGCACCAATGTCCTAGCGAAACAGTGAACAGAAGCCGTTACGGATTGGCTAAAATCGGGGCATTACCTTAAGGTTATGCTTACCAGAAAGCCGCGAATTCTTAGGCGTCTTCGCGCTTTCCAAGTGTTCGCAGGAGAAACGCGGGCACGTGGTCGCCCATTCCCTTGAACTTTTCATCGCCGCCTTGCGGGTCGCCTGGCGTCAGTTCGCCGCGACGATTCCGTCCGCTGCGATCAGGCCGGTCCTTGCCGGCCCGTGAGTCGTCACGGTCCCGGTTGCGTTCACGATTGCGGCCCCGGCCGCGGCCCTCGCGGCGCGGTTGCTCTTCGCGAGCTTCCTGGGCGGGTGCTTCCGCCTCGAACGCGGCGGGCGTTTCGATCTCGAAATCCTCGACCTGCGGGGGGATGAATTCGGGTGCGGCAATCACGGCCGGCTCCACGGGACGCTCTTCACGCGCAGGCCGCTCGTCGCGACGCTCGCCGCCACGACCGCGGGCGGGCCCGCGTCCACGGCCGCCACGGCCCTTGTCGAACCTGTCCCGGCCGGCGGCTGGGCCACGGCTGCGGGCTTCGGCAACGGCTTCTTCCATGCCCTCGGGCGTGAACGGCTCAACATCCTTGCCGATACGCTTCAGCACGGCTTCCCACAGGCGCGCATCGCCCGGCGAGACGATGGTGAAGCTTTCGCCCAGACGACCGGCGCGGCCCGTGCGGCCGATACGGTGGACATAATCGTCGGAGTTCGGCGGCGGGGCGTAGTTGAAGACCTGGCTGACTTCCGGGATGTCGAGACCGCGCGCGGCCACATCAGACGCAACAAGCAGCTTGAGTTCCTTGTTGCGGAAACGGTCAAGCGTCTGCGTACGCTGGCTTTGCGGCAGATCGCCATGGATTGGCGCGGCGTCAAAGCCGTGGCTGGCCAGCGACTTCGCAACGATATCGACTTCCGTCTTCCGGTTGCAGAACACAATGCCCTGATCGGTCGACTTCGCCTTGATGATCGAGCGCAGCACGGCGCGCTTCACCGTATCCTCGTTGGACGGGCAGTGCGTTACATATTGCGTGATCGTCGTGGCGGCCGTTGCGGGTCTGGAAACCTCGATCCGCACCGGCTCCTTCTGGAACTGCTTCGCCAGCCTGGTAATCTCCGGCGGCATCGTCGCGGAGAACAGCAGCGTCTGGCGCGTCTTCGGCAGAAGCGTGCATATCTTCTCGATGTCCGGGATGAAGCCCATGTCGAGCATGCGATCGGCTTCGTCGATGACAAGCATCTGCACGCCGGTCATCAGCAGGCCGCCGCGCCCGAAATGGTCCATCAGGCGGCCCGGCGTGGCGATCAGAACGTCAGCGCCAGCATTGAGTTTCTTTTCCTGGTCGCCGAACGACACGCCGCCGATCAGAAGCGCCATGTTCAGCTTGTAGCCCGAGCCATATTTCTCGAACTGCTCGGCCACCTGGGCGGCCAGTTCGCGCGTCGGCTCAAGGATCAGCGAGCGCGGCATGCGCGCCTTGGCGCGGCCCTGGCCCAGCTTGTGGATCATGGGAAGAACGAAGGCGGCGGTCTTGCCGGTGCCGGTCTGGGCGATGCCTGTGATATCGCGTCCGCCAAGCACGGCGGGAATGCCCTGTTCCTGGATGGGCGTCGGCGTCGTGTATCCGGCGCCTTTCACGGCTTCCAGAATGCGGGGGTCGAGGCTCAGCTCGTCAAACGTCATCAGTTTGTCTTTTCAGGCTCGGTCGGCCGGGGCCGCGAGCAGGAAACACGGGGCTTTACGGGAACAAAAGGAGCAATAGGCCCCCCCACGTCTTAGTCAATCCCGCAGCCTGTAACGACCAATCTAACGCGATTCCAAGCCACTTTTCAGCGTCCGGCGCGGCCTCCCGCCGGGATTCCGGGCCAAACTAGCGCTCGTAGGCCTGCGGCAGCGGCTCGCTCAGATTGAGATAGCGATCCCGCAGCTTGGTCTGACGGGACACCATCGGGGTCTCGACGCCGGCAATGAAGACCGCATCAGGGCTCGACATCAACTCCAGCGGATCGCCATCCCAGATCACCACATCCGCCGTCGCGTTCGGGGACAGCACACCCAGGTCGGTCCGCCCATGCATGCGGGCCGGAACGCTGGTGATGGCGGCAAAGGCTTGCCCCCACTCCATCCCGTTCGCCACGGCGTTGCCTGCCAGCTGCTGGATCAGGCGGGTGTTGTGGGTCGCCTCGCCCGGGTCGGCGATCGCGACGGTCACGCCCGCCCGCGAAAGACGGCCGGCATTCTCAAGCGTTGCCGCCAGGATCTCGAAGCGGTCGGGCAGGTTGGTGAGTGGGTTGACGATCACTGGTATCTTCGATGCCGCGATCTGGTCTGCAACGCGCCAGCCTTCGGCCGCGCCAAGGATGATGAACCTGATCTTTGGCTCACGTTTCTGCAGCGCGATCACCTGCAGGATATCGCCGGCTTGATGCACCTCGATCATCAGCGGGATCTTGCCCTCGATCACAGGCTTCAGGGCTATGGCGTCCTTGCGGCTGAGGATGTCGCCCTCGCCATCGTCGCTGAAGCCTTTCGGGTAAGCGCGGGCATCGTCAAACGCAGTCTGAAGCCAGAGAAGCGATGCCGCACGCGAGCCGCCCGCGGCTGACGCGCCGGACTCGCCAAGACGGGCGAGCATGAACGCTTCGCGCGCTTGCAGGCTGTTGAGCCCGCCAGACAGGTCAACAATCGCACCAAAGCCTGCGAACAGCCCTTTGCCCGGCGCACCAACAATGGCGGCGTGGGTAACGCCCTCGATCCGCGTCACGGCAATCGCCGTGTCATCCGGATTGAAGGCGTCGGCAGCATGCAGCGACGCCTGGAACTTGCTCGACGGGGCGGAGGTATCTTCAGCCGAGTCTTCGGAATCGATCTCCGAAAGCCCTACACGCGAGAAAGCCGCGAACAGGCCGGGCGTTACCCATTTGCCTTTCGCATCGATAACCCGCGCGCCCGCAGGCGGCGCGGCTGTTCCGACAGAAATCACGCGGCCATTGTCGATCACCACCGTGGCTTTCTCGATTATGCCTTGCGAGGTGTTTGTTACTACCTTGCCGCCCGTGATGGCGACAGGTTCGGCCAGCGCAGCGGGCGCGCAGAGCAGGGTGGTTGCGAGAAGAAGCGACCGGATCATTTGCGGTCTCCTTCACCCGGCTGGCCAAGTTCGAAATCCGTCACCGGCTGTCTCGCCGTGTTGGCGCGGTCCCACGTGACTGCCCCATCGACATAAACCACGTCCGCGCGCGTATAGACGCTGAATGGGTCGCCGCTCCAGATCACCACATCGGCGCCTTTGCCAACTTCCAGCGTGCCCGTCTTGTCGAGAATGCCCAGCGCCTTGGCCGGATTGCGCGACAGCCACGTCCACGCCTCGGCCTTGGAGATGTTGATGCCGATCTTGCGGCCATCGGCCAGCGCCTTGGCCGCTTCCTGGTTCAGACGCTGGATGCCGTTCGCATCGTCGGAATGGACGATCGCGCACGCGCCAGCCTTATGCACCAGAGGAATGTTCTCGCGGATGCCGTCATAGGCTTCAGCCTTGAAGCCCCACCAATCAGCCCACAGCGCGCCGCAGATGCCATTGGCCGCAAGCAGGTCTGCGATCTTGTAAGCCTCGACGCCGTGATGGAAGGCCGAAACCTTGTAGCCGAACTCCTTTGACAGATCGATGATCTGCGCCATCTCGTCGGCGCGATAGCAGTGCTGCTGCACCAGTATCTCGCCATTGAGCACGCCCATCAGCGTATCAAGCCGGAAGTCGCGGTCTGGTGCGTCTGGCGCATCGCCCGGATCTTCCGGTTCGCCGTCATCATCCTTCTTGGGATGGTCCGCCTTCTTCTCCCAGGCGTCGAAATCGGCGCCGTACTTTTCCCATTTGCGCTTGTACTCGACAGCTTCCTGCCAGGCCGCGCGATAGCCCGCCACATTGCCCATGCGCGAAAACGGCTTGCCGCCTGGAAAGCCGCCATTGCCATAGCCATAAACGCGCTTGGGGTTCTCGCCGCACGCCATCTTCAACGTGTAGGGCGCGCCCGGAAACTTCATGCCCTGCGCCGTCTTCGCGGGCACGTTCTTGATGATCACGCCGCGCCCGCCGAACAGGTTGGCCGAACCGGGAAGGATTTCCATTGCCGTCACGCCGCCCGCCATCGCGCGCGTGAAGCCGGGGTCCTGTGGCCAGAGGCCATGCTCGGCCCAAACATCCGCCGTCACCGGACCAGAAGCCTCGTTGCCATCCTGATGCGCTTCAAGACCGGGCGAAGGATAGACGCCAAGGTGCGAGTGGATGTCGATGATGCCGGGCGTCACCCATTTGCCCTTGGCGTCGATGATCTTCACGCCAGCCGGAACAGGAATGTTCGCGCCGACCGCGACGATCTTCCCGCCCTGCAGCAGTACCGAACCATTCTCGATCTGCCCACCGAGACCATCGAATACGGTCGCGTTCGCGATCATCACGTCATCCGCCGGCAGCGGCCTGTAGGTCGAAGGGTAGGGATCGGATTTGTAAGCGACACGCTGCGGC
>DAIRES010000176.1:0-6649 GCA_036795465.1 Hyphomonadaceae bacterium
GCCAACGGGCTGCGCGTCATCGTCGCCAGCAAGCCTGGCCTGCCGCTGATAAGCGCCAGCCTGCGCATCTCCACAGGCAGCGCGTTCGATCCCGCCGACAAGTCCGGCCTGGCTTCGATGACAGCAGACCTCGTCACGCGCGGCACCAAAACCCTCTCGGCGACGCAGATCGCCAGCGAGATCGAAAGCCTCGGCGCGGCCATCGGCGCGGGGGCAGGCGCGGATGCGACCGACGTTTCCATCTCCACCCGTTCCGACAAGGCCAAGGCGGCATTCGCCATCATGGCGGATGTCGTCCAGAACCCAGCCTTCGCATCCGAGGAACTTGCCCGCGCACAGCGAGAAACCCTCGATGGCATCGAGCTGGCGATGAGTTCACCGCGCTCGGTCGGCAGCCTCGCCATGACGCGTGCCTTGTTCGGCGCCGGCCCCTATGGCGGCGTTGCGACGAAGAAGTCTGTCTCCGCGCTCACCACAGCACAGCTCTCCGCCTTCCACGCCGCGAGCTGGCGACCGGATGCATCCGTCCTGGTCATCGCGGGCGACATCACGCCGGAAGCTGGCTTCGCGCTGGCCGAAAGTGCACTCGGCGGATGGGCCAAACCCACGACGCCACCCGCTCCAGCAGTCGCCGCTGGCGCAGCCCTGCCCCCGCGCGCGCTGACCATTGATATGCCGAAGATCGGCCAGGCCGTTGTGTTCCTCGGCCGCGTCGGTCCCGCGCGAATGGCGGATGACTACTTCCCCACCGTTGTCGCCAATAACGTCCTCGGCGGCGGCTACTCGGCACGCCTGAACGCGGAGATCCGCATCAAGCGCGGCCTCTCCTACGGCGCCAACTCTGGCCTCACCGCACGCAAGCAGCCCGGCCCGATCACCGCCCTCGCCCAGACCCGTAACGACGCGGTGCCGGATGTGGTCGACCTGATGGTTTCGGAATTCGCCCGCCTCGGTTCAGAGCCGATCCCGGCGAACGAACTCGCGGCGCGCAAGGCTGTCATCATCGGTGGCTTCGGCCGCTCGGTCGAAACCACGGCCGGCCTCGCGGGCCAGTACTCGGCGCTTGCCCAGTACGGCCTCCCGCTTGAAAAACTGCAGACCTATTCGGCAGACATCAACGCAGTTACTGCTGAACAAGCGAGCGCCGCCGCGAAGGCTCATTACGACCCGGCCAATGCAACGCTCATCGTTGTCGGCGACGCTGCGGTGTTCTGGGACAAGGTGAAGGTTAAGCGCACGGGCATGGAGCGCCTGAACATCAACAAGCTGAACCTCGACTCATCGACGCTGAAATAGTCGAGGCGCTACGGCACAAACAAAAACGCCCCGGCGAAAGCTGGGGCGTTTCCTTTCGTAAGCGGATCGATCATCCGGGCTAGAGCAGCGCGATCCCGCCGAATTTTACGACCACCGAGATCACCAGCAGCGCTGCCAGCATGATCGCGAGTGCAATAAGAGCGGTGACAACGCGCCCGCGCGTCATTTCCGTATCCGCATTCAGATCAAGGAAGTAGCTGCGAACGCTTGGCGGCTCGAAGCCTTCATTGAGAAACCAGGGAGCGAGCTTCCCGCCAAGCCATAGCGAAATACCCGTCAAAACAAGGCTTGCAGAAAAAAGCGCGATAGTGGGGAACACCAGCCCAAGTTCGGCGTTCATGACGGTTAAGCTCCCAACAGCTCCAGCGCCATCAGAAGTGAATCAACCCGCGCCCGCCGTCAAACGGGTTTACGGGTTGATGCTGATTTTGCCGCGGCTCTAGCGCTTCAGGTTCCCGCAGAAACGCTGGATGCGCCGGCAGGCTTCTTCCAGCTTCTCGGTCGACGTCGCGTACGAAATCCGGAAAGCCGGGCTGAGCCCGAATGCCGAGCCGAACACCACGGCCACCTTCTCTTCTTCCAACAGCGCCGCCGCGAAATCCTCGTCGTTCGCCAGCTTCTTGCCGCCCGCCGAGGTTTTGCCGATTGCTTTGCTGCAATCCGGATAAACGTAGAACGCCCCCTCCGGCGTGGGGCAGTGCAGCTCTTCGGTCTGGTTCAGCATGCCGACCACAAGATCGCGGCGTGTCTTGAACAGCTCCTGGTTCGGCTTGATGTAATGCTGCGTTCCATTCAACGCCTCAACCGCAGCCCACTGCGAGATGGAGCTGGGGTTTGACGTCGTCTGGCTCATCACCTTGGCCATACCCTTGATCAGGTCTTCCGGACCAGCGGCATAGCCGATGCGCCAGCCCGTCATTGAATAGGCTTTGGAAACGCCGTTCATCGTCAGCGTGCGCTCATAAAGGCGCGGCTCGACCTGCGCGATTGTCCAGAACTTGAACCCGTCGAACACAAGGTGCTCGTACATATCGTCCGTCAGGATCCAGACATGCGGATGGCGCAGCAGCACATCGGCCAGCGCCTGTAATTCCTCTTTCGTATAGGCCGCGCCCGACGGGTTCGATGGCGAGTTCAGGATGAGCCACTTCGTCCTGGGCGTGATCGCCGCTTCCAGCGCCGCCGGCTTCAGCTTGTAATTGTCGTTCGCGTAGGCCTGCGCAAACACCGGCGTTGCACCACAGATCAGCGCCATTTCCGGGTAGCTCACCCAGTACGGCGTTGGAATCACCACCTCGTCGCCGAAGTTCAGCGTCGCCATGAAGGCGTTGAAAATCACCGGCTTGCCGCCCGGCGAGACGTTCACCTGGCTCGGCTTGTATTTCAGGCCGTTCTCGCGTTCGAACTTGGCGCAGATCGCCTGCTTCAGCTCGGGAATGCCGTCCACGTCCGTGTATTTGGTCTTGCCGTCCTGAATCGCCTTGATGGCCGCCTGCTTGACGTTGTCCGGCGTATCGAAGTCGGGCTCGCCTGCGCCGAGGCCGATCACGTTCTCGCCTTTGGCCTGAAGTTCCCTCGCCTTTTGCGTGACTGCGATCGTGGCCGAAGGTTTGATCCTCTTGAGCGCTTCAGAAACCGGGGCGGACATGGACGTTTCTCCAGATTTATGGCGCGGCTGATACGCTGTTCCGACCCGGGAAAAAAGGGCTGGAACGGGGCAGTACGCCGCCTGTTCGCAATTTAATTGGCAGCTACAGGCGCCGAAGCTGCTCGCGCGGCAGTCTCACGCAGTCAAATTACAGTGGAAGCCGTTGTCTTACCGCCCATCTCTTATGTATCGACAGGAAAACGGAGGAACCGAATGCATTTCCTGAAGCTCGGGATGACTGCCATCGCCACCGGCGTCCTGGCCACCCTGACAATGTCACCGGCGATCGCCCAGACACCGCCCCCGCTGACCAAGCAGATGATCGGGCCGCTGAACGACGCGCAGAAGGCTATTGTCGCCAAGGACTGGGCGACCGCGAAAACCAAGCTGGATGCTGCGACCGCGCAATCCAAGACGCCGAACGACAAGGTGGCGATCGAACAGCTTCGCATCGTGATGCAATCGGAGACCAAGGATCACACCGGCCTGGCTGCTTCGCTTGAGTCGCTGCTGGCCAGCGGCCTGATCACGCCGGAACAGACGAAGCAGTATCGCGGTGTTCTGGCCAAAGCCTACGGCGATGCCGGCGACACGGCGAAATCGCTGGCGGCGTTCCGCGTTTATGTCGATGCGTACGGCGGCAATGCGGAGCAATACCTCGCGCTCGCGGCTGACGGCATCAAGACGAAGGATTATCCGACGGGCATTGCGTACGCGAAGAAGTCGGTCGACGCGGCGAAAGCTGCCGGCACGAAGCCGACTGACACCGCTTATCTGCTGCAGATGCGGGCTTACAAGGAAACCAATGACATGGCGTCCTACTACGCCGTGGAAGAAGCGCTGGTCGCCGAGTACCCCAAGGAAGATTACTGGAAAGAGCTGATTGCGTACCGCACTCAGGACGCGCCGAACTATGGCGGTCAGGTGCGGCTTGACCTGTTCCGCGCCATGCAGGCGGCCGGCGTGACGTTGACAGTCAACGAGAAGCGCACGGCAATCCAGGAAGCGCTGAAGCGCGGCCTGCCTGCTGAAGCACTGGCTCTGCTCGAGCCGGCAATCGCCAGCGGCGAGTTGGGCTCCGCGCCGGAAGATCAGGAGAACCTCAAGAGGGCCAAGGCTCAGATCACGAGCGACAAGCCGGGCCTCGAAAAGGAAGCTGCCGACGCTGTCAAGAAAGGCAACGCGCTGAACATTGCCAACATCGGTGAGGCCATGATGAGCTATGGCGACAACGCCAAGGCGATCGAGCTGATCTCGCAAGGCATCGCCAAAGGTATCGCCGATCAATCCGAGCTGGATGTCGCGAAGCTGCATCTTGGCATCGCGCAGTATCGTTCGGGCCTGAAGGAAGAAGCGCGCACGACCTGGTCGACCATCAAGGCCGACAATGGCGCCGCCGCACTGGCCCAGAACTGGACCCTGATCTCGAAGCTGAAGTAGGCGGATCAGACTAAAGAGAACAACGGCCGGGCGCGCTGCATGCACGCCCGGCCGTTTTTCGTTCCGGGGCTATTCCAGCCCGAGCTGGCGGGCGAGATAGATGTAGTGCCGAGCCCAGCGCTGGGAGTTCAGTAGCGGGTCCGAGTCGTTTGAGTGGCCGCCGTTGGTTTCCTCGAAATAGAGCGCCGGATAGCCCATCGCCTGCAGCCGCGCAGCGAACTTGCGGGCATGGCCGGGGTGGACGCGATCATCGTGGGTGTTGGTGGTGATATAGACTTCGGGGTACTTCGCCTCCTCGCGGAGGTTCTGGTAGCCGGAGTAGGCCGCGATCCATTTGGCTTCGGCCGGGATGCGCGGATCACCGTATTCGCCGATCCATGACGCGCCGGGCGGCAGCTCGTGATAGCGCAGCATGTCGACCAGCGGGCTTTCGATCACGGCGCCGCCGATCAGTTCGGGATGCTGGGTCAGCGTTACCGAGGTGAGCACGCCGCCGTTGGAGCGGCCGTAGATTCCGAGATGCTTCGCGGAAGTGATCTTGCGCGCGGCGAGGTCAGAGGCGACGGCGGCGAAGTCGTCGAAGGAACGCTGGCGGTTGCCCTTGAGCGCAGCCTGATGCCAGGCCGGGCCAAACTCTCCACCGCCGCGTATGTTGGCGATGACGTAGGCTCCGCCCTTCTCCAGCCACAGCTTGCCCAGCTCCGGCTTGTAAACTGGCGGGTAGGAGACCTGGAAGCCGCCATAGCCGAACATCATGGTGGGTGTTGATCCATCCAGTGCGGCGTCTTTCGGGCGGACCACGAAGTACGGCACTTTCGTTCCGTCGCGCGAGGTTGCTTCGAACTGCTCGACGACGTGTTTCGACCCGTCGAACTTGTCGGGCGACTTCTTGATCGCTTCGGCCTTGAAGGCGTCGACGTTGGCAAGGCTCAGCGTCGAGGGCGTGAGGAAGCCTTCGTAGGTGTAGAACAGCTGGCGGCTTTGACGACTGGACGATCCGAGGCGGATTGCCGAATTCGCAGGCGATGGCAGTGCTGTTTCGGTCCACCCGCCAAATTCGCCCTTGTCGCTGAACACAGCGGCGCGACCACGCACATTGTCGTAAATGGCCGCTACAACGCGATCATCGAATACTGTGACGTCATCGACTGACTGCCGCGCAGTCGGTTCGAAAATCGTGATGTCCTTGTTGGTGAGAACCGCGCCGACGCCCGGCGGCGGGGGCTTCAGCATACCCATTGGCACCGCCATGAGCGCGCCGGCCGGCGCGGTCGTGTTGTTCACCTTCCACGCTTCTTCGATGGAGAACACCAGCCTAGGCGGTCCGCTGGACAGAATGCCTCGCACGTTCACCCGTCGCGGCAGGTCAAGCTTCACCGGCCTTACCCCGACCAGCTCGTAGGTTTCCTGGCTGAAGGTATCCAGCGAACGCGAGATAATTGTTGCAATCACCTGCCCCGAGCTGCTGCGCATCACATCGGGGCTGACGCCATAACCGCCATCGCGGGCCGAACCCTTGAACACCTCAACAGCGTTGGCCAGTTTTTGCCCACGATTGAGCGCCTTCACGATAAAAGGGTAGCCGCTTTCCGTCAGCGTGCCGGGCCCGAAATCGGTCGCGACCAGGATGGTATCGTTGTCCATCCACGCGAGGCGGTGCTTCCCTTCCGGCAGGTTGAAGCCGTTGGTGACGAACTTCTTCTCGACCGTATTGAATTCACGAACGACGACCGCGTCCTTGCCACCATCCGAAAGACTGACGAGGCAGCGGGTTTCTTCCGGCGGGAGGCAATCCACGCCCTTGTAGATCCAGTTCTTCTTCTCGCGCTTTGCCAGCGCATCGATATCGAGGACGGTCTGCCATTTCGGCTTGTCGGTCTGGTAGCTCTCCAGCGTTGCATGACGCCAGACGCCGCGAACCTGCTTCGCGTCCTGCCAGAAATTGTCGATGCCATCGCCACGGAATTCCGGCTTCGGCGTGCGGTCCTGAGCAGTCAGGATGGCCAGCGCTTCCTTGCGGAATGTCTCGTAGCGCGGATCGCCTTTCAGCACCGCGTCGGTCTTGGCGTTCTGCTCCTTCACCCAGTCGAGCGACTTCTTGCCATTCACGTCTTCCAGCCACAGGAACTCGTCCGTCGCCTTGACGGTGTCCGGCGCGAGGTCTTTCGGCATATGCGGCGGCGGAGCAGCAGGTTCAGCCGCCTGGGCCGTCTGAGGCGCAGCAGCCGGCTGTTGTGCAACGCC
>DAIRES010000177.1:0-6636 GCA_036795465.1 Hyphomonadaceae bacterium
GCGAACGGGAACACTTCCGACATGCACGGGTCGAGGCGGCGCTCCAGCATCAGCTGGTTGGCCTGGCTGGCCTGCAGCAGGTTGGCGAAGTGCGAACCCTGAACCCGCTTCTGGCGCATCCACAGGAAGCGGGCGTCCATCGTCAGGTTGAAGCCGGTGGTGCCGGCGCAGATGACGACCATGCCGCCGCGCTTCACGACGAACACGGATGTCGGCATCGTGGCTTCGCCCGGGTGTTCGAAGACGATGTCCACGTCCTTGTTGCCCGTGACCTGCCAGATGGCTTTGCCGAACTTGCGGGCTTCCTTCATGTAGTCGTTGAACTCAGGCGAGTTCACTTTCGGAAGCTGGCCCCAGCACTTGAAGTTGTTGCGGTTGATGACGGCTTTCGCGCCCATCGACAGCACGAACTCGGCCTTCGAGTCATCCGAGATGACGCCGATCGCGTTGGCGCCGGCCACGGCGCAGAGCTGCACCGCGTACGAGCCGAGGCCGCCCGAGGCGCCCCAGATCAGAACGTTCTGGCCCGGACGCAGGACGTGCGGACGGTGGCCGAACAGCATGCGGTAGGCGGTTGCGAGGGTGAGGGTGTAGCAGGCCGCCTCTTCCCAGGTCAGGTGTTTGGGACGTTCCATCAGCTGGCGCGATTGCACGCGGCAGAACTGGCCGAACGAGCCATCCGGCGTCTCGTAGCCCCAGATGCGCTGGGTCGGCGAGAACATTGGGTCGCCGCCGTTGCACTCTTCGTCGTCGCCATCGTCCTGGTTGCAGTGGATGACCACTTCATCGCCCGGCTTCCAGCGTTTAACGCGGTCGCCAACGGCCCAGACGATGCCCGAGGCATCGGAACCGGCGACGTGATAGGGTTGCTTGTGAACGTCGAACATCGACACGGGCTCGCCCAAGCCAGCCCAGATGCCGTTATAGTTGACGCCCGCCGCCATCACGAGAACGAGCACCTCGTCCGAAGCAATCTCCGGGGTCGGCACGACCTCGAGTTGCATGGCCTGTTTGGGTCGTCCCTGACGCTCGCGCCGGATCGCCCAGGCGTGCATGTTCTTGGGAACGTGGAAATCAGGAGGAATCTCGCCGACGGCGTAGAGATCCTTCACTTCACGAGCAGCAGCGCCGTCAGCCAATGTCTATCTCCCCGAGCCTTGTTTCATAGCCCTTTTCCCGGCTCGGACGTGTCGCACGTCAGAAGCCAGGGGCCTTCAAACGGGCGTCACATTGTCCAAGGACCGGACGGATTGCAAGCAATCTTGTTGCACTGCAATAGAAGGGCCAACCCTGTTGCCGCAAGTCTTCGGCGCGGGAAGGCGGTCAGGCGGGACGTTCTGCCTCAGGTCGCGCCGGTGCGGGTGTATGCGCCTTCGAGGTGTCGGGGCACTCGGCAGAAGCATGCAATGTCGTTTTTGCAGTGGGCGCGGTCATTCCGGCAATGGCGACCAGCGCCATGGTCAGGAGGGCTGCACCGAATCCGATAACGGGCCGAAGCGGAAGGCTCATGGCGATGTCCCCAATCGCCGCCGGGTCTGGACATATGCCCGGCTGGCGCAGAGACCGTTGTCCCTGATTTGGGCGGCCATGCGGCAGGAGAGATTAAATGACGCGGCAAGCATGGGTGAACGGCGTTTACGTTGCGGCGGACGAGGCGAAAATCTCGCCCTTCGATCGCGGCTTCCTGTTCGCTGACGGCGTCTATGAAGTCACCGCCGTCTATGCCGGCCGCACCGTCGACATGGAGCGCCACCTCGACCGGCTCGAACGCTCGCTCCGTGAACTCAAATTCGGCGCGATGCCCGACAGGAAAGAACTGGAAGAGGTGCACCGCCGCCTTGTCGCCGACAACGGCATCACGGAGGGCTATGTCTATCTGCAGGTCACGCGCGGCGCCTACGGCTCACGCGACTTCGTCGCCCCGGACAAGCCGACCCTCACCTGCTTCGCCTACGCCGAAAGCCGCGCCCTGATCGACACGCCATCAGCGCGCAACGGCATCCGCGTCATCAGCGTGCCCGACATTCGCTGGGCCCGGCGCGACATCAAGTCGGTCGGCCTCCTCGCGCAGGCGCTGGCCAAGACCGAAGCGAAGGCGAGGGGCGCTGACGACGCCTGGCTCGTCGCCCCGGATGGCTTCGTCACCGAAGGCGCATCCTCGAACGCGTGGATCGTCACGCAGGATGGCGAGATCATCACTCGCGCGCTCTCGAACATGATCCTCGCAGGCATCACGCGCCACGCCCTGTTCGACAGTCTCGGCCAGCAAGGTCGCAAGATCACCGAACGTAGCTTCACGCTTGAAGAAGCGAAGAACGCCGCCGAAGCTTTCGTCACCGCCGCCACGGGTCTCGTTACGCCGGTGACCGAAATCGACGGCGTCAAGATCGGTGCAGGCAAGCCCGGCTCGGCCACACGCAATATCCAGAAGCTCTACTACACCGCCATCGGCGCAGACGTGTCGAAGGCTGCGCCGTGGGTCAGTGAGTAAGGGTTTGGGTATCTACTAGTACCGCGCCTCAATCGCGTCCCACCGCGCGCGATGCGGCGACACTTTCCCGACCGGCCCGGCGTTGGTGAACTCCAGCAGCTCATCCTTCGCGGCCTCATAGCGCGGCCATTTCGGCTCACCCGCGCTGTTCGGATCGCCCGTCTTTGCGAAGTTGGTCCAGTACGTCACGGCATGTTCGGCCTGCACCTGATCGTTCGCATTGGTCGGGTAGGGCGAGGTGTGCAGCGTGTCGAACACATACTGTCGTTCCTGCGCGTGCGCCGTGCCCTTCCAGCGCGCCGCCACTGACGGCGAAATCACGTCGAAACGATACAGCCATGTCGGCTGCCCACGCGCCGCATGCAGCCCCGCGAGATGCCGCGCCGGTTCGCCAAAGATGATGTCGCCCATCACGCGCGCCGCCATGTCATCCTTGTCAGGATATGTCGCCGCTAGCGTCGGCAGGTCCGAAAGCTTCGAGCCCGTCGTGCGCATCACCGACGCGTCGAGGTCTTCTGCTTTCACCGGAAATTCCGCGCTGTTGTATCCGACCAGATACGGCACCTGGGCTTGCCTGCCGGCCTTGAAGGTCTCCAGCACCGTCATCGGAATGATCTTGCCGTCGATGATCGGCCCACCGCCCGCAAACGTCGAAGGATCGCCCGCCGCGATTATCGCATCCGACGAAATCGCACGCAGGTCGCTCACGCTTCCCGCCGTCACGCCGATCGACTTCACGAAAGTCTCGCCATCGCTCTCGGCAGAGGGCAGTCCACGTGCGTTCGGCTTGTCGAGATAAAGCGTGTTCTCGCGTCCCGCGCCCGATTGCACGGCGGCTTTATGGAACAGGCCTTTCGCGCCCGGCATCGTCATCAGCTTCTGCACCGCCATGCCGCCCGCGCTCTCGCCGAAAATCGTCACATTGCCATTGTCACCGCCGAACGCACCGATATTCCGCTTCACCCATTCGAGCGACGCGACCATGTCGAGCATGCCGTAGTTGGCGACGGGTCCGCCCGCCGCTTCCTTCGTCAGCAGCGGATGCGCGAACGAGCCGAACCGCCCGAGCCTGTAGTTGATCGTCACCACCACGACGCCGCGCTTGGCCAGTTGCGACCCGTCATAAAGCTCCGCGCTGCCTGATCCGTTCACGAACCCGCCGCCGTGGATCCACACCATCACCGGCCGTTTTCCGCCGCCCAGCTGTTGCGTGAACACGTTCAGAGTCAGGCAGTCCTCGCTTGCCGGATATTGCCCGATGCCGTTGTCCGGGTTCGGCATCTTCTGCGCGCAGATCGCGCCGTAAGCAGAGGCATCCTTCACGCCGTCCCACTTCGCGGCCCTTGCCGGCGCCTTCCACCGCATCGCGCCAACCGGCGGCGCGGCATAAGGAATGCCCTTGAACGCCAGAACGCCTTTCGCCTGCAGCGCCTTCAGCTGACCCGTCTCCACCACCGCGATCGTGGGATCGGACGGCGCGGGCGCCGCCATGCAACCTGAAGCAAGAACGGCCAGCGCAAGCAGCAGGCGTTTCATGACGTCTCTCCCGATAGGCTCTACAGGCCATTACGCAGAACCTGCGCCCGCCTGTCGCGTCCGGCAAGCGGCGCCGCAAGGGGAGGAGACGCGGCAGACTTCAGGAGCGCCCACTTTCGCGCTGGCTCTGCCGTGTTAGCGTCCGTGATCCGGATCAGGGGACGAGCATGCGATTCACGGCAATCATGATGGCTGCGGCGGCGCTAGCCGCCGTGACGGGATGCAGCCCCGCGAGCGGCGGATTTCCCGAAGGAGACAGGCAGGCCGTGCTTGCCGGCTGCAAGAATGGCGGTGCTCCGGCCCAGATCTGCGAATGCGCGCTGAAGAACATCGAGGCCTCGCTTACCTATGCCGAGTTCAAGGACTTGAACGCCGCGCTTGAACAGGGACGCCCCCATCCGCTTTCGGCGCGCCTGCAGACGATCACGCTCGAATGCGGTCAGGAATACATCAAGAGCGGCGGCCAGTAGCCTTGGCGGGGCAGGTCGACATCCTCGGCGAGATGTTCGCCTTCGTCGATTTCGGCGAGACGCGCTTCTTCGATCTGCCGTGCGTCTATCTCATGGCGCACGAGGATGCCGCTGGCGACATCCATATCCACTATGCCGGCCAGACCGGACGCCTGAAGGCGCGCTATGCCGGTCACCACCAGCTCGCCGCCGCGAAGGCGCTCGGCGCCACGCACGCCCTCATACTTGTCGTGCCTGAACTTCGCGACCGTCGCGAGTTCGAGACGATGCTGCGCTGGCATTTCCGCCCGCCGCTGAACATGGAGGAAGTTCCCACCCACATGCAGGCCTGGCGAGCCGCCATGCATTGCGGAAAAGCCGAGATGGCGGAGCTGGCGCGCGCCGCGCACATGAGTGGCGCCAGGCCAGTTCTACCGTCCGCTGGCAACACGCCGAAAGTCGCGCGGCGCTAGTTACTTCAAGGTGATCGTCGCCGGTTCAAGCAGCGTCACGGTGTTGTCGGTGCGTTGGCGGTTCCACTGCGGGATACCCGTGGCAGCCTTTCCGTTGGCGACCGGAAAACCATAATCGCCTTCGCGGTCGCTCCGAGCGATCAGCAGCACGCCATCGGATATGCCCTTCACCGTGAGGTTGGCCGCCGTCTTCTGGCCGCTCTGATATGTGAACTCGCCAGTGTAGTAATTGCCTGTGCCGGAGCGCGTGAATACTCCCTCGAAAGTGTAGGTGCGATCGTTCTCGCGGATGCGGATGGTGGGGCCGAGATCGACTTGCGTGACCGCAGGATACGGGAACCGCGGCGCCTGCACCTTCACGAACTCTCCCGCGACGTATCTGGAAACGGCAAGCTGCGATGCGCTGCCGACATACTTCGCACTGAAGGTCAGCGGGTTGTTGTTGCAAACACGCTGGGCCAGCATGGAGGTGTTGGTGTCGCTGACGGGCGTGATGGTGCTGAACGGCGATGATGGGCTGGCCACTGTGTTTGCCGGTGTCATGGCCGGGCTGAGCTGCTGGCGCCAGATTTCCCGCACGCGAAGAGTTGCACCGCACTCCATCTCGTGTAGCCGCCAGGTTGACGGGCGGTCGATATTCATCTTGCCGTTGGCCAGCTTGATCCAGCCGCCTTCCCACGCCTCGTAGGTCCAGGCCGTCGCGAGCTTGCCTTCGCGTTTGATCGACGAGACGTCCAGCCAGATATCGACTGGCTGCGCCTTGCTCATGCGGCCAACCAGCTCGAAGTTCGATGTAACAGGCGGGATGGGCTCGGGCTTCGGTTTTGGAATCATCGCATCGAGCCATGCCTGCGCAGCCGCGATCGTCGCCTTCTTCGCCTGCGGGCGCGGGGCGTCGGGAGCGGCGCAGAACGCGTTGATCTCATCGCCGCCATCGGCCAGCAGGCCAATGCTCATCCACGGCAGTGCCGTCGCGCGTCGGCCGGCTTCGGCTAGGGCGGCGTCATACGCTACCTGTTCGACAAGCCGCGCATTGCTCTTCGGGCAATCGACTTCGAACGTAAACATTGCGCTCGAGCGCAGGCGTTCCCCGGGCGTCGTTCCCGATCGGTCATCGCGGCCCAGCACCATCACCTGGGGAAAGCCCTGTTCCGGGCGCGCCTTGGTTGCCCAGGCGTACGCCCGCGTCAGGCTGACCCTGGATTGCGTCCAGTCATACTCAGGCGGCGGTGTCTGCGCCGCTGCGCCCGCCGACGCCAGCAAGACCAGCGATGCGGCGATGATCCGTCTCATGGAGGCCCCCAAACGCGCAAACCCGCGACAAGAATGCCCAGCGCCGCCACGCAAGACAACAGACGCGCCGCAGCTGCCCGCCCTTCCTTAGCCTTGAAAGGGTATGAAATTGCCCGTCCGGCTTGCATCGGCCCACGGTTTGCAGTTTTGTGCCTTCGCATTTGCAGCAAGGACTAGAAATGGCCGAAGGTTCTTCGACCCCGTTCCAGCACGACCCGGACAAGCCGTGGATCTTCCGCACCTATGCGGGACACTCCACCGCCGAGGAGTCGAACAAGCTCTACCGGAAGAACCTGTCGAAGGGTCAGACCGGCCTCTCGATCGCGTTCGACCTGCCCACCCAGACGGCCTACGATTCGGACCACATTCTCTCGCGAGGCGAAGTCGGCAAGGT
>DAIRES010000178.1:0-6624 GCA_036795465.1 Hyphomonadaceae bacterium
GAGCGGGCGAGGCGATTCGAACGCCCGACCCCGACCTTGGCAAAACCCGATCTGTAAGATTGTCTAAAGTCGGAAGCGTGTCGATGAATTCGACAATTCCGTATGCTGATCAACATCGTGATGGGCTTTTGCGTGCAGATGCGGTCTTTTGTTTTTCTAATCGGTTTTGGTCGGTGCAGGCCTATTGTGTGCCCCAATTCCACCCGGCTAGACCTGCGGCTGGAACGCGTCCTGCTGCCTTTTTTTGCCGGGGCGCCCAGCAGGGATGGCGTGCCCCAATGCTCACGGACACAAAACTCAGATCACTCTGTTCGTCTCCGCCAGCGGAGCGAATGGAACTGAACGACGGGACGATCTCCGGGCTCATTGTTCGTGTCGGACCACGCGGCCGACCGACCTGGACGCTGCGCTACACCGTCAAGGGACGCGGCGGGACGACAGAGCGTGGCAAGAAGCTCGCCGGCCGCAAATTCTATCGGATCACGCTTGGCGAGTATCCTTCCGTTTCGCTCCTGAAGGCGCGGGCTCAGGCGGCCACCATGCTGGCCGACGCGGACAACGGCATCGATCCGATCGAACGGCTCGAGAAGGCCGCGACCGTCCGGCGCGGGACCATCGCCGAATTGGCCGAAGCTTTTCTCGAACACCATTGCCGCGGCCGTCTGCAGAGCGCCGGCAAGGCCGAATGGATCATGCGGGACTATGTCGTACCGAAATTCGGAGACTATGCGCCAAAGCAAGTGACCCGCCGGGACGTGATCGGCCTTCTCGATGACCTCAAGAAGCGCGCAACAATGACAGCAACGCTCGACACGCGGAAATGGCTCTCGGTGTTCTTCAACTGGGCCTTGGAGAGAGAATATGTCGACTTCAACCCGGTCAGCGGCGTTCGCCCGCCGGTGAAGTCCAAACCGCGGGAGCGGGTTCTGAGTCTTGAGGAAGCGCGGGCCGTCTGGAAGGCGGCCCAGGCCGAGCCCTACCCTTCCGGCTCGCTCATATGCCTCCTGATGCTGACCGGCGCCCGGCTGCGCGAGATCGGTAATGCCCAGCTCGGCTGGCTGGACCGCGCCAACGCCTGCCTGGATATCCCCGCAGAGGCCTACAAGACACGGGAGTCGACCATCATTCCATTGATCCCGCAGGCGATGGAAATCGTGCAGCGCATCCCGAAACCGCCCAGAGGCCCCTACCTGATCAGCTCAAACGGCGGCAGGCGGCCTGTGTGGACCGTTACCCCGGAAGCGCTAAAGCGGATCCGCGACGGAGCAGAGGCTGAGCTGGGACGCAAGATCGAGCATTGGACAATCCACGACCTGCGCCGCACTGCGGCTACGCACATGGCGCGTCTGGGCGTTGATGAAATTGTCGTTGAACGCGTGCTGGGGCATCGGATCGGCGGCGTCAAAGGCGTCTACAATCGCTACCGCTATATCGATGAAAAGCGCGCCGCCCTGCAGCTCTGGGCGGCGGAACTGCTCGCAGAGCCGACCGCGGCCAACTCGAAAAGCCAGCAACCTAGAAAAGTCCGAGCTGACGCTCGTCCGAAGCCGGCGCCCGCTTCCGTTGAACCGTCTTCTTCGCCGGTTCCAGCTTCACCACAACCGGAGCCGTCGTCGGATGCTTCCTGGGAGTCGTTTGTTGGGTGGTCGGCGGGATAGTCGACGGCTGTGGCGGCGGCAGGTGAGTTGGGCGGCGTTTTGCGACCCACACGCGCACATCTTCCGCCCGGAACAGATTGACCTTGCCGCCTGGTTTCACGGCTGCTGGAAACGCCTTCGCGGGATCACGCCGAATGTCCCACAACGCACGACGCTTCAGCTTGAGGTAGGAGCAGACCATCGCGGTGGTCCACCATTCGTCATCCAGCGGACGGATTGAAACACTCGACATCGCCGATCCCTGTTTGAGAACCGATTGAGCAAAGCACGACGCTCAAGGTTTTCCACAGATGACAATCTGCTGGTGCATTTGCGGTGGATACACTGTGCGCACCTCCCGCAAGAGGAGAGCGGGAGGCGCACGCGAGGTCGCCTATGCGTCTTCCATCCTCCGTATGGCCCCTTCGATGCCAGCGCGAATATCTCCGTTGGTCATCCCTTGATGGATGCCATCGTAGGTGCGAGCCGCGCCATTCCAGAGGCTACCTTTCGTAACCAACATCACGCGACCGCTGAAGAAGCGCACTACGGACCGCGCATCTTCAGGTAGAGGTTCATCTTCGTTGGACAGATAACCCCTGTCCCAAACTTCACGGTCGGCATACTCCCCTCCCCCAAGATCGACGACCATCTCACTCATCCTGTGGCGCCTTGAAACACGGTCGCCGCTCTCCTCAGCATCATCCGATCGAGCGTAAAACTCTGACGGTTTCAAATCGTCCAGTTCGAGCACGAGGAATGACTCCGGAATGCTGAGATCGATGCGCTCGAGCGTGAGTGAACGAGGCTTCACAACGTAGACCAACCCGCGCGTCACTTCGAACTCAAGACAACCTTTCTCTGTCGACAACCGTACGGCTCGAAAATCATGCCCACCCCCGGACGGGAAGTGTGCGTGATTTTTTTCCGGTCCGATGAACGGTCCTATCGCTTTGAGAATTGCCGGAACACCGCGCCAAGTAGCCGTCGACGCTGGACCTGGTGCAACCTGTTTAACCGCGTCGGACCAGGTCCGGCGTGCTTTATCGTGAAACCTCTGAAGCGCGTCGGGCTTTCCATTCTTAGCAGAGGAAGTTGCCTCCGATCCTCCGGACATCGAGGCTGCCGATGCATTCAGGGCATGCTTGTAGTTGTGGTATCCGGCTGCCTTGGCCGCTTCGTCCAATGCCTGGGCATGCTTGTAGCCGTGCAACGTGCTGAGCTTTTTAGCACGGCGCTTGAGCGCTCTAATCGAGATATGGTTTTTGGGCGTAATGGACATGTCATTCTCCCGGCTCTGCTTGAAGTGTCGCCCGTCATCCACTTCTCGAGCCCGAACATGACATTGTCGGGAAGAGTCCATTCAGCAGAGCCGGTAACAGCTTCGCGCAGACGGGCAGCAGGCTCCTGCGAGAGCCTTGCCGGTACATAGCGCAGGCTTGGCTAAAGCAAAAGGGTTCAGCTGCTGGGATGCTCCGTTCAGGGCTCGATCTTGAACGCGTTGTCCTCAGCCGGTCCGACCATCATGGTGGAACCGAGCGCGTGTACCGGAAAAGCCAGCTCATTAAAGTTTGGCCGGAAAATGTCTGCCAAGGTTTCCGCGTTGGCAGGCTTAAGAGCGTTGGGATTGAGCCTCGTTGAAATGAGATCGCGTTTCACACGGCCACCGCTGCTGTCGATAAAGCGCCGCCCAACAACAACTGCGCTGATCTGAGGTGGAATTTCCAGCAGGCCGATCCGCTCGGTGAACTCCTTCTCGCGTTCCTTTTCCAGGTCTCGCGTTTCGCTCAGAACAACATGGAAGACGACAGGCCGCGGCGGCTCATTCGGCAACGTTTGCACCTTGAGGCGCAATTCGTTTTCGAAG
Source organism: Hyphomonadaceae bacterium (assembly GCA_036795465.1). Taxonomy (GTDB): domain Bacteria; phylum Pseudomonadota; class Alphaproteobacteria; order Caulobacterales; family Hyphomonadaceae; genus UBA7672. The sequence continues at coordinate 3,505 of DAIRES010000178.1, forward strand.
TTGCGGCTCGGTGTATTCGACCGAAATTCCTTCAGTTCGACCTGATAGGGGGCGGCCGCAGCGCCAACTAGCAAATCATCCTTTGTGGCCCCTGCGCCCGTTCCTGGCTCCAGACCTAAAAGAAGCCCACGTGCCTGAAGCTCCGCGGCCATGCAGAGATGGTGCTGCGTGCCTGGGCTGCGCGTGAGCTGTACCTTGAGCCTTTGGAGACCTGCAAAGCCGGCGAGGTCTCTCACCGCCAATCCGATCTCGACAAGATAGTTCCAGGCGGGATCGACGCATATCGAGCCAAGAGCCGTCCGCGCGAACAAAAACGCGGGGAACCAGTCCGGCGCATCTTGAGGAAGCGGGTCACCCATCTTTGAATAGCCCGCGCGCGCATAGCGGGCCTTCACCCATTCGTGCGGAAACACCTGCCGCAACACTTCAATCGAAGCCAGAATATCTTCCGAACCAAATCCTCTGACTGAAAACTGTTCGTCGTATCGAACACGGTCTTTGATGCGTTCCCAAAGAAGATTCCACGCCGGGCCCGGAAGCTTGAGCGCTTCGTTGCGGTTCGAAAAAGCGACTCGCCCGTCCGCCTCCGCCGGAGCCGGGCCGACTTTAAGGTACAGTTGCGACCCTTGTTCGTTCTGTTGGCCAAACCACAAGGTTATCGGGGTAAGGAACCGCGCGCTGAAGCCCACCATCTTTTCGGCCGCTACCATTGGCACCGTCGCCATCAACGCTTGATTGTCGTGATTCAAGAATACGCTTTGCCAAGTGACGCCGTCGGCCTGAGGTCGAACCGCAAGGGACACATTCGCAGTGCTGTCACCGGCACGTAAGCGCCCAACGACCAACGCATATGGATCGGCATTTGGCATTTGCTTGGCGAATTTCAGTTCATCGATCTCAAATTTGATTTCGACCGGCATCATCCCCTCCCTCGCGCCAACGGCAGACTAGGACGGAGCCAGGCCAATTCCGAGCCCCCGCTCCAGCTTCCACGACAGCGTTTGTCCGCGCAGAACGCCTTCGACACCCCTCCCCGCAAAGCGCTCCAATGCTGGCCGCCACGGCACGAGCATCGCCTGACGCTCGCCGATGATCAGGGCCATCCGACCTTGAGCGAGATCGATCCGCCGCGCGTAGACGCCTGCGACGCGGTTGGGGACGTGCGTGAGGACATGGAGCCCCAACTCTCCGGACAGTTCCTTCGCCTTGGCAGACAGCTCCAATGTCGCCATGCGCTGAAGCGCCTGACGTGATGGTCCAGTCTCCTGCTCCCCCAGCCACCCCTGTTCAATGACGAAGAGCCGACGCTGCTGTAGGGCCTGTTCGAACCGCCGCGAGAACCCGCTGTCACCTTCCGGAGCCGGAGCTTCGCCCGCCAGCACGCGGTCGAGGTGACTTCGCGCCAAGGCGTCGACCTGTTCGCCCAGGGACCAGTAGCTCTGGACCTTCGCCGCAAACGGCGCGCGCTGCGCCAGCCGCTCCTCGAATCGCAACGCCGTCGCGAGATGGTCAGACCCGACGTCGAATTCGCCACTGGGGCGCCGGTCGACGAGACCCAACCGGCGCATGGCCTCCAGGCGTCGGACGTTGGCGGCCATGATCCCGCTGCCGACATCCGCTTCGCGTTCGCCGTGAAGCGTTGGCGAGTAGATGCCCCCGGTCTGGGCGGCCACGCGCGCAACAGCCTCGTCGGACGGTCGCACGGCTGGGACTACGGGCTCGAACGAGACGATGGCGCCGGGCTGGATGTCGTCGAGCACCGCCAGGTCGTCAGCTCGCTCAAAGCGTGCATACCGCAATTCCCCCTGCCCGGTTTCGATGATGGCGAGGAAGCGGTCCCCGAAGTCGTCGGCGATGCTGACGTGCACCAGCTCGCCCATCATGACGGTTGTGCGGTCCGCCTCCAGCAGCGGCTGGAGTTTCCGGCCTGACCGGAGCGGCGCCACCGCCCGCTCCAGGTCGTCCGCGTCAGCCAGCGCCTTGAGCTGGGTAATCAGGCCGTCGGCTACGCGCCAAGCGCCTTGCGACCGGTCCGCCAGATCCCAGCGCGCGAGATGCTCCAGGCGACGGACCAGCTCCGGACGATCCGGCCAGATCAGCCCTTGCCGTCCGGCTGCGGCCAGTTCCCGGTCGAGACCCGTCGGCGCCCGCAGATCGATTTCCGCCATCCGCTCACGGGCCAGGTCCAGATCGATGCGTGGACCCAGCGCCCGGGTCACGATCTCCTGCGCGTGCTCCCGGATTCCAGACGAGATCAGCCGGGAGGGGATGAACAGCTCCTGCCCGTCCGGTCTGCGGCCGCGGATGAGGACGTGGGTGTGCGGGTTGTCCGTGTCGTGATGGTCGACTGCCAGCCATTCCAGCCGGGTCCCAAGCTTGGCCTCAAGGCCGGCCATGGTCTCGCGGATAAAGGGTTTGAGATCGCCAAGCGCCTCCCCGTCCTCGGCGCTGATGATCATCCTAAAGTGACGAGGATCGTCGGCCCAGCCAGCTGTAACTGCGCGTGGATCGACACCAAAATCCGCGCGGTCGTAGAACTGAAATTTCGCCTCGCCGGCGACGTCGGCGCGCGACAGGTAGTCGACCGAACGGTCCACCTCTGACGGCTTGTCCGCCTCGGGGACAGGCTGCTGTTCCGGGCCCCGCGCCTCGCGCGCCAGATACGCCACATGCGCCCGCAATGGCGCGCCCTTGCCGCCTGCATTCGCGGCATAACGCACCTTCACGACGACGCGTCGCCTGGCCGTCGCGACGGGCCTCGGGCGCGCAGCTGATCCCTTGGCGAAGTGGGCGCGCACACCCGTCTGCTTCGGCTTGGAACCGCGCGCCGCTGGGGGCTTGCTCGCCTTGCGCACGGTCGTGCGTAGGGCCCGCAGCTTGCTTGGGCTGACGTCACGCGCCGGCTTGCCCAGCCTGGGTTCGAAATCGTTTTCGGTCCGCGTCATGCGCCTGAATGTCTGCGATGACGGGCGGAAATCCATCGCTTGCACCATTGCGATGAAGCGCGGTGGATGCACCGCAAGCAACAGGCGTATCCACGGTGGATTTTCCTATGTGCAGACAGGGCCTTGAGGCCCGACGCACGGTACGTGCTTTATCTTGCATTCCACCGCACCCACC
>DAIRES010000179.1:0-6558 GCA_036795465.1 Hyphomonadaceae bacterium
GTCTTGCCCGAGCCCGTACCGCCCGCGACCATGATGTTGGCGTGGTCGCGGATCGCGCGTCGAAGTGTGGCAGCCTGCTCTGGGGTGAGGACGCCCGAGGTTTCATAGTCGTCGAGCGTGAAAACGCGTGCCGCTGGCTTGCGGATGGCAAAGCAGGGCGCGCGCGAGACCGGCGGCAGGACGCCTTCAAACCGTTCGCCACGGGGCGGCAGTTCGGCCGACACGATCGGCGTGTCACGATTGACCTCGGCGCCGGTCAGCGTGGCGACAAGACGGATGACCCGTTCGGTCTCTGAGGCTTCAAGCCGGTGCGGGGTCGCGACCCGACCCTTGCCGACCTGTTCAAGCCAGAGACGGCCATCGGGGTTGGCGATGATCTCGATCGTGTCAGGCGCCTCCAGCATGGCGGCGATCTGCGGCCCAAGTGCCGTGGTCAGCATGGCCAGGCCACGCGAGGGATCGTGGCCTCTGGAGGGATCGCGACCGAGCGAGGAATCAGGGGAGAGGGCCGTTGGCGCGGTCATTCGGCGGCGACTCCCACCGAAGCCGGACCGGACGACGCCGCTACAAAATGCTCCTTCCAGACGCTCTTGCCGCCTGAGAGCCGGATAACGATCGCAGCCATCACATTCTGGAAACGCGACGATCCGCGCGCGTTGAGCATGGCGCGATCGGCATCGGCAATCTCAGGCGCTACGCTCATGGTGAAGCGCGCCGCATGGGCTGTGAGCTCGAACAGGCTTTCCTGGGACTTCTCGATGACGCCCAGACGGCGCGAGAGCTGGTCAAGCATGACGACCAGCGCCGCGTGCTCGGTCTGGCTCCTTTCAGCGAAGGACCGGATGATCGCTTCTTCAACGACGTCCGAGACGCTGCGGTCCTTCATGGCCGAGAAGCGGCGCACCGCGTCGGCAAGCTCAGGCGGGATACGTGCGGTTATCTTGGTGCGAACCATGATGTCATCTCACAGGCTGTCGAAGTTGGCGGGATCGAGCGCAAACAGCGTCTGGGGCAGGCTGGGTCCGCCAGGGGCAGTGCCCGGATCATCCTCGCGGGCCGAGACCGGCTGCTGCACACCCGAGGAAGCGGACGCGGTGTCCTCAGGTGAAGAAAAGTCGAACGCTTTCTGTTGGGCCTGAATGGCGTGGCTCTTGCCATTCCGGGCAGGCCCCTTGGCGGGCGCCGCGGCCGGCGCCGGCGGCGGCGGCGCAAGGCCCGACCAGCTTGTTGCAATCCCGTCACGGCCAGGGCGCGGGGAGGCGTAGGGCGCCCTGACACGGGCCTTGAATGCTGGCTCGGCGAAGTAGCGGATCTTGCGCGCCCGGATGGGTGGGGCGCCGCCCGTAAGGATCAGCGCTTCGTCTTGAGGCAGCTGCATGACCTCGCCCGGCGTGAGCAGCGGGCGCGGCACTTCCTGACGCGAGACCATGGTGTGCCCAAGCCAGGGCGCCATGCGCGAGCCGGCATAGTTCATCTGGGCGCGGGTCTCGGTGGTGACGCCCAGCATGTCGGAGATGCGCTTTGCGGTGCGCTCGTCATTGCAGGCGAAGGCAACGCGAATGTGGGCGTTGTCGACGATCGAGGAATGCTCGCCATAGGCCTGGACGATCTGGTTCAGGGACTGCGCCACAAGGCAGGCCTTGATCTTGTAGCCACGGATATAGGCGAGGGCGTGCTCGAAGAAGTCGAGCTTGCCGAGCTGCGGGAACTCATCGAGCATCAGGAGGACCCGCCGCCCCGAACCCTGCTGCTGGGCGGCGACTTCGGTGAGGCGCTTCAGGATCTGGTTGAGCACCAGGCGAAGCAGCGCCTTCAGGCGGGAAATCTCTTCAGGTGGGATGACGAGATAGACGGACACCGGTCGCGGGCCGGCGATGATGTCCTCGATCGCAAAGTCAGACACTTCCGTTGCGCGTGCGAGGACCGGGTCGCGATAGAGCGCCAGAAACCCGAGCGCTGTCGACACCACGCCGGAGCGTTCCGCATCCGCCATGTCGAGCAGCTGACGTGCGCCAGCAGCGACAACCGGATGGGGCGCACCGTCCTTGATCGGACGTGTGAGCATCTCGGTGAAAAGTTCCGCGACAGGGCGCTGGGGATCTGCAAGCAGTTCGGCGATGCGTGCGAGCGTCTTGTTTTGCTCCGCATAGAGCGCCCACAGGATCGCTGCGACCAGCAGTTCGAAGGCCCGCAGCTGCCAGTGGCTGCGCTCGCGCAGGGCGCCTTCCGGATCGACCAGCATGTCCGCCAGCACCTGCGCGTCGCGAACCTCGGCATCGCCACGGCGAATCTGTGTCACCGGGTTGTAGCGATGGGCGCCGGTCTCCGTCGGCGCAAACCGGTAAACCGGGCCAAATGCTGACCGGAGGCCCGAAGTTACGGTCCAGTTCTCGCCCTTGAGATCGAGCGCCACGTAGGAGTGCCGCCAGACGAGGCCCGTGGGCAGCGAGACGCCGACGCTCTTGCCAGTATTGGTAGGTGCGACGACCAGGACGTGATCATCGCCATCATGGCGAAGAAGCTGGTTGTTCCACGCCCCGAGAATGACGCCATCCCCGGAGGTCAGGCCCAGCCGCCTGACGTCGCGTGAGGCCGCCCAGCGCGCCGTGCCGTAGGTGTCGGAGTGCTTCGCCTCGCGCGACCGCCACAGCGAGAAGCCAAAGGCGGTTGCAACCGAGAGCGTGACGCCGGCAAGGAAGATCAGGGCGCCGGTCTCGAAGATCTCGCGGGCGTAGGCGTCATAGGCGTACCACCACAGGAAGAACTTCCAGGGCGCATAGAGCGGGTATCCCCACAGGGTGAAGTCCGGCGTGCCGAGTTGTGACTGATAGCCGAGCGCGTCCGCTGTCCATTGTGTCGTGATGACAAGACTCGCCGCGAACGCTGCAAGCACGCAGAGGATCTGACCCCAGTAGACGCGTCCGGCGCTCATGCGTTTACGACTCCGGTTGAACGGCGAGCGTTAAGAGCGGCATGCAGCGTGACGCGCGAAGCTGTCGTGGCGGTACAGGACGTGAGCGGCGAAGACGCTTCCGCCGGAGTCGCCCTCTGCGGGAGCAGGACGCCATCCAGTTCGCCACCGCCAGCGGCTTTGAAGGCCGTCCGGGTACGGAGTAAATCGGAAAAAGCCTGCGTGGTCCGTGGGTTGCACGAAACAGGTGTTAACGGGGGGACGGACCAGCTCATCGCAGCACTCATCGAGTTGACGTGCATGGGCTTAGGCGCAAACGGCGCGGGTTCGCTTCATCGTTTTTTGGCTATGGGGTCGCTGAAAAGGAGCGAACGTGGGTGGGGCGAAACTCGACTGGGAGAGGCTTAAGGTCTTCCAGACTGTGGCTGACACAGGCAGCATCAACGCCGCAGCGAAGGCGTTAAGCCGGAGCTATACCAAGGTGTCGAGCGATCTTGATGAACTCGAACGGGCGCTGGGTCACCAGCTGTTCGAACGCTCGCACCGGGGACTTGAGCTGACAGCCGTTGGTGAGGACATCCTGCGCTCGGCCCGCAGCATGGCCGACTCGGTTCAGGCCATCGTCGAACGTGCGAGCGAAAGGAACTCGGACCGTCTCGTTATCTGCACGCGCGAAGGGATTGCGACCTACTGGCTGGCGCGCCGGCTTCCTGAGCTGCTGTCGCTGCAACCGGACGCCAGGGTGTTCCTGAAAGTCTTGCCGACGACGCCAAACCTTGCCGACGGCGATGGCGACATCGCCATCCAGTTCGAGAAGCCAGCCGCCGCTAACGTCGTCTCGCGCCAGCTGGGCTGGCTGCACTACATCCTCTACGCGGCGCCCAGCTACCTTGCGCAGCACGGTGAACCGAACGCCATGTCGGACCTTCAGGCGCATCAGTGCCTGCGTCTGTCCGGCGCCGAGTATCAACCCGAAAGCTGGCGGCAGGCCGCCGCAGCCTGGGGCGCCATCCTGCCTGACACGGTCGGGACCGACGCTGGCACCGTGCTGATGGAAGCCTGCGCATCGGGCGCTGGCATTGCCGCACTGCCGAGTTATGTCTCGCAGTTCGACGACCGGCTGACGCCGCTGACGCACATCAAGCCCCTCGCAACGCTGCGGTTCTGGCTGACCTATACCGAGCGGGTGCGCAGCATGGAGGCCAGCCAGCCCGTCCTCCACTGGATCCGGTCGTGCTTCGATCCGGTCCGCCATCCGTGTTTCCGGGAGGTCTATGTTCCGCCGCAGCGTCGCTTGCCGGCTGGCGTTGCAGCCAACGATACAGTCCCGGCAACACCGGAGCGCGCGCCATTTCTGAATGCCGAAGGTCGGCCCCTACACCAGGGCCCCCAGATAACTAACGCTGAAGGATGAAGGGGGAGGCGCACGCATCAAGGGCAGGGCCATGCATTCGCGCGATCGCGTCCCGCCGCAGGCTGCTGGCGGTTGTCGGTGCCGCTGCAGTCGTCCTGCTGGCTATCCCGGTCGCTGCAAGCTCGGCGCAGTTCGTGTGGAACCTCTCGCCCAGCGCGCCCGGAGGGCTCTACCGCATCGAGCGCGGCAACTGGACTGTCGGCGACCGTGTCGCTGTTCTGCCGTCGAAGGACCTAGCCATTGATCTCGCCGCGAGAGGCGTTCTCCCGAATGGGAAACTTCTGATCAAGCGCGTTGTTGCTGCGGTCGGGGATTCCGTTTGTCGCGTTGAGAGTACGGTCTTCGTCAACGATGAGGCTGTGGCACAAGCCCAATCGAACGACTCGACAGGAGAGCCGTTACCGTCATGGCAGGGATGTACGTCCCTGAATGAGGGCCAGGTGTTCCTGCTGGGTGATACCGCGGGGTCCTATGATGGGCGGTACTTTGGCGTGACACGGGCAAGCGAGATCATCGGCCGGGCGGAACTGCTGCTGACGTTCTGACAGTCAGCGACACGTTGAGCAGGCGGGTGTCGACGCCGGTAGGGCGCCTGCGCGCTTCTCCTCGCCTGTGGCCTGTCGCGTCCGCCGTTCAAGGGACGCTGACGCTCTTCGCCCTTGAGCAGCGGCCTCATGCGACAGGCCGGGGAGGCGGGTCGCGCAGGCGACCCCGATCCGGCGTTCCGCCATCGGGCATGCTCAAGGAGCTCATCCATGACTGCTCAAGCTCACTCCATACAGCTGATCGCCCTCAACAAGCTGGTCGCTTCGCCGCGCAATGTTCGCAAGCAGGATCGCAAGGCCGATCTCGACGCCCTGGCCGCTTCGATCGCCGCTCATGGCCTGCTTCAGAATCTCTGCGTGGTTCCGACCGAGGGTGATAAGTTCGAGGTGGATGCCGGTGGCCGCCGTCTTGCCGCACTGAAACAACTGGCCAGGCAGGGCGTGCTGCCGAAAGATCATCCGGTCCCCTGCCACGTTGTGGCGGCAGAGCGAGGTATCGAGGTCTCCCTCGTGGAAAATGTCCAGCGCGTCGCCATGGATGCGATGGATGAGGTTGATGCATATGCCGCGCTCGTCGCAGAGGGCGCCTCAGCAGACGATGTCGCCCGCCGATTTGGGGTAACCCGTCGTCACGTCGACCAGCGCCTGGCACTGGCGGGACTGTCGCCCAGGATCAAGGCCGCGTGGAAACGCGGGGATGTCAGCCTGGAAGCAGCCCGGGCCTTCTGCCTCGTTGAGAGCCATGCCCAGCAAGAAGCTGTGTTCAAGAGTCTGGGCAGACCGGTGACGCATGCCGGATCCGTTCGCGCCCGGTTGATGGAAGGGCGCATGCGGGCGTCGGATCGTCTGGCGGCGTTTGTCGGGCTTGAAGCCTATGAGCAGGCGGGCGGCGCCGTTTTGCGCGACCTCTTCGACGCTGAAGCCGTTTATGTTGAAAATCCGGCGCTGATGGCGGAGCTGGCTGAACAGAAGCTCGCAGGCGAACGCGACAACTGGATCGCGCAAGGCTGGGGATGGGTCGAGACGAGCCTTGGTCAGGGCCGTACCGACAACGGCTATGCTGTGATGCGCCTTCAGCCCGAATGGCGCGACTACACGGATGACGAAGAGGCCGAACTGACCCGCCTGCGTGACGAACTGGATGCGCTCGACGCCGCACTGGATGAAGACAGCATCGAGGATGATCCGCGCTGGGACGCGCATGACACGCTCGCCGCCGCGATCGAAACTCTGCGTCAGTCAGCCCGCGTCTGGAACGCGGACCTCATCGCACACGCTGGCGTGGTCATCGCGATCAATCATGACGGAGAAGCCTATGCCACACTGGGCGTTGTCCGGCAATCTGATGAGAAGACGATCAAGGACATCCGCAAACGTCTGGAGAGGGCAGAGACCGGTGATGACGCCGTCATCGATGACGAGGCGGTCGCATCTCCAGAGCCTGAGACTGCCTGCGGTCTCCCAAAGTCCGTGATCCGCGATTTGTCGCTGGCACGTACACGCGCGATCCGTCTCCTGCTGGCGCGGGATCGGGAGACTGCACTTGCCGTGACAGTTGCTGCGATGATCATACGGACCGTGTTCCGAAGCGAATTGTCTGGTGTCGGTGTGTCGGCGAGCGCCGCGCCTATCGACGACCTCGAAGCGCTCGTTGAAACCCGCAGCGCAATTCTGGCCCATGTTCCTGA
>DAIRES010000180.1:0-6557 GCA_036795465.1 Hyphomonadaceae bacterium
ATTTCTACATCGACCTGCACGTCACCGACGGCATGGATTACCAGTACGACATCACCTACGGCTTTGACGGCTGGGACGGCCTTTACGCTGACAGCCCGGCAATCGGGAAATGGCTGAACGACGTCTATCGTCCCAAGGCAGACGCTGCGCTGAAAGCTGGCGACCACATTCCCGGCCCGCTCATATTTATGCGTGACGAGGCCGATCTTTCCAAGGGAACGGATCTCAACGCTTTCGGGCCGAGGTTCAGCAATGCCTATGGCGACCTGCGCAGGCTGCCCACCGTGCTGGTCGAGAACCATTCACTGAAGCCCTACCGGCAGCGCGTGCTCGGCACGTACGTGCTGCTTGAAGCAACCTTGCAGGCGCTGGCCAGCGAATCGAAGTCGTTGAAGAGCGCTATCGCTTTGGATCGCGCTTTGCGCCCGGCGGCCGTCGCGGCGAACTGGAAAGAAAAGAAGGAGCCAGTGAGCTGGCTCGATTTTCTTACCATCGAAGGCGCTGAAGCAGACTCCGCCGCAACCGGCGGAAAGACCATGCGCTGGACTGGCAAGCCTGGGCCCGCGGTGAAGATCCCTGTCTATGGGTCCGAGCCCGGACTGCATCTTTCAATTCCGAAAGCGTATTGGGTTCCTTCGACGAAGCCAGACGTAATAGCGCGGCTCAAGGCACACGGCGTTGAACTGGAAACGATCAAGACTGCGCGGGATGTGAAGGTCGACATGATCCGGCTTGCCGGCTTCAAGACGTCGGCGCCTTCGGAGGGGCGCGTTCCTGTCGCCGCCACGGGCGTCACTCATGAAACGCGAACAGTCACCTTCCCGCCTGGATCTGTGCGTGTCTCCACGGACCAGCCACTGGGACCGTTGACCACGTATCTGCTCGAACCGGAATCCGAGGACTCCCTGTTTGCCTGGGGCTTCTTCTCGGAGATCCTGCAACGGGTTGAATACATGGAGCCATATGCGATCGCTCCCATGGCGGAGCGGATGCTTGAAAGCGACCCTGCCCTGAAGGCCGAGTTCGAAAAGCGGCTCAAGGAAGACGCGGGCTTCGCCGCATCGCCGCTGCGACGGCTGCAATTCTTCTACGAACGCAGTCCGTTCTACGATGACCGTTACCTGCTTTACCCGGTTGGCCGGGAGCTTTAGGCGGCTGCGGAAAACACCAGTCTTCTCCCTCCAATCCAACGGAAAGTTACGTCTGCTGGATTGTAGGGAGGGACTTGGTGAGCCGGGCAGGAATCGAACCTGCGACCCGCTGATTAAAAGTCAGCTGCTCTACCGACTGAGCTACCGGCTCTCTCAAGAGCGGCGGAACCTAGTGTTCGATTCCGGTTGGGTCAACGTAGGAAAGGCCGCACCTTCGGATTTTCGTGGGATGATCTCCAAACGGCCAAAAAGGAGCTTAGAATAAGGGGATCTGGAGTGGCGACGCGATGAAACGGGCTGGGAAACTGGGGATAATTCTCTTGGCGGCGCTCGCGACGGGGTGCTCGACGGCCGTGGACAAGACCCAGGCGGGGTTCGGCGACGCCGCCATGGCGCCCCTGAACGACCTCAACCTGCGGCGGACGGAGGTACCCGCGCTGCTGGAAGCGATCAAGTCGCCCTACGAGCCTATCCCCGTGGTGAGCTGCCAGGCGATCGCCGCCAGCGTGACGGAGTTGACCCTGATACTGGGACAGGACTCCGACGCCCCTCGCAAGCCCGACGCTTCACTGGCCGATCAGGCGGGCTCGGGCGCGGCGGACCTGACGTTGAATACAGTGTCGTCGACCATGACGGATTTCATCCCCTTCCGGTCAGTCGTGCGTGAGGCAACAGGAGCGTCGGCGCATGAGCGGAAGTTGCGGGCCGCCTACGAGCGTGGCGTGACCCGGCGGGCGTATCTCAAAGGGGTGGGCGCCCAACTGGGATGCGCGCCACCCGCGGCGCCCGCTCCGAGCGCGGGATTCGCGACGCCCCCGCCGAAGATCGAATACCGCAGCAACGTTCAGCCCGATTGATCGGCTCGTAGCCACGCGCTGCGCATTTCATTTCGCCACGTTGCGAAGTGTCCCTCGCTGATGGCGCGGCGCATCTCGGCCATCATCGCCTGGAAGAAGGCGATGTTGTGCCAGGAGAGCAGCATTGGCCCGAGATACTCGCCGGCCTTGAACAGGTGGTTGAGATAGGCCTTCGAATAGTCGCGGCTGGCCGGGCAGCTTGAGTTCGGATCGATCGGCGTATCGTCTTCGGCGAACTTCGCGTTCTTGATGTTGATCGCGCCGTTCCACGTCCATGCCTGACCATGGCGACCCGAGCGCGTAGGCAGTACGCAATCGAACATGTCGACGCCGCGCGCGACGGCTTCGACGATATCGATAGGCTTGCCGACGCCCATCAGGTAACGTGGGCGATCCTTTGGCAGGTACGGCGTCGTGAGGCTGATCGTATCGCACATGGCCTCATGCCCTTCTCCCACGGCGAGGCCGCCGATAGCGTAGCCGTCGAAGCCGGTCTCGACGACGCGTTGCGCGCTTTCGAGGCGAAGGTCGGGATAGGTCGAGCCCTGCACGATGCCGAACAAGGCCTGACGATCGCGCGTGCCGAAATAGGCTTTGGAGCGCTCACCCCAGCGGGCGGACAGGCGCATGGCGCTGGCTGCGGGAACGTGCTCGCATGGGTTGGCGACACACTCGTCAAGCTGCATGGCGATGTCCGAGCCCAACAAATCGGACTGGATCTCGATCGAGCGTTCGGGCGACAGAAAGTGCATCGACCCGTCGATGTGGGATTTGAACTCGACCCCCTCCTCTTTCATCTTGCGGAGTTCGGAGAGCGAGAAGACCTGAAAACCGCCGCTGTCCGTGAGAATGGGATGCGACCAGCCCATGAAACGATGGAGGCCGCCCAGCTTGTGAACGCGCTCGGCGCTGGGGCGCAGCATCAGGTGGTATGTGTTGCCGAGGATGATGTCGGTTCCGGTGGAGCGGACATCGTCGAGGAACATCGCTTTTACTGTCCCCGCGGTGCCAACGGGCATGAAGGCTGGCGTGGCGATGTCGCCGCGCGGTGTCGACAGCCTGCCCGTGCGCGCGTCGCCATCGGTGGCGCTTATGTGGAACGGGAACTCAGCCATTGGGCAACAGCAGGCAGGCGTCGCCATACGAGAAGAAGCGGTAACGCTCCTTCACGGCATGGGCATAGGCGCGTTGCATCACATCAAGACCCATCATTGCGCTCACCAGCATGAAGAGCGTTGATTTGGGAAGGTGGAAGTTCGTCATCAAGCCATCCGCCACCTCAAACTGATAGCCCGGCGTGATGAAGATCGAGGTGTCGGCGGTGTAAGCCGACAGGGGACCAACTGAGGCCGCGCTTTCGAGCGTGCGCAGCGCGGTCGTGCCGATCGGAATACAGCGGCCGCCCGAGGCGCGGGCCGCGATGATTGCGGCGGCGGCGGTTTGCGATAGCTCGGCGCGTTCGGCGTGCATGCGGTGTTCGGACACGTCTTCCGATTTCACGGGCAGGAAGGTTCCTGCGTTGACGTGAAGCGTTACGCTTGTGCGCTGGATGCCTGCGCTTTCAAGAGCTTCCAGAAGAGCGGGCGTGAAATGGAGGCCGGCGGTGGGGGCGGCGACGGAGCCGGACTCGCGCGCGAACAGGGTCTGGTAATCGCTCGCGTCCTGCGCGTCGGGGGCGCGTTTCGAGGCGATGTAGGGCGGGATGGGCATCGTGCCGGCGGCATCAATAGCGGCGTCGAGCGCGTCCCCTGTCCGGTTGAAACCCAGGCGCACCTCAGCTTCCGATTTGGAGATGACGATGGCCATGAGGCCATTGGCGAAGGCGACGGTGTCGCCCTCTTTCAGGCGCTTGCCCGGGCGGGCGAAGGCGGACCATTCGAAGGGCGACAGGCGGCTGTTGAGGTTCACTTCGATCTCGACATCGCCGCCCTCCCCGCGCGCCGGGCGACGGCCCAGCAGGGCGGCGCGGATGACGCGGGTGTCGTTGGCTACGAGGATATCGCCGGCTTTCAGCAGGCCCGGCAGGTCGCGGATCGAGCGGTCTTCGAGCTTACCTTCACGTCCACGGACGACCAGAAGCCGCGCAGAATCGCGGGGAATGGCTGGTCGCAGGGCGATCAGCTCCTCCGGCAGGTCGAAATCGAAGTCCGAAAGCTTCATGGGGCGCCCATAGCGGGGAACAGCTTCGGGCGCCAGTCCGCCCTTGCGCCGCCCGGATTTGGAGTATGGTGAACGTGGGAGGACGACATCATGCTTCGCGCGACCCTGCTTGCTTCTTTGGCCCTGGCAGCCTGTTCGCCAGCCGCGCCCCCTGCCCCGACCCCGGAACCACCGGCGCCGGTGGCAGCCGCGCCAATCGATCTGAAGGCGCTGGAGGCGGCTCATGACTGGCAGCACGATCCGGGCGAGAAACTGAACGCGGACTGGATTGCCGGCGCGAAAGCCATTCTCGGCAAGCTGTCACGACCCGATGCGATCGATGCGATCAACGCGGCTGGCTTCGAGTGCATCTATGGCGAAGCGCATGAGGACTATCCCGACCCCATGGCGGTGTGTTCGCGCAGCTTTGCGACGCGGTCCTGCCAGATGGACTGGGAGATTGCCTCGACCGCCGATAAGGGAATGGTTCAGGACGTGGACGGTGCCTTCCGGCGGGATTGCGTTGGGCTGGATGATGACTGGCCGGACAAGGTGAAGTCGGCGATCGATGACCAGCTGGCGCCGGCGACGCCGCCGCAATAGGCGTGCGGGCGCGGCCTCGCAGAGGTGCGAGTTGGGTTGGTTTTGATTTTGAACGCGGTCGCTTAGGCGGCCGCGTTTTTGTTTGGCGGATTCAAAAATCCGCTCGTCCCGGCGCAAGCCGGGATCCAGGGCTGCTGGTGCAGGCCTGATTCAATGCACAGCACCCTTGATGCTCTGGGTCCCGACTTTCGTCGGGATGAGCGGAGAGAGGGGCGCGCGAGGTGGATGGAGTGCTCGCGTTGCTGCGGCTTGTGGCTGGCGTTCGTGAGCACGCCCTCGTCCTTCGACGGGCGCACGCGAAGCGTGCTGCTCAGGATGAGGGCTAGTGGGCTGTCGCGCGGGACAGCGACTGTTTCCTTGGTTGTGTCGGTCTTCGCTCGGGGCAGAACCGCAGGCATGGCGCGTGTGGCATTCACGCGGTCAGGGCGGCGGATCATCTGGAGTGTTGAGGCGACGTAGTGCACGAGCATCGCAAATGCGCGCAGCGTCGCATCGATCCAGCGATCGAGAGGCGACGGGGTTACCAGCCCAGTGTGTGCGTGTTTGTGCCGTGTCATGGGTTGGATAATAACCCCGGCTCCGGCACCGGTTGAATCTGGCTCGCGCTATCCCCCATCTTTGTTGGCTAGAGCGCTGAATTTAGACGCGAAGAATTTTCGCCGCCCTACGGATTGGATACCACTCCATCCCTCGTTCTCGCATCAACTTGTCATCCCGACCGCAGCGAAGCGGAGAGCCGGGAGCCATTGAGAGGGTGTCGTGCGCTCACCATGGATCCCGGATAGCGCTGCGCGCTTCCGGGATGACAGGTTGAGGGCGTGGCGCCGTGTTCCGGATTACGCGCGTGGCGCGTGTCCGGAATGACGTGCGAGCGGCCTAGAGACCCAGCTTCTTCAGCAGGATCTCGTTGACGGCCGCCGGGTTCACCTTGCCGCCGGAGGCCTTCATGATCTGGCCGACGAGCCAGCCGAGGGTCTTCGGCTTTTCGTGGCCGGCGGCGCGCTGGTCGGCGATTTCCTGCACCTGCTTCGGGTTGGCGGCGATGACTTCGTCGATGACCTTTTCGATCGCGCCCGTATCCGTGACCTGCTTCAGGCCTTCGCGTTCAACGATGGCGCCGGCGGCATCGCCCGTGGCGATCATCTTGGCGA
The DNA here is from genome assembly GCA_036795465.1 of Hyphomonadaceae bacterium. Taxonomy (GTDB): domain Bacteria; phylum Pseudomonadota; class Alphaproteobacteria; order Caulobacterales; family Hyphomonadaceae; genus UBA7672. Next base: position 5,902 of record DAIRES010000180.1, read on the forward strand.
AGACGTCTTTTGCGATCTTGCCGCTGATCGTGTTGTCGGCGATCAGCGCGATGAGGCCGCCGAGCTGGTCAGCCTTGATCGGCGACTGGCTCAGGTCGAGGCCTTCCTTGTTGAGGTAACCGAACAGGTCTTGTGTGACCCAGTTGGCGGCGAGACGCGCGTCCCGGCCCTTGGCGACGGCTTCGAAGTAGCTCGACTTTTCAGCGTCGCCAGCGAGGACGTTGGCGTCGTGCTCCTTGAGGCCGTAGTCCTTCACGAAGCGCGCGCGCTTCTGGTCTGGCAGTTCCGGCAGCTTGGCGCGGATGCTTTCGACATAATCGCCCGTGAGTTCGAGCGGCAGAAGATCCGGATCGGGGAAGTAGCGGTAATCGTGCGCGTCTTCCTTCGAGCGCATGGAGCGCGTCTCGTCCTTGTCCGCGTTGTAAAGACGCGTCTCCTGGTCGATCTTGCCGCCGTCCTCAAGGATTTCGACCTGACGGCGCGCTTCGAATTCGGCGGCCATCTGGATGAAGCGGAACGAGTTCACGTTCTTGATCTCGCAGCGCGTGCCGAGTTTTTCGAAGCTGCCGGTTTTCTTGTAGTGATCGTAGCCGCCGGGACGGCAGACGGAGACGTTCACGTCGGCGCGGAGATTGCCCTTCTCCATGTCGCCATCG
>DAIRES010000021.1:0-21791 GCA_036795465.1 Hyphomonadaceae bacterium
TCGAGCTTGGCGAGATCGACCTTCTCCGTGCCATCGCAGTTCGCATAGATCGACAGCGGCTCCGGCACGCCGATGGCGTAGGAAAGCTGGATCACGCAACGCTCGGCGAGGCCCGCCGCAACAACGTTCTTGGCGAGATAGCGCGCGGCGTAAGCAGCCGAACGGTCAACCTTCGTCGGGTCCTTGCCCGAGAAAGCGCCGCCGCCATGCGGGGCCGCGCCGCCGTACGTATCGACAATGATCTTCCGGCCCGTCAGGCCGCAATCGCCATCGGGACCGCCGATGACGAACTTGCCCGTCGGGTTGATGTGCCAGATGCAATCCCTGGCGATCGGCAGCGTGTCGCCGAGAGCCTTGCGGATATAGGGCTCAACGATCTTGCGGATGTCATCGCTCGACTGGTGCGGGTCCGTGTGCTGGGTCGACAGCACGATCGAAACAGCTTCCTTCGGCTTGCCGTTCTCGTAGCGAACGGTGACCTGGGATTTGGCGTCGGGGGCGAGCGTCTTTTCCTTGCCGGAATGGCGCGCGTCAGCCAGCAGTTTCAGAATGCGGTGCGAATACTGGATCGGCGCCGGCATCAACTCGGGCGTCTCGTTCGTCGCATAGCCGAACATGATGCCCTGGTCGCCCGCGCCCTCTTCCTTGTTGCCCGACGCATCGACGCCCTGCGCGATATGCTCGGACTGGCCGTGCAGCAGGACTTCGATGTTCGCGTCCCGCCAGCTGAAACCTTCCTGATCGTAGCCGATGTCCTTGATGGCCATCCGTGCGTGATGAGCGATCAGATCTTTCGTGACCGCATCGGTGCCGCGGAACTCGCCCGCGATAACCACCTTGTTGGTCGTCGCCAGCGTCTCGGCGGCGCAGCGAAGCGACCAGACGTCGAGGCCCTGTTCGATTGTGGTGCGGTAATAAAGGTCCACGACCTCGTCCGAAATCCGGTCGCAAACCTTGTCCGGATGGCCTTCGGACACGCTTTCGGAGGTGAAAAGGTAGTTGGAACGCGCCACGTAAAGCTCCCGAGAAAAGGTCGGGTCTGCAATAACCCGGCCAGCCATATAAAGAAAGCTTTATACGATTTCGCCCCGCTCAAGGCTGAGGACAGCTGGGCTATTTCCTTGACTTCACAGCCGGTTTTTTCGCGGCTTTCGCCTGCTTCTTTACCATGGCGACAAGCGAATTCCGGGTCGCCGGGTCCTTCACCTGTTTCACCGCGAGAACCAGCTCGACCAGCTGGCTGTCCTCAGGGCCCGAGAACGCCTCCCCCTCCTCCGCAACCCCGCGCCGGACGGCGGCGTGAAGCGGGTCCAGCCCCTCAAAGAAAAAGGCGATGCTGGTCTTCAGGATTCGGGACGCGTCATAAAGCCGGCCGGCGGAAATCCGGTTGTCGCCGCGCTCGTACTTCTGGAGTTGCTGGTAAGTGATGCCCAGACCCTGCGCGAGATCGTCCTGCGAGATCTCCAGCGCCTCCCGGCGCTTGCGGAGCCGCTCGCCCACGGTGACATCAACGATTGTCGGATCGCGCGTAGTACCGGCCATCGCAGCCTCGCCTTCACACCCCAAGGTTGTGTATCAATATCCTCAGCGACGCGGAAGCACCAACAACCCAAGGTTGAAACTGAGCAGGATTATCCAGAACATCCCGTCGCGCCAATTGCTGTACGGCGTCGGATCAGCCGCCGGCGGAATGTGCGTATCGACGACGCTGGATTTCCAGCCTTCAGGGTCCGCCCCATAAAGCTTGGGATCAGCGGGCTGGCCGCGAGCCGTCCAGCGGCCATAGGCATCGATCATGCCTGTCTCGCCACGGCTGGCGACACGGGCCATCGGCAGGCCTTCCTCGATCGCGCGATAACGCGCCTGCGCCGCATGCTGCGCCGGGCCCATAAGTTCGCCGAACCACGCATCGATGGTGATGTTGACTAGCCATTGTGGGCGATCCGATCCACGCGGCGACAGACCCGGGAAGATGGCCTCGTAACAGATCAGCGGACCGAAAGGCGGAATGCCGACGACATTGACGGTGGAAGGCATTGGTCCGGCATCAAAGCCGCCGGGCGCTAGGTCCTGCAGTGTCTTGAGGCCAATGGTTTTCAGCACGCCCGCAAACGGCATGAACTCGCCAAACGGCACCAGCATGTGCTTGTCATAGATATCCAGCGGGCCACGCACATCGCTGTCGCCACTGAGAACGGCGAGCGAGTTGTAGGCCTTTTCGTCCGGCGTCCCGATATTCTCGCGGCGCGGCATGCCGATGATGAGACGGCGATTGCCGATGGCGTCCGCCACGACATCCAGCGCTTCCGGCCATTCGAACAGGTAGTAAGGCAGCGCGCCTTCCGGCCAGATCACGATCGGCGGTGCGTTGGCCGTATCCGGCCCCGACAGCGCAAGGAAGCGCAGGACGATCTGTTCGGCGACGCCTTGCTTGTGCTTGGCGCTCTGTGGAATGCCAGCTTCGACCAGGCGGACGACAGGCCCGCTGGGCGGCAGGTCGGGAACTTCGCCGAGGCGGCGCGCGCCCCAGCCCCAGATGGCGCCGAAGAGGATCGCTGCGACTATGACGGGCGCAGCGCGCGAACCGGTGGTGCCGCGCGGGCGGGCGTCAGCCAGCGTAGCCGGCGCCGCCATGGCGATAACCGTGAGAGCGGACAAGCCGTAGATGCCCCAGATCGAAGCCGACTGGGAAATCGCCTCGCCCGGCGCCCAGATCATGCCGGGCAGATTCCACGGCAGGCCGCCTATGCCGACCAGCGACGACCTGAACCATTCGCCGAACATGAAGGCGACAGCAAAGACAACAAGCCGCGCCGGACCTGCAAACCAGTAGCGGAAACCGATGGACACGAAGCCCGCCAGCAGCATGGCCAGGCCGCCGGGCAGCGCGACCAGCGGCATCCAGATAAAGATAACATGGGCGCCCGGATCAACAAGAAACGCCCACGCGATCCAGTGCATGCCGACCAGATAATAGGTGAAGCCGAAAGCGAACACACGCCAGAACGCGGCCCATCTCGGCTTCGGCGCCAGCCGCGCCGCATCCAGCGACCAGACGAGGCCGGACAGCGCAATCGCGAAGGCAGGCCAGAAGAAGACAGGTGGAAAAGCCAGATTGGCGACCGCGCCGAGCACGGCGCAGAACGCCAGCGCGCGTCGGCCCTGCAGACCGGCCACCCACAGATAGGCGGGCGCCAGAAAGTTTCCGCGCGTCGTGTGTGGCGGTTGATCGGAGTTACGGCTTTCGGTCATTGCCCCTCCCCGGGGCGCCGCTGCGGGCGCGTCAACGGTCTATAGCCGCCGTCTTGTCCTCTGCAAGCGCCGGTGACGCCGGTTTGGCAGCGCGCAGGCGCAGCCGTATGACGCGGCGCGGATCAGCGGTCACGACCTCGATGGTCGGTCCACGCGGATGCTCGACCGATTCGCCCGCCTGCAGGACACGACCGCCAAGAGCCGCGACCAGGCCGCCGATGGTATCGACGTCTGATTCGAACTCGTCGAGGTGGAGTGGCAGGCCGGTTTCACGCTCCACGTCCTCGACCGTGGCGAGGCCATCGACTTCCCAGGTGGAACGGCCACGCCGGATGATGATGGGGCGCGCTTCGTCATGCTCGTCCTCGATCTCGCCGACAATACCTTCGACAAGATCCTCCAGGCAGACCATGCCGCCGGTGCCGCCATACTCGTCCACGACGATGGCGATGTGGATGCGGCTCGACTGCATCTGGATGAGCAGGTCGGGCAACAGGATCGACTCTGGCACATACATGATGTCGCGCACCAGCTTCTCGATACGACGCGAAGCCAGAAGCTCGGCGCTCCAGTTGCAGCGCACGCCTTCGGCGACAACATCCTTGATGTGAATGAACCCGAGCGGCTCATCGAGAGATTCGCGGAAGACAGGCATGCGCGAATGCGACTCTGCGGCGAAGATGCCGAGCACTTCGGCCATGGTTGCAGTGATCTCGACCGCGGCGATATCGACGCGCGAGGTCATCACGTCGCGAACGCTTGATGTCTCGAATTCTTTCAGACGCAGCCGGATGGCGCTGGGGGTCGCGGCCGGTTCGTTATGTCCGCCAACAACTTCGGGTTCTGGTCCGCCAGCGATCAGGCGGGCAAGGCGCTCGCGAAGCGAGACACGCTGCGGAGGCCCTCCATCGTTCGGCATGGCTCAGTCCTCCCCTCTTCCATCGGCATAGGGGCCGGTGGCGTAGGGGTCGGGCCAGCCCAAGCCGGCGAGGATCTGTGCTTCCAGAGGTTCCATTACCTTCGCGTCTTCCAGTTCAATGTGATCATAGCCCAGGAGATGAAGAAAGCCGTGAATCAACAGATGGCTGACATGAGCCTCAAACGGGCGGCCCATCGCCTCCGCGTCGGTCAGGGATGTTTCATACCCAAGTGCGATATCGCCAAGATGAACGGGTTCCCCCGGAATGTCTGGGCCATCGGAGGGAAATGACAGCACATCCGTAGGCTTGTCGAAACCGCGCCATTGCTTGTTGAGAGCATGCATTTCGGCGTCATTCGTCATCAGAACGGAGATTTCCCCCCCTGATTTCATCTGCGAAGCGGCACGGCCGAGGACGCGCGCAGCCAGCGCATCGACATCGCCCAGCGATTCCCAGCGCGAGTCGGCGATGCGCAGGTCGGCAGACAGCGTTTCGGCGGGCATGGTCACTTGCGCGCCGCGCCCTTTGCAGCCTTGTCGTAAGCGTCGATGATCCGGCCCACGAGTTCGTGACGCACGACGTCTGCGCGCGTCAGTTCTTCGAGCGCGACACCCTTCACGCCCTTCAGGATGCCGATCGCGTGACCGAGACCGGACGTCATGTTCGACGGCAGGTCGGTTTGCGACGGGTCACCCGTGACGACCATGCGCGAGCCGCGGCCCAGGCGCGTGAGCACCATCTTCATCTGCGGGATCGTCGCGTTCTGCGCTTCGTCGATGATGACGAAGGCATTCTTCAGGGTGCGGCCGCGCATGAAAGCGAGCGGCGCGACTTCGATCTCGCGGCGCTCCTTGCGGCGGTCCACCTCTTGCGCGCCGAGGCATTCGTTGAGCGCATCCCAGATCGGCAGCATGTAGGGATCGACTTTCTCCTCCAGCGCGCCGGGAAGAAAGCCGAGCTTTTCGCCCGCTTCGACAGCCGGGCGCGCCACAATCAACCGCTCGCGCTTGCCGGCCTTGAGTTCGGCGGCGCCGACGGCGACGGCGAGATAGGTTTTTCCAGTGCCTGCGGGACCGACGCCGAAGACGAGGCCGAGGTCATCGCGGCGCAGCTTTTCAAGATATGTGCGCTGGCCTGGCGTCTGCGCCATGACGGGTTTGCGCAGGCCCATGATCGCATCGCCGGAAGCCGCGGCAACGCCATCGCTGAGCGACAGCTTGATTGCGGCCTCGAGTTCAGAACCAGTCGCTTCGGCGCCATTGGCGATGCGGCGCGCGAAAGCCTGCAGGGCGTCGGCAGCCTTGCGCGGACCTTCTCCGTTGCCCGTCACGACGATCTCGCCGCTCTGGCCCTGGCTGTCGACACGGACGTCGTCGTCAGCAAAAGCCTGCTCGACCAGCTGCAGGTGAGAATGGGCGGGGCCGCAGATGTCGCGCAGCATCTTCGGATCAGCCACAGGAACGGTGATGCGGTTCGGGCGCGCGGGCTTGGGCTTCGTACTCATGCGCCGACCTCCGCTACAGCCGGAACGAGGCGACCCTTCAGACTGGTCATCGTAGCGCCGACAATCTCGATGGCGGCCATCCGCCCTGTCAGATGAGCGGCGCCATCAACGTGGACAGACTGCATATAGGGCGAATAGCCCAGCGCCTGTCCGTCGCGCCTTGGGTTGCGGGAGAAAAGCACATCGACACTGCGCCCGATCGTGGCGTCGTTGAAAGCCTGCGCCTGATCATTCAGCAACGATTGCAGGCGGGCGAGGCGTTCGTCCTTCACGTGCTCTTCGACCTGCAACTGCATGCCTGCAGCGGGCGTGCCGGGACGGGGGGAGTATTTGAAGGAATAGGCTTGTGCGAAGCGAACGTCTCGCACCAGCTGCAGCGTCGCCTCGAAGTCGGCATCACTTTCGCCCGGGAAGCCGACAATGAAATCGGAGGCGAAGGCGATGTCGGGCCGCACCGCGCGCACGCGGTCCACGATACGCAGATAATCCGCCGCCGTGTGCTGGCGGTTCATCGCCTTGAGGATGCGGTCCGAGCCGGCCTGCACGGGCAAGTGCAGGAAAGGCGACAACTGTTCGATATCGCGGTGCGCGTCGATCAGGTCATCCGCCATGTCGCGCGGATGGGAGGTGGTGTAGCGGATGCGCTCGACGCCGCCGATCTTCGCGACGTGCCGGATTAGATTGCCAAGGCCCCACTCGCCTCCCCGGCTGTCATGAGCGGGGGCGGCGCCGTGCCAGGCGTTGACGTTCTGGCCGATGAGAACGATTTCCTTCACGCCCTGACGCGCTAGCTCGCGCGCTTCGGCGACGATGGCATCCGTCCCGCGCGAGAATTCGGCGCCGCGCGTATAGGGCACGACGCAGAACGTGCAGAACTTGTCGCAACCTTCCTGCACGGACAAGAAAGCAGACGCGCCATCGACTTCGCGCGTCTTGGGCAGCGCGTCGAATTTTTCCTCAGCGGCAAAATCAGTTTCAAGCACATCGCCGGTCTTGCGCGAGAGCCTGGCGATCATCTCCGGCAGACGGTGATAGGATTGAGGACCAACCACCATGTCGACCGCAGGTTCGCGGCGCATGATCTCTTCGCCCTCGGCCTGGGCAACGCAACCCGCGACCGCGATCCGAAGAACGCCGCCGTTTTCCTGCTTCAGCTCGCGCAGGCGGCCGAGTTCGGAGAACACCTTCTCGGTGGCCTTCTCGCGGATGTGGCAGGTATTGAGCACGACGAGGTCGGCCGCCTCGGGTGAATCCACGGGCGAATAGCCCAACGGCTTCAGCACGTCTCTCATCCTTTCGGAATCATAGACGTTCATCTGGCAACCGTAGGTCTTGATGTAGAGGCCTTTGGTGTTGGGCTTCTGACTCGTGTCAGCCATGCGGCTTACTTCTTCTCGTCCTCGGTCAGAGGAACGCCATAGAGTTCGAGCCTGTGATCGATGAGGCGGTAACCCAGCTTGCGGGCGATCTCGATCTGCAACTTCTCGATCTCTTCCGACTTGAACTCGACAACCTTGCCATTCTTGGCGTCGATCAGGTGATCGTGGTGTTCGTCGGGCGACTCTTCATAGCGCGAGCGGCCGTCACGGAAGTCGTGACGTTCGATGATGCCCGAATCCTCGAACAGCTTCACGGTGCGATAGACCGTCGCCAGCGAGATGTTCGAGTCGACCGCAGCGGCGCGGCGATGCAGTTCCTCGGCGTCGGGGTGGTCTGCCGCCTGGCTGAGCACGCGCGCGATCACGCGGCGCTGCTCCGTCATGCGCAAGCCTTTCTCGACGCACCTTTGCTCGATCATCGGACCTCTCCGTGAAGCGTTCCGGGCAAAGCCGGAGCGCGAATGGGCACATATGCGGTTTAGGCGCCGTCCTGTCCACTGACCGGACCGACCTTCCGGGACATTACAAAGGCATCCACCTGCCCGTCACGGGTACGATAATAAGCCTTCCGCAGGCCGATTTCCACGAATCCGGCTGATTTGTAGAGCCCGATTGCAGGAAGATTGTTGCGGGCGACCTCAAGGACCCAGCGATCAAGACGGCGATTCAGAGCTTCAGCGTCCAGCGCATGGAAAATTTGCCTGCCCCAGCCGCTTTGACGCTGGGTTGGATCTGTCGCGATGGTCAGAAGTTCGGCATCGGCCCCAGCCATCAGGGCCAGACCGAAAGCCAGCCCCTCGCCCTCCTCGGCAATGACCGCAAACGCTTCCGAACGGGACAACCAGGTGGCGAAGTCGTCGTTCGTCCAGCCATCATCGAAAGACGCTGTGTGCAGCCGGGACAGGCTGGAGGCGTCCGCCGGGTGTGCGAGACGCAGGCTCATGAGCCAACCGGACGCATGGGCGTCGCGTCGGGCTCACGCACATAGACCGGGCGCGGCGGCGGCAGGTCGTCACCGGACAGGCGCGCGGCGAAGAGAGCCGCCGCCTTTGCGGTAGGCACAGCGGCCATCACGGCGCGGCCAAGGTCGGGAAGATCCGCAAGTCCGCCGCAGATAGTGTCGACGCCTGATGCCAGCGACTGCAGGTCTGAGAGGCCCACCTCGAATGGCTCTGCGACGCCCCGGCCTTCCGCAATGAGCTGACCCCACCAGGTACGCTCGGGCGGGCGGCGTTTGGCGGGGAGAAGCGCAAGCACGTGGCCCTGGCGCGGCAGCGTGTCCAGCGCTTCAAGACTGGTGACGCCGACGGCCGGCTTGTCGAGCGACAGTGCAAGGCCCCGGGCAAAAGCGACGCCGACGCGGACGCCGGTGAACGAGCCGGGCCCGACCACGATGGCGATGCGATCAAGCTGAGCGAAGGCAGTACCGCTTTCGAGCATCAGCTTTTCGACCACGGGAGCAAGACGGGCATCGTGCCCCTGCTGCATCGGCTCGGACAATTCGGCGACGACCGTGTCGCCGCGGACAAGCGCGGCTTCGCAGGCGTCGGCGACTGTGTTGATGCCCAGAATCAGCATGGCGGGCTCTTAAGCGCTGAACCGGGCGCGCGTCAAAGGATGCGGCAGGCTTCGTCGAAATCGAGGCGGGGCGCCCGGGCGCGCAAACGCGTGTCGTCGCCATGGCCGATATTGACGAGGAAACTCGAGCGCCACGACTTCATGACCGGGTCGTCGAGGAAGAACTCCTTGTCGACCCCCGCCCGGCTGAACCCGCCCATCGGCCCGCAATCAAGACCCAGCGAGCGGGCGGCAAGGATCAGATACCCGCCCTGCAGCGTGCCGCTCTGGATAGCGTTCCACTCCGCATTTGCCGGGTCGGCAAACCACTCCTTCGCATTCGGCGCATGCGGGATCAGCTTGGGCAGCTGCTCCACAAAATCGAGATCGTAGGCGACGATCGCCGTCCACGGCGCGCCCATGGTCTGCTTGCGGTTGCCTTCGTCGAGGTGCTTGTCGAGCCGCGCCTTGGCTTCCGGCGAGCGGATGAACATGAAGCGCCCCGGGCAAATATTGGAGGCTGTCGGCGCAAGCTTCAGCAAGTCGTAGGTCGCGCGGATCAGGACTTCGGGTGTTTCTTCTTCGGTCCACCCGCGACGCGTGCGAGCGGTACGGAAAACCTGATCGAGCGCGGCGTCCGCGAGCGGCTTGCCCATCAGGCTGCGGCCTCGACCGCGGTGACCTCGGGCACATAGTGGCGCAGCAGGTTTTCGACGCCCTGCTTCAGCGTGAGCGCGGAAGACGGGCAACCCGAGCAGGCGCCGCGCATCGAGAGATGTACGATGCCGGTATCGACGTCGAAGCGCTTGAAGATGATATCGCCACCATCGTTGGCGACAGCTGGACGGACGCGCGTGGCGATCAGTTCCTTGATCTCGGCGACGATCTCGGCGGTTTCACCGTCATAGGCGATGTCATCTTCCATGGCGGGCGCTTCGGCTTTGGCGACATCCGCGATGACGGGCGCGCCGGAGACGAAGTGATCCATGATTGCGGCAAGCGCCTGCGGTTTCAGCACTGCCCAGTCCGCGTCATCCGACTTGGTGATCGAGACGAAATCAGAGCCAAGGAAAACCGTCCTGACGCCGTTTATGACGAACAGCGCCGACGCCAGCGGCGAGGCAGACGCCTCATCCGGCGAGACGAATTCGTAGGGCGTGGCCGGCGACACATCGCGGCCGGGCAGGAATTTGAGGGTGGCTGGGTTGGGCGTCGGCTGGGTCTGGATGAACATGGTGTTTCGCCTGTTTCTACCCGCTAGATGGGCCTAACGGCCTCGTCATGCAATGCGGTGTCAGCCCGCAAGGCCGCCGATTTCATCAAGCTGGGCGTCGGTAAGGTCGCCAGGGATAACGGTGACGGCTATCGGGCGAGCAGCAATCCGCCTGCCCTTCGCAAGACGAGAAACCAGCGGCCCCGGACCCCGCCCCGTACCGGCAGCGAGGATGAGGACCTTTATCGACGTATCCCGGTCTATGATCTTGCGTATGGCGTCCACCGGATCATCGTCGCTGATGACCAGCTCTGCCTTCACGCCAACCCGCCGTTCAACCTCGTCGGCATGACGCGTCGCCTTGAGCCGGGCGGAATCCATCGCGTCCTGGCTGATATCCCGGTCGAGGCCGATCCAGCCGCCAAGCCCGGGGTTCTCGGCGCAACGAAGAATGGCCAGACCGGCGCCGACGGCTTTCGCGCGCATGGCGGCGAAGACCAGCGCCTTCAGGCACTCCTCGGTCTCGTCGGAGACCGCCAGGAATTTTCGTGAAGTATCGGTCATGTCGCCATCAGGCGCTGTAGCGGGGGCCCGGTCAAGGGTGCGGCTCGACCGGCCAGCTACTTGGCCGCCGCGGATGTGGAGGCCGGCGCAACGACGGGTGCGGCGGCGACGGGCGAAGGAGGAGCGCCAGCTGCGAACGTTGCGAGGAAATCGTTCGTGGCTTTCTGGGCCTGCCCAAGCATGAAGCCCATCGACGTCGCGTGGTTTCCGAACAGGGAGCCATCCGGATCGCCATTCAGGACGATGAGAGGATGGAACTGTGCGGCGGATTTCCATGCTTCGAGCGCGCCTTCGCGGGCCTTTGCAGCGGCCGGCGTTTCGGGCCACTGGAGCGAGGCAAGGATGGTGTAGGCGACCGCAGCGCGGCCCTTGGCGGAATAGACGGCGCTGGTGGCGTCTTCATCCATCGGATTGCCGCCGACGCTCTTTGCGGAAGCGGCGATCTGGTCCTGACTTGTCGCCGCCCAAGACGCGATCAGGCCGAGCTGTTCGGACACTTGCGCGGGTGTTGATACGCTGGAGACATCGCGCCGGCGCAGGCGGCGATCATAGTTTATAAGTGCATCACGCGCGGCCTGAAGCTGGATGCCGGTCGAGGCCGATGAAACAAGCCGCGAAGCCGCTTCGAGATCTGGGTCGGGACGGCCAGCGGCCACCGCCTGGGCATTCGTGAGCTTTATGAAATCGCCGAGGCTGGAAGCCATGGCGGACTGATAGGCGGGCTTGGCCGTGAGCCGCGCCATCGGCGACCAACCGGGCGCGTCAGCCGCCCATCCAAGTTCGTTGAAGTGCTTTTCCAGAAGCGAGGAAACGCCACCGACCCAGGGAGCGGTCCAGTCGGAACGGTTCACGCCCTTGCCGATGTCGTGATCGCCAACATCGCTGGAAACAACGACCATCGCGGGATAGGCGCCGATTGCAGCAACAATGACCGCAGCGTTGAACCAGAAGCGGACGTGCTGGAAGAATGTCTTGCCGTGATGATCTTCGTCGTCGTGATCGTCTGACGGCTCGGTCAGTTCGCCTTCGATGATGTTTGCATCTTCCGGCTCGATCTTGCGGAGCGGAAACGGCTTCTCGATCTCGGCGACCGTGTCGGTTGCCGGCTCGTCATCGACCACGACCATGTCGCGGCGCAGCTTCAAAACTGACATCGCCCAGCCCCGGCTACCGGCAGATGCGAACCGTGAAGTGGTCCGTCATTAACCTCAACCCAATATTCGCTAATGTGTAGTTACCAACGCCCTACCGACCGCTTAACGCAGGATGGAATGAAAAGGTTTCACTGCGCCCAGACTGCAGGTCGATTTGGATCGGAAATGTGGCGCCCTCTGCCAGCGGCTTTGGCGAGAAAACCATCAGATGCATGCCGTTAGGCCCAAAAATGACAGGTTTGCCCGCCGGAAGCTCAACCTCATAGAGGCGCTTCATCGAGACCTGAGTCCCCTCGCTCACAGATGTGTGCATCTCGATGTGATCGGCCTGAGGCGAAGAGACGCCCACGATCCGGTCGGCCTCCGGGGACGTGATCGAAAAATAGGCGACACCGATTCCCGAAGCCCCGAGCGGCGCCCGGTACTGCGTATCATCGACTGCAATAGAGGCAGCGCCCTGCCCGCAGGCGGCGAGGCCCAGCGCGATGGCGGCGATCAATCGCTTCAATGCGGCCTCCCCTTGTTGGAGTCAGAGATAGTGATCGCTCCGGCCCGGCGGAATGCGCCAGAGGGTCACTGACGCGGGAAGCGGCTTACGGCCTCCAGAAACCGATGACGCGGCGAACTTCTTCCATGACGGGCTGGGCAATTTCGTTGGCGCGCTCGCCGCCGCTGCGAAGGATCGCGTCGACCTCGGCCGGGTCGTTCATCAGGCGGCGCATGGTGTCTGCGACAGGGCCCAGCTTGGCGACGGCCAGATCTGCAAGCGCCGGCTTGAAGACACCGAACCCCTTGCCCCCGAACTCAGCGAGGACATCAGCTTCGGACTTGCCGGCAAGGACGGCATAGATGCCGACGAGGTTGGCGGCTTCGTTGCGGCCTTCAAGACCCTTCACTTCAGACGGAAGCGCGTCGGAATCGGAAGTCGCGCGCTTGATCTTCTTCGCGACATCGTCTGCGGTGTCGAGCAGGTTGATGCGTGAGGCGTCGGACGGATCCGACTTCGACATCTTCTTCGAGCCGTCCTTGAGCGACATGATGCGCGCGCCGGGGCCTTGATACATCGGCTCGGGCAGCGGGAAGAAACCGGGCGCGTTGAAATCGCGATTGAACTTGCCGGCGATATCACGCGACAGTTCGAGGTGCTGCTTCTGGTCCTCGCCGACCGGCACATGCGTGGCCTTGTAGGCAAGAATATCTGCAGCCTGCAGCACGGGATAATCGAACAAACCAACCGAGATGTTTTCGGCGTCCTTGCCCGACGATTTGTCCTTGAACTGCGTCATACGTTCGACCCAGCCCATGCGGGCGACGCAGTTGAAGACCCAGCCGAGTTCCGAATGCACCGACACCGACGATTGCGCGAAGACGATCGATTTCTTCGGGTCGATCCCTGACGCGATGTAAGCCGCTGCGATCTCGCGCGTCTGGGCAGCCAGGAGCTGTGGGTCCTGCGGAACGGTGATCGCGTGCAGGTCGACGACACAAAAGATGCAGGGCATCTGATCCTGCATCGCCACGAACTTCACGAGCGCGCCGAGATAGTTGCCGAGGTGCAGGCTTCCTGACGGCTGCACGCCTGAAAAGACGCGCTGCGGGCCGGTGTAGGCGACGGGGGATTGCTCAGCCATGATATTATCCTCGGGGACGGGGCTTTATCAGCCCTCGCCGCCTCCCGGCAAGGCGACGCCGGCTGCGCCCTTCTCACGACGCAGGGAGCCCTTGATCTCGGCAAGGGAGATCGCACGGAAAGCGAGAGCCGCCGCCGCGTAGATGATGACGCCGAGGAACATCACGACCAGCACCGCGATCTCCTTGTGCCAGAGCACGCGAGCGAGCAGTTCGTACTGCCATGCACACACACCGGCGAAGGCGCCCATCAGGGCGGTGGCAAGTCCGAGACGGAAAATCCGCGACCAGACGCGCGCGCCCATGCGGTAAGCGCCATCGCTGGCAAGCCTTCCGGCCAGCATGAAGACGTTGAGCCACGCCGATGCGCTCGTCGCGATGCCAAGGCCAATAGCGCCATCGATCCCGACGGTCGGCAGCCAAAACCACAAGGTCGAACCGATCGCGATCGTCACGACCACCGAGACAAGCGAGTACTGCATCGGCACTTTGGTTTTCTGGCGTGCGAAGAATGGCGGCGTGAAGACCTTCAGCAGAACAAAGGCGGGAACGCCCCAGGCAAACTGCCGCAGCACTTCGGCCGTACGTTGCGCGTCGGCGCTGGTGAAGGCGCCGCGCGTGACGGTGGCGTCTATGATGAAGAACGGCATGACCAGCAGAGCCACGGCGGCCGGCAGGGTGAACGCCATGGAGAGGCCGATACCATCATCCATGGTGCGATCCGCGCCGGCCTGATCGTTCTCCGCAAAGTGCCGCGTCAGTCGCGGAACGAGAGCGAGACCAACGGCCACGCCGATGAGGCCGAGCGGAAGCTGATAGAGCCTGTCCGAGTTGTAGAGAACCGAACGTGCGCCTTCGTCGGATCCCGACAGCATCTGCGTGACCAGCGTATTCACCTGCAGCGCGCCGCCGGCAATGGCGCCGGGGACGGCAATGGCGAGCATACGCTTCACGCCCTTGCTGACGACTGGAAAGCCGACGCGCAGATCGACGCCAAGCCTGCGCGAGCCCCACCATAGCAGGATGCACTGAAGCACGCCCGAAACGGTAACTGCAGTCGCCGTGGCGAGCGCGGCGGTGTCGCGATCCGGTATCAGGAGCAGCGGCACGAGCGTGCAGACATTAAGCAGGATCGGCGCCCCTGCAGTCAACGCGAAACGCCCCATCGTGTTGAGAACGCCGGAGAGCAGCGAGGCGAGCGTCATGCAGACGAGATACGGCATGGTGAGCTGGGCCATCAGCGTGGCGATGGCGAGGGTATCCGGATCGTCGACATAAGCCGACAGCAGTGCCGGCATCAGCCACGGCATCGCAACTTCGAAACCGATGCAGACCACCGCCACGACCGTGATAATGAAGGCCATGGCCTGCGAGGCGATCCGGTCAGCTTCGGCGGGGCCATCCGTGGTGCGGGATGTCGCGAAGACCGGCACGAAGGCCTGGGCGAAGGCGCCTTCAGCGAACAGGCGACGGAAGAGGTTGGGCAGCATCTGAGCCGTGGCCCAGCAGTCCATCAACGGCCCCTGCCCGCCGAAACGCGCATTCAGCGCGAGATCGCGCCCGAAGCCCAGCACGCGGCTTCCCAACGTGAAGAAGGTCTGCACGAAGACATTGCGGGCAAGCGACATGGGCGGTTCCGGCTATCGGTCGAACGACGCCGGGGCGCGCGCAAGCGTATGGGCGGGTATGCGCGGCGCCGTGGGCGAATGAGAGCGCAATATCTGCTCAAGTCGTGAACTCAGTGTTTCATCCATCTCGGGCGGCATCACGCCGCCGGCGAGCTGCTCGACATAGAAAACGTCATGAACTCGCTCGCCATACGCCCCGACATGGGCAGACCGGATGGACAGGCGCGAATCCGCAAGTTCGCGGGCGATATCGTAGAGCAGTCCCGGACGATCCCGTCCCGACACCTCGATGACCGTCGAATCGGCTGAGGCGGTGCGGTCGATCAGCACGGTCGGCGAAATGATGAAGGCGGCGTGGCGGCGGCTGGTTGCAGGCGCCTTGCCAGGCTTCTTTACACCCTCGCCACCCGCAGCAGCAGCTCTCAGATCCGCCAGGATGCGCTCCAGCGCGTGGGGATGATCCGAGCCGAGCGGCTGGCCGCGCGAATCCTGCACCTCAAAAACGTCGAGCACGCGGTCTTCGCCGGATTCATACAGGTGAGCAGCAACGATGTTGGCGCCGGCGGCACTGAGCGCACCGCAAAGGTCAGCGAACAGACCCGGACGATCAGGGGCCGACACCAGGATTTCGGTCGTGGAGCGTCCGGCATCGACGTTGGAGCCGACCACGATCGGCTGGCCGCCATCCTTCGCCAGGGCGGCGGCATGCCGGGCCTGAGTCTCCGGCGGAAAACTGGTCCAGTAGGCAGCTTCGATCGCGGCAAGCTGAGGCGTGGGGCCAATGCGATCTGCGAGAAGCGCGCGGGCAGCTTCCGCCCGATCGGCAAGCTGCGAGCGAACACTGTGCTCGTCGGTACGGCCGCCGCGAAGCGCGGCTTCGGTGGCGTAGTAGAGATCGCGCAGCAGCTGACCCTTCCAGCCATTCCAGACGCCCGGGCCCACGGCACGGATATCTGCGACGGTAAGGATCAGCAGCAGGCGCAGGCGCTCAAGATTGCCGACGCGCTCGGTGAATTTCGCGATCGTCTGCGGATCGGAAATATCCCGGCGCTGCGCCGTGTCGCTCATTTCGAGGTGGTTACCGACAAGCCAGGCGACAAGCTCGGCCTCGTCCTCCGGCAGACCGAGGCGGAGCGCAGCCGCTCTCGCCTGCTTGGCGCCTTCGATCTGCTGATCGCCTTTGCCCTTGCCCGTGTCGTGCAAAAGCATCGCAAGATAGAGAGCGCGGCGCTTCTGGATCTTGGGGAAGAGTTCGGTCGAAAGCGGGTGAAGATTCTTTTCCGTTCCACGCTCGATATCGTGGATGGTTTCGACAGCTTTCAGCGTGTGCTCGTCCACCGTGAAGTGGTGGTACATGTTGAACTGGGTCTGGCCGACGATACGGCCGAATTCGGGAAGGAAGCGGCCGAGTACGCCGGCTTCGTTCATGAGGGGCAGGACACGGTTCGAATGGTTCTTGCCCGAGACGATATCGAGAAACATCGCGCGGGAATCATCGTCGATGCGGGCCTGACGGGTAACCGCCCACAGTGAGCGCCGCGCCGCCGTCATCGCTTCGGGGTGGATGTCCAGATCGCGCTCGTTGGCCAGCCAGAACAGGCGCAGCAGTTTGCGCGTGTCGGATACAAACATTTCCGGGTCGGTGATCGTGATGCGGCCGCCATCGATGGCGAAGCCCTCCTCCTTCAGCGGCTTTGCCGCCGGGCCGCCAAGGAAACGCGGGCGACCACCCGGCCGCTTTTTCTCATCTATCTCGAGCTTGGCGCACAGGATGCGGGTAAGCGCGCCGACTTCCTTGGCAGCGAGGAAGTAGCGCTTCATGAAGCGCTCAACCGCGTTGACGTTCTGGCGCGCGGTGTAGCCCATGCGCGTCGCCATTTCCGGCTGCAGGTCGAACGACAGACGTTCTTCAGCGCGGCCGGTAAGGAAGTGCAGATGGCATCGCACCGTCCAGAGAAAGCGCGCCTCGCGCAGGAAGATCGCCTTGTCGGCCGGCGTGAACGCGGAATTGTCGAGCACTTGCTGCAACGTCTTGCCGCCGTGGATATATTTGGCGAGCCAGAACAATGTCTGAAGGTCGCGAAGTCCGCCTTTGCCGTCCTTGACGTTCGGCTCGACGCGATATCGGGAGTCGCCCTCGCGTGCGTGACGATCAGCGCGCTCCTGCAATTTGGCGGCGACGAATTCGGCGCCGCGTCCGGCGATGACATCTTTCTGGAAGCGCTCAGCCAGCTTGTCGTAAACGCCGCGGTCGCCAAACAGGAAACGCTTGTCGAGGATCGACGTGCGGATCGTGACGTCTTCCTTCGAGAGCTTCACGCACTCATCGATGGTGCGGAAGGAGTGCCCGACCTTCAGGCCAATATCCCACAGCGCATAGAGCATGTACTCGATGACGCTCTCGGCCCAGGCGGTCTGCTTGTAGTTGCGGACGAACAGAATATCGACGTCGGACGACGGCGCGAGGACGCTGCGGCCATAGCCGCCAACCGCCACCACGGCCATGCGTTCTGCTTCGGTCGGATTGTGAGCACGGAAGATGTGGACGACGGTAAAATCATAAAGCGCGGAGAGCGCCTCATCCATCACCGCCGACATGAGGGCGGCGGTGTCGAGGCCGTCGGCCCCCTCTTCCAATCGCTCCTGCGCGATCATGCGGCCACGGAACAGGGCGGCATGGATGAGGTCGAGTGCGCGCTTGCGCTGGGCGATCGGATCGGACCCGTTATCCAGAGCGGCCGCTGTCAGCTGGATGCGCAGCTTCCGGCCGTCGACAATATCGGCAATCCTCCACGGGCCGGGCTTGGCCGGGCCTTGGCGGGCGGGATTTGGCAACTCTGAAGCCGGGTCGGCGTCGATCATGCCGGTTCTCTAACCTTGTTTCATGCCTTGCAACAGCAGGACGGTCAGCGGTCAAGACGCGCAGACCTCCCGAGAAGGCAGGTAAAATGCCGACAATTGCCCGATCCCGCTTCGCGAGGCAGGTTCCAAGCGGGAAGAGACCGGGGCCGATATCATGGATTTGCTGGAGATCGCCGCCACGGCGCTGACGCTGGTGTCCGTCATTCTGTCGGTGAAACGGAGCCTTTGGCAGTTCCCGTTCGGGATTGCCGGTACGGGGCTGGGATTTTTCGTGTTCTGGGGCGCGGGGCTTTATTCAAGCGCCGTCCTGCAACCGTTCTTCATCGCCGTTCTGGTCTATGGCTGGTGGTACTGGCTGCGGGGCGAAGACAGCCGCCGGCCGAAGATCAGATCCACAAACCTTGGGATTGTCGCCGCTTCGTGCCTGATCGCGCTTGGGTTTGCGGCAGCAGCCGCCTTCGCGCTCGAGACCTATACGGACGCCAACATGGCGCTGGGCGACGCCTCAATTCTCGCGCTCAGCATTGTCGCCCAGATCCTGCTGAGCCGAAAGCGGATCGAGAACTGGCATGTTTGGATCGTGATCAACGCCATCTCTGTATATGTGTACGCCTCGCAAGCGCTTTGGCTCTACACGGCGCTGTACGCTTTCTTCTTTTTCAACGGCTTCTGGGGCTGGTGGGAATGGCGCAGGGAGATGCGCGGATATGAGAGCGCGGCATGACCGGAACAACGCATCGCGGCCCGAAACGCGTCACGCTGTTCGGCGCGGAATCCACCGGCAAGAGCGCGCTGGGGGCGCAGCTGGGCCAGCATTTCAACGCTGTCGTGGTTCCTGAATACGGTCGAACTTATACTGAGCAGCATGGTCAGAACGCCTCGACGGCCGAGGACATGTTGAACATCGCGCGTGGACACCTGGAGCTGCGACGCACTGCCGAGCGCGAAGCAGGAAACCTATTGATCGAAGACACCGATCCGGTGCTGACCGCGATCTGGTCTGACATTCTGGCAGGCTATCGCGATCCATGGTTTGACAGGTTTGACGACTATCCCGACCTCTACCTGTTCTGCGATATCGACCTGCCCTGGGTCCGCGACAGCGTACGGTATTTTGGCGACCCCGAAGCGCGACTGAGGTTTCATCGCGCCTGCGAGCGCGAGCTTGTTGCTCGTAATGCGAACTTCATCCGCATCTCTGGAACGGCAGAGCAAAGACTGGCCCAGGCGATCGGCGCTGTTGAGCAAGTGCTGCGCTGACAAGCAAAACCGGCCAGCCGGGGGAGCGGCTGGCCGGTCGTTGGCTGGATCGTTTCAGCTTGGGAGTGGGTTCAGGCCACTCCGCCGCCGGTGAACGCCGTCGCGATCACGTAGAGCACAGCCGAAATACTGAAGAGGGCAATCGCAAGGCTGGCGATGTCGTTCGCGCCGTCGAGCTTCGTGCGTTTGATCAGACCGTTCATTGTCGTCTCCGTTTCTTGTTTCCGGCAGCGCCTTCTGTGTGCCCGCCGGTCGTCTTTTTGTTGGGAGGAAGCCCGCCTAGCGCCTAGGCGATGCCGCCGCCGATGCCGTTCGTCATCACGTAGAGCATCAGTGCGACGCCTGAGATTGCGATGGCGAGCGAGCCGAAGAAGTTGATGCTGTCGAGCGAGGTTTGTTTGATCAGACCGTTCATTTTCTTGTCTCCGTTTCTTGTTTTTCGGCTGCGCCTTCTAGTGGGCCTCGCCGTTGAAGACTTGTTTGCAACCTCCGTGCCAGACTTTCTTAACTGTATCAGTCATTGTTTTTACTGGATTTTTTTAATTTATGATGATGCACCAAAGCACATTGAGGGCGCTTTTCGCCATGTGGGTGGCGCATTTCACCATCGATGTGGCGAGTTATGCTAGGTTAGTTTCTTGAGCTTATAGACCAGCTCAAGCGCCTCTTTCGGCGTCAGCGTGTCCGGGTCGAGCACGGTCAGAAGCTTGTCGGCTTCGGAAGGGGCGCGCGTCTCTGGCGGCGCTGCGGTGAAGGCGGCAAACAGCGGCAGCTCCTCCAGCCGTTTTGCCCCGCCCTCCTTGGCCTCCAGCTTCTTCAGCACAGCTTCGGCGCGACGGACGGCGGCGGCGGGCAGACCGGCCAGCTTGGCCACCTGCACGCCGTAGGAACGATCGGCTGGACCGGGCTTCACTTCGTGCAGGAAGACGAGTTCGCCGCCCCACTCCTGCGCGCGCAGGCTTGCGTTGGCGCAGGCTTTTAACGTGTCAGCGAGGCCAGTGAGTTCGTGATAATGCGTAGCGAACAAGGCGCGGCATCCGTTGACCTCATGCAGATGCTCCACCGCCGCCCAGGCGATGGCGAGACCATCCCATGTCGACGTGCCGCGGCCGACCTCGTCAAGAATGACGATCGAGCTGGCCGTCGCCTGGTTCAGGATCGCAGCCGTCTCGATCATCTCGACCATAAAGGTGGAGCGGCCACGAGACAGGTCGTCAGAGGCGCCAACGCGCGAGAAGATGCGATCGGCCAGACCGAGGCGCAGTTTTCGCGCCGGGACATAGCAGCCCGCCTGGGCAAGAATTGCGAGCAGAACGTTCTGGCGCAGGAAGGTGGATTTACCGGCCATGTTGGGGCCGGTGATCAGCATAAGGCGCGGGCCGAACTCGCCGCTCGCATCGAGACGGCAGTCGTTCGCCGTGAAGCCTTGCCCTGACGCCCGCAGCGCGGCCTCGACGACGGGATGGCGCGCGCCTTCGGCTTCGAATACCGGCGTGGCGGACAGTTCCGGCCGGACAGCAGAAGCTTCCGCTGCCCACTCTGCGTTGGCTGCCGCAACATCAAGCCGGGCAAGGCCATCTGCCACCATGGCAAGCTGTGGTCCGAGCGCATCGGCTTCGGCGACAAAGCGATTGAAGATGTCAAGCTCGCGAGCCAGAGCCTCGCCATCGGCACGGCTGATCTTCGCTTCAAGCTCATTGAGCTGGGTCGTCGAGAAACGCATGGCGTTGGCCATGGTCTGGCGGTGGATGAAGGTCGCAGCGAGTGGCGGCTTCATCAGTACGTCGCCGTGCCTTGCGTTCACCTCGATGAAGTAACCGATCACGTTGTTGTGCTTGATCCGCAGGCCAGAAATGCCCGTTTCTGTTGAGTATTCGGCCTCAAGCCGGGCGATCACGCCGCGCGCGTCTTCCTTCAGCGACCGCGTTTCATCGAGCGCCGGGTCATAGCCCGGCGCGATGAAGCCGCCGTCGCGTGACTGCACAGGCAGTTCTCGCGCCAGTGCCGCAGCGACCTGCTGGGCGAAGGCCGCGAGCTTTGGCTTGTCAGCAAGCGTCAGCGCCGCACATGCGGAGGCAATTTCTTCCGGCGGCTGGTCTTGTGATGAAAGGTCAGCGCAGATCTGCTCGCCCACCGACAAGCAAGCGGCGAGCGCCGCAAGGTCACGCGGCCCGCCCCGGCGCAGCGAAAGCCGCATGCGCGAGCGCTCGAGATCACTGGCGCGTTTCAGCGCATCGCGGGCGAACTCACGACGCTCGGTCGCATCAAGAAAGAAGGCGACCGCATCGAGACGCCGCTCGATCTCGGCTGCATAGCGCGAAGGGCGGCCAAGCCGAAATGCAAGCAGGCGCGCACCAGCGGCCGTTACAGTGCGGTCAATGGAGGCAACCAGCGAACCCTGACGCTGACCGCGCGACGAACGCTCGATTTCCAGGCTCACGCGTGTTGCGGGGTCGATCGCAAGAAAAGCGTCAGGGGCAGAGCGCAGCGGCGGGTCGAGCCGCGCCTGCCCGCCTGCCTGTGTCAGTGCGAGATAATCGAAAAGCAGCCCGCACGCGATCAGCTCGGCGCGGGAAAATGATCCAAAGCCATCAAGCGTCGAGACGCCATAGGCCAGCTTCACCAGACGCTCGCCGAGTTTCGCGTCTGCACGGGCATCCGGGCGTGGGGTGAGAGTCAGACCCTGGGTAGCGCGCGCCACGTCGGCATGAGCCATGACGCTGTCCGCCACCAGCACTTCGCGCGGACCGACCGCCGAAAGCACATCTTCCAGAACGGCCGGGGCAAGATTGAAGACCTCGAAACGCCCGGTGGAGACGTCGGCGATAGCCAGCGCAGCCTCGCGCCCTCCCCCGGCGATGCCGATGGC
>DAIRES010000021.1:21891-29599 GCA_036795465.1 Hyphomonadaceae bacterium
AGAACCGCATCGTCGAAGAACAATTCGTAGAAATCGCCCATCCGGAAGAAGAGAAGCGCATCGGGATGATTGCGCTTCATCTCGAGATATTGGGCCATGAAGGGCGTCGCCCCCTCGGTTGAGAGGGTCGCTGGGGAAACTTCTTGCCCCGTGACGGTGGATTCAGGCCCCTTCACGCTTGATTCGAACCCCGATTACGGCTGAATGCCCGCCTGCCTCGCTCGGACCGCATTTTCCCGGACGAGCCCCTGCCTAGTGACCCAAGCGCTCGCCCTCAAGTACAAAAGCCCTGACCGAATACATGACCTCCAAACGCCCCAACTATACCGACGAAGAAGCGCTGGCTTTCCATCGATATCCACAGCCCGGAAAGCTGTCGGTAACGCCGACCAAGCCCATGGCGACGCAGAAGGACCTTTCGCTGGCCTACTCGCCCGGCGTCGCGATTCCAGTATTGGCGATCGCCGCCAATCCGGAGCTGGCCTACGACTACACGTCGAAGGGCAACATGGTGGCCGTCATCACCAACGGCACGGCTATTCTCGGCCTTGGCGATCTGGGGCCTATGGCTTCGAAGCCGGTGATGGAGGGCAAGTCTGTGCTCTTCAAACGTTTCGCTGACGTCGACTCGATCGATATCGAGGTGGACGAGAAAGATCCGCAGAAATTCATCGACTGCGTGCGGGCCATCGGAGCCACGTGGGGCGGGATCAACCTTGAGGATATCAAGGCGCCCGAGTGCTTCATCATCGAAAGCGAGCTGCGCGAGAAGCTCGACATCCCGGTGTTCCATGACGACCAGCATGGCACGGCGATCATCGCCACGGCCGGCCTTATCAATGCGTGCAAGATCACGGGCCGCCAGCTGAGTGACGTGAAGGTCGTGATTTCAGGCGCTGGCGCGGCGGGCCTGTCCGTCGCCGGACTGATCCGGCATCTCGGCGTCAAGCGCGACAACATCCTGATGGTGGACCGCACCGGCGTCATCTACGAGGGCCGCACGGAGGGGATGGACCAGTTCAAGTCGGGCTTCGCAGTGAAAACCAAGAAGCGCACGCTGGCTGAAGCCTTCGAAGGCGCGGACGTGTTCATGGGGCTTTCGGCCAAGGGCACCGTGTCGAAGGACATGGTGAAGTCCATGGCGAAGAACCCGATGATTTTCCCGATGGCGAACCCTGATCCGGAAATCACGCCGGAGGACATTCGCGAAGTGCGTTCCGATGCGATTATCGCAACCGGCCGGTCGGATTATCCGAACCAGATCAACAACGTTCTGGGCTTCCCCTACATCTTCCGCGGCGCGCTCGACGTGCGAGCGCGGACGATCAACGAGGAAATGAAGGTCGCCGCCGCCAAGGCGTTGGCGCAGCTGGCGCGCGAAGACGTGCCGGATGAAGTTGCGGCAGCTTATGCTGGCGCACGTCCCACTTTCGGGCCGGACTACATCATCCCTGCCCCGTTTGATCCGCGCCTGATCTGGTATGTGCCGCCGCTGGTGGCGCAGGCCGCGATGGACACTGGCGTTGCCCGCAAGCCGATCGCAGACATGCAGGCTTATCGCGATTCACTCGCGCAGCGCCTCGATCCGGCCGCGAGCTTCCTGCAGCGCATCTACGGAAAAGTGCGCAGCGAGAAGCGCAAGCGCATTGTGTTTGCCGAAGGCGAAGAGCCGGCCGTGATCCGCGCCGCCTGGCAATTCAAGACGCAGGAACTGGGCGAGCCGATCCTTGTCGGGCGCGAAGAGCAGGTCACGCGCTCGATGCAGCTGATCGGGCTTCCGGTTGGCGAGCTGGAAATTGTCAACGCGCGCATCTCGGATCAAAACGAGGCCTATACCAGCTTCCTATACAAGCGCCTGCAACGGCACGGTTATCTGCAGCGTGATGCGCAGCGCCTGATCAATCAGGATCGGAACGTGTTCGGCGCCTGCATGGTGGCGCTGGGTCATGCGGACGGTATGGTCACGGGCGTCACCCGCAACTACGCCACTTCGCTTTCGGATATCCTGCTTGCCATCGACAAGCGCGAGGATGTGCGCCCGATCGGCGTGTCGATCCTGATCGGCAAACAGGGGCCGATGCTGATCGCGGACACCAGCGTCACCGAAATGCCGGGCGCGCAGGACCTTGCCGAAATCGCGATCTCGGCGGCGCGCGCCGCCAAGAAGCTCGGCTTCACGCCGAAGCTGGCGTTTGTTTCCTACTCCACCTTCGGCAACCCTCCTGGCGAGCGGATGGAGAAGGTTCGCGATGGCGTGGCGTTGCTGGATGCCAAGGGGGATGTCGGCTTCGAGTACGACGGCGAGATGGCCGTTGACGTGGCTCTGAACCCGGAAGCGCGGCGGCTCTATCCGTTCTGCCGCCTGACGGGACCCGCAAACGTGCTGGTGATGCCGGCGATCCACTCGGCTGCGATCTCGACAAAGATCGCTGCGGCGCTGGGCGGGGCGACTGTGGTGGGGCCGCTGCTGGTCGGCCTCTCATCGTCGGTGCAGATCGCGCAGCTTGACGCCACCGCGCAGGATATCGTGAACCTCGCGGCTTTTGCGGCCTACAACACCAACGACTGATCGAAACTATTCAGCCGGTTGGGGCGCTTCGGGTTTTGCCGAAGCGTTCTTCTTTTCCTGCGCCTGCCGATACATTTCGACGAAGCAGAGCGCCACGGCGAAGAAACCGATCCACATGGCGAGGTTGAACACGTCGGCAAAGCGCGCGGCCTGTGCCGCAAGGCCCATGTCTTTCACCGCGTCGACGTATTCGCCAATGCGCGGACGGAAGATCACGCCGATCAGCATGGCAAGCGACCCGAACAGCGCATACTGCACAGCAGCGTAGCGCTTGTTGACGATGGAAGAGAGCCAGACGATGTGAACCGCACTGGCGAAACCACCGGCGAGATTCTCCATCGCGATCACGACGGTGAGCTGGTTGATCTTGGCCCCCGGCGTGACGGCCTGAAACACGGTCGCGCCCGTCGAGTTCACGCCGCCAACGATGCCGCCGATCAGCCAGTCCAGGAAAGAACCGACGCCGGTGACGCGCAGGAACTCGTTGGTCCATGCAGCGCCGTAGGCAAGGTCAGCGTAAAGAAGGTTGGTGACAGCAGCCAGCACGGCGCCAAGAACCAGCGCCCACATCCGGCCGATCACGGCGACGCCGAGGCCGCCGAGGGCGATGCCACCCATGGTCATCGCCACGCCGATCAGCTTTTGCGAGACCGCGACGTCGGAGTTCGAGTTGCCGAGGATAGCGATGTAGAACGGTTGGGCGAACGACCCCCAGATCGAATCCGCGATCCTATACGTCATCGCGAGCAGGAGCACGGGGAGCGCCCACAGCCAGTACCGGCGCACGAGATCAGCCATCGGCGCCAGCACGCGCTCGAACAGTGCATCGGTAAAGGATTTTGGCTTCATCGGCGCTTCTATCACGCCAGGCTTACGCGCCAGCCAGAACGATACCGCCAGCGGAGCGCCAATGGTCAGTAGCAGGATCCACGGGGTCGCCGCGTCGCGAAATACCGCAAAGTTCGCCGACGGCGTGGCCAGCGAATAGAACATGAAGCCTAGAAGAACGATGGCCGAAATTGCCCAGCCGGCGGCGACAGGAATCGCGGACCGGGTACGCAACTTCTGCGTATTTGCATCCATCTCACCCGTCGCAACCGGCGCACGGAAAACGGGCTCTGGAGCAAACCATGTCGCAGCCAGCGTTGTCGCCATCAACACCGACAAGATGATCACTGTGGGAGGCCAGCCAGCTGCCGGGTCGGCGGCGGTTCTCCACATGTCGGTCAACAGGAGAGCGGCGGCGCCCGCCAGCAGAGCGGCGAGGCGATAACCCATCTGATACTGCACCGACATGCGATCGAGCATCTTGGGATCGGTCGCTGTCTCGATGCGCCAGGCGTCAATCACGATATCCTGACTCGCCGAAGCGAAGGCAGCGGCGACGCCGAACATGGCGAACAGGACGATATTCTCGCGCGGATCAACGAATGTCATGCCGAACAGGCAGAGCACGATGACGACCTGACAGATCGCCATCCACGCCTTGCGCCGTCCCATCGTGTTGGCGAAGGGCGGAACCAACCAGTCAAACGTCGGCGCCCAGATGAACTTGAAGGCGTAGAACAGACCGATCCAGGACAGCGCCCCGATTGCGCCGAAGCTGAGCCCCGCATTAGTCAGCCACACGCCAAGCGAGCCCGATAGCAGTGCGAATGGAAGACCACTGGCAAACCCGAGGCCATACATCACGTATTCGGCGCGGCTACGCTTTCGCTTTCCACCTTCGACCGGAGCGGACGCGATATCTTCGGTCATTCAGCGGCCCGCCTGCCCTGGTGCGCCCAACGTGTTGCAAGAGCGCGAAGACGCGGGGGGTCTATTGGTTTGGCGGCAAGCTGCGAGATGCCGGCATCACGCGCGCGATCTTCCAACTCGGGATCGATATCCGCCGTGAGAGCAATGATCGGCGTTTCAGACGCGGGCCCGGGCAAGCGGCGGATACGGCGCGTCGCCTCCAGACCATCCATCACCGGCATACGGATATCCATGAACACCACGGAATAGAGCGTTTCGGTCATTCTTTCCAGCGCTTCAGCCCCGGTTCCAGCAGTGTCGACGCGGAATCCGGCGGCAGTAAGGGCGCTGCGCGCAAGCAGTGCGTTTACAGCATTATCATCGGCGATCAGGACTGAACCGGCCTCGCCAGGCTTGCGCTGTTCGGCGTGCGGTTCGGACTGGATTGCGCCGGAAAGCGTAAGGCCGATCCGCTCGACAATCGATGCGGTGCGCAGCGGGCGGATAAGATACCCCGCACACCCCATCTCGCGGAACGTTTCGAGCCGCGATCGATCGCCGGGGCGCAATACAACAAGCGTGCGTTTGCGGCGCGCAATGGCCTCGATCCGTGCAGGCGGCAAAGCCGCATCAAGAATGACAAGGTCGGCCTCTGCCGGATCGTCGACAAGACATCCGTTGCCGTGGGCGAGCGCGGCCATGATCGCGAGGCGCGACGCCGGTGGCAGGTCAATCGCAACATGAAGAGGACGGCGTGACCGCACGCGCGCCGGCGCGGGCGGCTGCGGCCCCGCTGCCAGCGGCAGTTCGACCACGAACATGGCGCCACAGCCGTAAGACGACGACAGGCTCACCTTGCCTTTCATGGCTGCGACCAGGCGCGCGACAATCGCAAGACCAAGCCCTACGCCACCGTCACGTCTGGCATCGGCAGCGCTGACCTGGCTGAACGCATCGAACAGTCGCGCACGCGCATGTTCAGGAACGCCAGCACCGGTGTCGCGAACCACGAGTTCAAGGCCTGAGCCGCCCTCGCCCGGGCGCGCTTCGATCAGGACTGCGCCTGTCTCCGTGAATTTGACAGCGTTGCCCGCAAGGTTGAACAGGATCTGACGCAGGCGACCCGCATCGCCGATCATCCGCTGCGGCAGGTCGGGATGAACAATGGCGGCGATATCGATACCCGACGTATGCGCGCGCGGAGCCAGAAGTTCAGCAACATCCTGTACGAGATCGGACAGATCGAAGGGCGCCGCATCAAGCGGAATATCGCCCGCCTCCATGCGCGAAAAGTCGAGTACATTGTTGAGCAGATCCAGCAGCCGCGCGCCGGACTTGCGGATGGCGCCGGCATAATCGCGCTGAGCCGGCGACAGATCGCCTTCCTCCAGCAGGGCGGCCATGCCCAGGATGCCGTTGAGCGGCGTTCTGATTTCGTGACTGACGGCGGCGGTGAAGCGATGCGCCGCGTCTGGCTCTTCGCGAAGATCGGCCGTCGCGAGACGAACGGTCCCTACCGGCGCCGAAAGGCGCCAGTGACGGCCGGCGCGATCGACGATCTGCGACGCGATGGGCGCGGTGGGCAGATCAAATGGCGCCCTCATACCTGCTGTGAGGCCGGACAATGCGCTGGCGGAGAGAACAACGCCATTCGAACCGATCGCGAGGGCTGCGCCCGGCCAGCCGCGAGCGGTGGCGGCAAGAACATTTGCCGCTGCTGCTTCCGGCCCGTCAGCTCCGGGTTTTTCAGGCGCGTGATCCATGACCGGACACTGTGGGCGCCGCGCTCACCAGAGAATTAACAATGCAGTCCGGTGCAGCAAGAAGCCCACGACAGCGGCGATTTTATCAGGCGATCAACCCGGAAACTGCGCCACTGCGGTTGGAAACGGGGCTCACGGCCGGGCGGAAACGGTAGTTCAGCGCTTCGGCCACATGAACACGCGCGACACTTCCCGCGCCATCAAGATCAGCAATGGTCCTCGCAACCTTGAGTATCCGATGATAGGCGCGCGCAGACAGGGACAGCTGTTCAGCGGCCTTCGCCACCAGCGCGCGAGCGTTCTCATCCAGAGCGCAGATGGTATCGACATCAGATGACGGCGCATCCGCATTGACCGGGCGGCGATTGCCCGACAATTCCTCATAGCGCTTCATCTGGCGTTCGCGTGCGACAGCAACCCGGGCAGCGGCCTCCGCAGTGCCCTCCGACGGCGGGGGCAGCGTCAGATCCGTGGCGGTGACCGGCGCGACGTCGACAAAAAGATCAATGCGATCGAGAAACGGCCCCGAGATTCGCGAAAAGTAATTGGCCTGGCATGCCGGCCCCTTGCGACAGGCGAACGCGCCCGCCCCTCCGCCACATTTGCAGGGGTTGGCGGCCGCAATCAGCTGGAAGCGCGACGGATAGCGCACATGCCGATTCGCGCGCGAGATTACCGCCTCGCCATTCTCCAGCGGCTGCCGCAGGCTGTCGAGAACTTGCGACGTGAACTCCGGCAACTCATCGAGGAACAACACGCCATGATGCGCCATAGACGCTTCGCCTGGCTTGGCCTTGATGCCGCCGCCGACCATTGCAGCCATTGACGCCGAGTGATGCGGCGCACGGAAGGGGCGCGTGCGTGACAGGCGCCCGCGTTCAAGAAGCCCGGCAATCGAATGTATCTGGCTGACTTCCAGAAGTTCCCGCGCGGACAAAGGCGGAAGAAGCCCGGGCAGACGCTGCGCCAGCATCGACTTGCCTGAACCGGGCGAGCCGATCATCAGCAGGTTGTGTCCGCCCGCCGCCGCAATCTCAAGCGCACGCTTGGCGCCGTCCTGCCCCTTCACATCGCGTAGATCCGGTACGGGTGCTGCATCGGCAAGCGGCCCGGATTTCGCGGGCATGATCGGGCGCGAACCATTGAAGTGATTGACGAGAGATATGAGTGTCGGCGCCGCCAGAACCGTCCCGCCTGACCACGCGGCTTCCGCCCCACACACAGCAGGACAGACAAGCGCCATCTCCATCCCTTCAGCAGCCATCGCCGCGGGAAGCGCGCCGGCAGTACTGGCAAGAGCGCCATCGAGAGCAAGTTCGCCGATCGCAGCGACCCCTTCCAGACTATCACGCGGAATGGCGCCAATCGCCGCGAGGATCGCAAGAGCGATGGCGAGATCGTAGTGGCTGCCTTCCTTTGGTAAGTCAGCGGGGGCGAGGTTGACGGTCGTCCGCTCGGGCGGTAGCGAGAGCCCAAGCGCTGTAAACGCTGCCCTCACCCGCTCGCGGCTTTCGCCCACGGCCTTATCTGGCAGGCCGACAATATTGAAGGCGTTAGCCCCGCCAGAAAGTTGAACCTGCACGTCGATCGGACGCGCCTCGACGCCTTCAAACGCAAACGTCGTGATGCGGCTGATCAT
>DAIRES010000181.1:0-1878 GCA_036795465.1 Hyphomonadaceae bacterium
GCATCGCCCCCGCGCCGTTGAACATCGCGACTGCCCTCCATGCGGAGGCGATGGGGGGAGTATCGCTCAGGTGAGAGGGGGTGGGGATGGAGGTTTTTCTATCCCCCAACTGGCGGGGGTTAGTGGGTTGATTGGGTTGGGTTTGGGGATTCTGGATTCGGCGGAAGTGCGATCCATCTCACGCTGTCATCCCGACCGAGCGGAGCGAGAGCCGGGATCCATTGATGGGCTGTCGTGCTGGCGGAATGGGTCCCGGATAGCACTTCGTGCTTCCGGGATGACAGGTTGTGGGTGGGGCTGCGGCTACAGCGTTGAGCGCAGTCGGCGGATCAGGCGTTGAACAGTTTCTGCAGCGCGCCGAGGAGGCCTTCGAATCTCAGGCCAGCGTCGGTGACGGCGAGCGCATAGGCGGGGCCGGCCGTTGACGCCACCGGCTGGTGCCGATCATCGCCACGATAGACGGAGAAATCGCCCGGGCCATAGACGGCCCTGTCGTCGGAGAATTCGCCGGCGATGCAGAGCGTGAGTTCCTGACCCTTGTGCGTGTGCCATGGCACCTTCGTGCCGGCTTCGATGCGGATGATCTCGATCTTCGCATGGCCGGGAACGCCAAGCGGCAGGCGCCGGATGCCCGGACCGCCGAGGCGCCAGTCATGGCGGGCTTCAGCTGCGAGGATCACGTCCTGCAGGAAGGCCGGCGTCTGGCCGAGATCTTCATAAACGAGCTTCGCCTTTGGCCGCGCAGGCCCGCGTTCGATCGCCGCGAAGACCATGTCGAGCGCATTGGGCGAAAGGGTAGCGACGGTTTCGGTTTCCAACCCGACGCCCGCAATGACGGCGCCTTCGGTTTCCGAGATGCCGCGCATGGCGAGCAACGTATCGAGGAAGAGGCCGAGGGATGGCTCCGCCCTGCCCGACGCCAGGGCGGCGCGGGAGGCATCATCCATCATCGAGGCCGACGTAACCTTCATCATCTCCACACACGCTGAGGGGTTATTCCGTCTTCCCCTAAAGTCATACGCAGGCAGTTTGAAATCCGATCACTTTGAAAAACACGATCATTGGGATGTTCAGTCATTGTCGAGCCTCGACTTCATCTTGCCGAAAGCGAGCCGGATGCGGGATTTCACCGTGCCCAGCGGCACATCCAGCTTTTCTGCGATCTCGCGGTGGGACAGGCCCTCATAGAAGGCCATGCGGAGGAGCAGGAGCTGTTCTTCCGGCAGGTCTTTCATGGCGGCGCGAACGCGGGTTTCGGTTTCCATCGCCTCGATTCGCGCATCCGGCGCCTCGACGCCGGCGGGCAGGATCATGGGCTCTTCGGGATCGAGATCGGGTTTCTTCGTGCGCCTGAAAACATCGATGCGGCGATTTCGCGCGATGCGGAAAATCCAGGTCGATACGGAAGCCTGCGCGCGGTCGAACAGCCCGGCCTTGCGCCAGACCGTGACCATGACGTCCTGCGCGATCTCTTCGGCGGCGGCGTTATCGGCGCCGAGGCGCATCAGGTAGGATTTCACGCGCGGGGCGTAATACGCGAACAGCTCGGAGAAGGCGTCGCGATCCTGGCGCGTGGCGATCAGGACGAGAAGGTCTGCGTAGCGCGTGCGTTCGAGATCGCCCAGCATTTCGCCGGCCGGCTTGCGTTGCGCGTCTGAACTCCCATCGCTGGATCGCATCAGGGCCTTGTACGCACGGCGCGAGGCGTTGGTGAAGCCTTCAGCGCTTTTCCTTGCCTTCGCCGGACGACGAAGGCCCGTCTTCCGAGACATTGACCACGTCATGGTCAGGGTGATCGGAGGCTTCCTGCTGGTCGGGCCCGAACAGGTCCATCTGGTTGGGATCGGGAATCCGGCGGCGGCGGCGCGCGGCGGCAGC
>DAIRES010000181.1:1978-6512 GCA_036795465.1 Hyphomonadaceae bacterium
AGTTCGACCGGGCCATCGGCCAGCTCGCGCGCCTCCGCGATCGTCCGCGCGCCGATCTCGGAATCGAGGGCGGCGCGGGCGTTGGGAGCGAGAGGGTATTGCAACGGCATCGGGTCGAGGTGTCCTAGGCGATCGAAGGCTCGGCAGACGTGGGAGCGGGCTCCCCTGCTCGCATGAGACGTGCCGCGGCGAGACGGGCGAACGACAATGTCACGGACTTCCGCCGCGAAGCGTTAAGAGGCGCCGGTCCGCATTCGCGCAGGATGGCGCCGCCGAAACTGTCGCACACGATGAGGCCGGCGTGTTCGGGAATGCGGTCTTTCGGGAAGTCGCAGTCGACGGCGAAATAGAAGCGGTCGCAGTAGGGCGCGTATTCGGGCCATTTCTGGTCGGTGGCGAAATCCTGCAGGCAGGATTTCACTTCGAGGATGACGATCTCGCCTTTCGGGCTGACGGCCATCACGTCGGCGCGGCGACCGTTGGCGAGCGTGACCTCGGTGAGGCTGGCGAGGCCGAGTTCGGCGAGCATCCGCTGTGCGCCGCGCACGATCTCGGCGGCGCGGCCGGCGGGGACGGGATCGCCAAAGGCTTGCGAGACGGGAGAGACGTTAAACATCGCGGACGAGGGAGTTCCTGTTAGGTTCTCCTTATCGCGCCAGACGGCCTGGAGGGCAACCGTGCCGGCGCCTCCAGGCGAGGCTCACCCCCCGAACGCCTTGCGGAACATGCCTTCGGGGAGGTCTTTCCCGCGCTTGGGGTGGATGAGGAAATAATCCTTCCAGCGGCGCTTGGGGTCGATCTGCGTTGACTCGTGCATGTGCGAGTTGTCGTCGTTGAGCTGCCACATGCGGTAGCCGAGATTGAGGAAGTAATCGCGCACCGCCTCGCCGGACGACGAGAAATTGCGCTGCAGCGAGAACGGGTGGATCTCGATCAGCAGGCTGGGCAGGTCGCGCTCGATCGTGTTGCGGCCGCCTTCGATGAAGCGGATTTCGGCGCCTTCGACATCGCAGCGGATGAAATCGACGCGGGGAAGTTTTTCCTTCGCCATCAGGCCATCGAGCGAGGTGACGGCGGTGGGCTGATCGACGAACTCGGTGTTGTTTCCGGTGGCGAGTTTTTCGTCCGACGCCGTGCGGCCGCCATCCGTGACCACGCCATAGGCGCGACCGAGATGGCCGGTCATCTTCCGGGGCACGGAGAGAATCATCGAGCCTTCCGCAGACCCGATGGCGGCGTTGTGCGGCGTGACATTCTTCAGGCCGTGCCAGCGGATCAGGCGCGTCATGATCTTGTACGAATAGTTCGACGGTTCGTAGATGTGGACCTTGCCCTCGGGCCCGATCTGTTTCGACAGCAGATAGCTATGGCGGCCATCCGAGCCGCCGAAATGCAGGCAGATGTCGCCCGGACGCACGACTTCCTTCATGTACGGGGCTTCGGGCTCCCACTTCCGGTCCTGCACGTTTCTTTGAAAGATGCGCAGAGTCGTGGCCAGATTGCGCAGGCCTTCAAAGGACATGGACAAAGCGGAACTCCAGAAAGTCAGGCGGCTAGAAAGCCTGTCAGGCGCGACTTGTGAACCCCTATCCTGCAATCAACCGAAGGCCATGGCTTTCGGTCGCAGGCATCAACAGATTACAAAGGCGCCATGACCGACGCAGACTTACCTGTAATACGCACGGAATGGGGCAAGGCCCCTTCCCTGGACGACATCGCCGCCATGGCGCGCGAGGCGCTTGATACGCTGGAAGAGCCTTTCCGCACTCATGCGAGGGCCGTTGCAATCAAGGTCGAGGATTTCGCGGACGACGAAACCCTGGCCACGATGAAGATCGAGAACCCGTATGAGCTGACGGGGCTGTATTCCGGCGTCGCGCTGACGCTGGAGATGCATTCGGCGCCTTCACAGATGCCGCCCATGGTGTGGCTGTACCGGATGCCCATCATAGATGAATGGGCGGCCACGGAAGGCATCGCGCTGGAAGAACTGGTGGCGCACGTGGTTGTCCACGAGCTGGGCCATCATTTCGGCTGGTCGGACGAAGAGATGGATGTGATGCAGGCGGACGAAGACTGAACGTCGCGTCGCCTACAGGCTGATCTTGCGGATCAGGTCCCGCGTCCATTCATCGACGACCTGCGTGGCGGGGCCGTAGCGGCCTTCGCCGAAGTCGCGGTGGTTGGCGGAGGGTTCGAGGTTCAGCTCGATCGTGTGGGCGCCGGCCATGCGCGCTTCATGCACGAAACCGGCGGCGGGATAGACTTCGCCTGACGTGCCGATCGAGACGAACAGGTCGCACGACGACAGGCGGCCATAGATATCGTCCATGCCGTAGGGCATCTCGCCGAACCACACGACATCGGGACGAAGGCCGCGCACGCCCCTGCTGCCGCAGCGCCAGCATTCGGTGTCGGTGAAGAGATCCTCGTCCCACGCACCCTTGGCGCCGCATGAGGCGCACATCACGCGCGCGAGTTCGCCATGCATATGAAGCAGGGCGTTCGAGCCGGCTTTTTCGTGCAGGTTATCGACGTTCTGCGTGACGAGCATGAGATCGCCCCCTGCCCGCCTGACAGCCGTTTCGAGCTTTGCCAGCGCGAAGTGAGCGGTATTGGGTTGCGCATCGCGCAGGGCGCGGCGGCGGGCGTTGTAGAAATCATGGACCAGACGCGGATTGCGCACGAAGCCTTCCGGCGTCGCAACGTCTTCCAGGTTATGCTGCGTCCAGATTCCGCCCTTGTCGCGGAAGGTGCCCATGCCGCTTTCAGCGGACACGCCTGCGCCGGTAAGGACGACGATTCGCCTGAAGGTCATGATGCCTCCCCGCCATCGGCATACATACAGGCGATAGGGATCGCAACTTTCCAGAGATTATACGAATGAAAAGCGACGGTTGGGCCCGCTGCGCGCCTACTGGGCGGCGATGCTGGTGGATGAGGTCTCGGCGAACAGCGACTTCTCGCTCTGCACGAACATCATGGCGCATCCTGCGAAGGCGAGGCCCACAAAGACCACCGCCATCAGACGTGTAACGAATTTGCTGTTTGCGCCGCTTGTCATCCTGAACGTCCTGCATTCCCTGTGCCGGATTACGTACCCGGCGTTCAGGCGGATCAGATCCACCTGAGGTCCCAACGAATTAGAGCGCCCGCGGTTGCGCCGGCGTGGGGCCGTGATGGGGCCCTTTGGGGACCAAATGGGGCGAGCGGCCTTATTCGCGGCCGCGGCGCGCACTTTCGGGCTAACCATGTTGTTTCAGGTTCGCCTGCGCTCAAAGCATTCGCCATGGCGGATGGTCATGGTAAACAGCCGCTATAACGGTCCAGGACGCGTGAGGTGGGGTGATGGCTAAACCGATGATGCGGGCGCTTGTTCTTGGCGTGGCGCTAGCGGCGCTGGCGGGGTGCGACAGGGTCGAGCAGCTGGGACAGCTGACCAGCGACGTCCTGAATCAGATCACAGGCGGCGGACAGGACCAGCAGGCGGAAGCGCCGGTGGACCCCCTCGCCTCTGCGCCAGTAGAAGCCCGCGCGGTGTTCGGCGTGATGCAGGCCCCCGTCGAGCTGGAGCCAGTCAGCCTGGAAGACATGCTGCAGACGCAGAGCTTCTTCGCGGTCGGTTCGGTGATCGCGATGCCGAAAACACAGATCGTGGAGCCGGTGCTGGAGCCGGAGACGTTCGATCTCGTCGCAGCGCAGCCCGATGCGGCCGCACCCACCGATTCGTCGCTGAATACCGGAAGCGCACCGCAGCCTTCGTCCGCCGACGCGCCGGCAGGCGCGCCAATCGTTGAAGCGGCTCCGCCCCCGCCCACCGCGGCGCCGGAAGAGAACCGCGTGGCCGTCGATGGCGCACCGCGGATCATCAAGCCACGATCGCCGATCAAGGCGACCGCGCCGCAGATCAAGGCGCCGAGCGCCACCATCATGCGCGAGCAGGCACAGATCGCCGCGCCCAAGGCGTTGCAGGAAGCCGTGCGCGATAGCGGCATCGAGGTGAAGCCTGAAGCGCTGCGCTCGGCGCGCGCTTCGGCCGAACAGACGATGAAGGCGACGAGCCAGACGGCGCAGTCGATCGGCGACCAGATCTCGCGCAAGGCACAGGACCTGACGATGCCGATTCCGAAGCCGCTGCAGGTGCGCTCGCGTCTCGATGTCGACAAGGCGATCGAGGTTCGTGACAAGGCGGGACGCCAGCTCGAGGCGATGGGCCTGTCAGGCATCGTGACGCCAGGCGAAGGCGGACAGATGCGCATCACCATCGGCGTGAACCCGACACAGTTCCGCGAAGGCAAGATCGACCTGTCGAAGGTCAACGCCATGCGCGCGCTGTTCGCGGAAAAGAAGGCGACGCCTGCTGCGGAATGCTCGGGCGCGCCAGATGCAGCGAAGCTGAGAGATGATCCGGTGCTCGCCACCGAATGCGTCGTGAAGGTGCTGCAGGAGAGCGGCGACTACGAGTATGTCGAGAAGGACTACATCTTCACCAACCAGATGCTGAAGAAGCCGACGCAGTCGAAGCCGGTGACGG
>DAIRES010000022.1:0-15650 GCA_036795465.1 Hyphomonadaceae bacterium
CGACATCGAGGTTGAGGCCCATGCCGATGGCGTCGGTGGCGACGATGTAGTCGACTTCGCCGGACTGGTAGAGATCGACCTGGGCGTTGCGGGTGCGCGGCGAGAGTGCGCCCATGATGACGGCGCAGCCACCGCGCTGGCGCTTCAGCAGTTCGGCGATAGCGTAAACTTCTTCCGATGAGAACGCGACGATGGCCGAGCGCTTGGGAAGCTTGGTGATCTTGGTCGGGCCGGCATAGCTGAGTTGCGAGAAGCGCTCGCGGCGTTCGCCGTCGATATCGAGATCGAGACGTTGCAGCGCCGGACGCATGGTGTCGGCGCCCAGGAGCATGGTCTCGTGGCGTCCTCTCGCGCGGAGGATGCGGTCGGTGAAGACGTGGCCGCGATCCGGGTCCTGCGCGAGCTGGATCTCGTCGATGGCCATGAAGTCAGCGCCTTCGGAGACGGGCATGGCTTCGACGGTGCAGGCATACCAACGGGCGCCGGGCGGCTTGATGCGCTCTTCGCCCGTGATGAGGGCGCAGGCTTTTTCGCCCTTCACCTTCACCATCCTGTCGTAAATCTCGCGCGCAAGCAGGCGCAGCGGCAGGCCGATCATCCCGGTATTGTGCGCAAGCATGCGCTCAACGGCGAGATGGGTCTTGCCGGTATTCGTCGGGCCGAGAACGGCCCGGATACGCTGGTTGTCGCTGGCGGCCAGAGTGGGCGCTCCCGGAATGTCGGAAGATCAGGCGATAACGATAAGACGCGCAAAAGCGCGCTGTCGTTTCGTCGCAAGGGGATTGGCTTTTCTTTGGGTTGATGGGCGCCAGTGCATGTCCGTCTTCCCAGTGGACCCGCGCGGTCCTGAGTCCAAGGTTGGGGTCGCAAGCGTGCCGGGTCAACCAGTCAGGCTGTGGATTACCGAGGATGGCGCGATCCGCGTCATGCTTGCGCGCGATGGAACCCGCCCCGTATAGCTGGTCACAAGTTTGCGCGAGGAGTTCCCATGCATCGCAACACCGTGAATCGCAGGCGCTTGCTGGTCTCAGGTGCGTGTGTTGCGGGGCTGGCGGCGGCGGGCTGCGTGAGCGCGCAGGAAACCGGCGATACGGATTTCCTGCAGCAGGCGCATGACCTGCTCAAGGCAAATCCGGCGATCGACATTCACGCGCATCCGGGGCGCACGTTCGGGCGTGATGCGACGGACCTCTCGCCGGCGCTGAAGATGATGTCTGGCGGTGGGCCTTCCGAGGATCGCGCGCTGGCCGATATGCGCGCCGGGCAATTGGCGGGCGCGAGCTTTGCCGTGGTGGCCGACGTGCAGGTGCTGAATGTCGTCGCGGGCGGTGGGCTTGGCGCGGCGCGGGATTTCAAGCCGGGCGAGGCGCGCGTGAGTTATGAGCGCCAGATCGGCAACATGCATCGCGTGCTGCCGGAGCTGGGCGTGACGTTCGTGAAAGAGCCCGGTGATTTCCGGCGCATTCAAGCCAAGGGCGGTGTTGGCGGCCTTCTGACTGTTGAGGGCGCGGACTTCCTTGCGGGCGATATCGCGAATGTGGCGGGCGCGTTCAGGGATGGTGTGCGGTCGATCACGCTGGTGCATTACCGGCCCAACGAGGTGGGCGATATCCAGACGGCTGCGCCGGTGACGGGCGGGTTGTCTGCGTTCGGCGCAGACGTGATCCGCGAGATGGACCGGCTGGGCATGGTGGTGGATCTGGCCCACGCGTCGGAGGCGACGGTGGCGGCGGCGATGAAGGTCTGTTCGCGGCCCGTGATGTGCTCGCACACGCATGTGAACGGGCGCGGGGCGTCGCATCCGCGCTTTATCAGCATGGAGATGGCGAAGGAGATCAGTCAGCGGGGTGGCGTGATCGGGGCGTGGCCGGCGGGCATCGGCATGAAGACGCTGGATGAGTATGTCGATCGCATTATCGATCTGGCGGACGTGCTGGGGCCGGAGCATGTGAGCCTTGGCACCGACATGGACGCGAACTTCCAGCCGGTGATGACGAGCTACACGCAGT
Organism: Hyphomonadaceae bacterium; assembly: GCA_036795465.1. Taxonomy (GTDB): domain Bacteria; phylum Pseudomonadota; class Alphaproteobacteria; order Caulobacterales; family Hyphomonadaceae; genus UBA7672. The sequence continues at coordinate 2,010 of DAIRES010000022.1, forward strand.
TGCCGGAGCTGGTCGCGGGGCTGCTGCGCAAGGGGTATGGCCGGAAGAACGCAGCCGGATTTGTGGGCGGGAATTTCCTGCGCGTCTATGAAGCGGTGTGGGCCGGGCGGAGGAAGTAGCGCGGGCCAGGCTTAGCGGGCGCGGCTGTAGGAAAGTCGCGTGGCTTGCACGGTGTATTTGCCGGAGCGATTGGAGCGCAGCTCAGCCTGCAGCGGCGGGGTGAGACGGCCGTTGAGGAGTTCGGCCAGAACGATGTTCGCCCAGCGGATATCCTCGCGATCATCCTCTTTCTCTTGCGCTGACTTCGGATCGAAGCCGGCGATCTCGACATAGTCGACATCGCAACGGATGGCGGGACCTTTATAGACGTCGGTGTCCCAGTTGAGACGCGCATTGTAGCGCAGGCGGAGATCGTAGCGCTGCTTGCCGTCGAATATACGCAGGGGGCCGCCGCACGGATTTGACGGCGTGGCGCTGGCGCGCACGGTCATGTTGAGGATTGCGGTGAGCGGATCGGTGGCTTCGAGCTTCTGCGGCGGCGTGGTCGCGGGGAAGCCCCAGTCGCCGTATTTGGGCGAGACGCTGACGAGCACTTCGCCGGGTGTGAAGTCGATCAGCACGCGGCGGTGTTTCGCGCCGTCCTGCACCGAGCTGTCATAGCGCAGCGGCTGGAGGCCGTAGGGGGTGACGAGGCCCGTGGCGACGATGGCGGTGCTGGTGTCGACAAACCAGTCGACGAAGCCTTCGGCACGACTGTTTACCGCGATGCGGTAGCGGCCGGTGGAAAGATCGGCGGTGAGCGAGGCTGACGCGGTGCGGTGGCGGCCCAGCCACGGCACAGGCGTTATCGCCTCATACTCGGCCTCGATCCGCGTCGCGCCGACGGCGGCTATGGTGGCGAGGGCGTTCTGTGCCGCCATGGGGGCGAACAGAAGGCCCCCAGCTGTGGCGGCGACCGTCAGAAACAGCATATACCAGCTCCGCGGCGGACCTTTTGCCCGCCGGCTCCCAGGGGGTTAAACCCCGCAAAGTGGGCGATTTCCCGGCAGGCTGGCGGTGGGGGCCGGGCTTACTGCGGAACTTGACAGGGCGGGGCGACCTGACTATCCACCCCGCTTCGCTTTCAGCGCATGGCCGAAAGTACCCGTTTCGCGGGCTTTTATGGTTGTGCAGACGTCAGGAAAGGTGGGCCATGTCCCGCGTTTGTGAACTCACCGGCAAGAAGCCGATGGTCGGCCACACGGTCAGCCACTCCAACATCAAGACCAAGCGGCGTTATCTGCCGAACCTGGTGAACGTGACCGTTCACTCGGAAGCGCTTGGCGAATCCTACGCTGCGCGTATCTCGGCTGCGGCTCTCCGCACGATCGACAAGCGCGGCGGCCTCGACGGCTTCCTCGCCAAGGCGAAGGACGACGAGCTGTCGGCCAAGATGCTGAAGATCAAGAAGAACATCGCGAAGAAAGCTGCTGAGGCAGCTGCCTAACTAGCGCTTTTCCTTCGTTGGAATGATTGTAACCTCTCGCCCGCAAGGCGAGGGGTTTTTTCATGCGTAAGATCGTGGCGGCGGTGGCCGCGCTGGCGTTGGCGGCATGCAACCAGCCAGTGGTGGAAGCGCCCGACCTGATCCTGCATGGCGGCACGATCTATACCGGGCTGGACAGCCTGCCGCCGGTCGAGGCAGTGAGCGTGCGGAACGGTCGTGTGGTCGCGACGGGTACGTCGGCGGACCTGCTGAAGACCGCCGGGGACAAGACCGAGAAGGTCGATCTGGCGGGGACCTTTCTCTATCCTGGCTTCACCGACGCGCACGCGCACCTCTACGGCATTGGCGAGCGCGAGAGCACGCTTGATCTCGACGAGATCAAATCCATCGCCGAACTGGTGAGTGTTGTCGGCGAGGCGGCGAAGTCTCTGCCCGCCGGACAGATGCTGTATGGGCGCGGGTGGATCGAGACGCATTGGCCGGAAGCGCGCTTTCCGACACGACAGGATCTGGACGCGGTCGCGAGTGACCGGCCGGTGGTTCTCGAACGGGCCGATGGCCACGCTCTGGTGGCGAACACGGCTGCGCTGAAGGCCGCGAAGATCGATGGCAAGCCGAAGGCGCAACCCCCGGGTGGGCGCATCGAAGTCGATGCCGCCGGAATGCCGACGGGCATGCTGATCGACAATGCGATGGCGGCGCTCGCCGTGCTGCAGACGGCGCCGACGGAAGCGAAGATCGACGAGACATATGAAAAAGGCGCTGCGCGCGAGATCAGCCTTGGCTGGACGGGCGTTCACAGCATGTCTGTACCTGCCTCGCACATTTCGCGGATCAATGCGCTGTCGGATGCGGGCAAGCTGAAGCTGCGGATCTACAATGCGATCGATGGCGCGGACTTCGACAAGAACGTGTTTGGCGAGACGGCCGACAGGCTGGTCATCACCAAGGCTGTGAAGCTCTACATGGATGGCGCGCTCGGGTCGCGCGGGGCGTTGCTGAACGAGCCGTATTCTGACCGCCCCGATACATCCGGCCTCGAGATCGCGCAGGAAGAGCCGACACTGGCTCTGATGAAGAAGGCGTACGACCAGAACATCCAGGTCTGCTTCCACGCCATCGGCGACCGGGGAAATCAACTGGTGCTCGACTGGATGCAGAAGACGTTCGACGCGGCGGCCGACAAGGCGACGGCGGACAAACGCTGGCGCATCGAGCATGCGCAGATCCTGCGGTTGGAAGATGTGGTGCGCTTTCACGACATGGGCGTGATTGCATCGATGCAGCCGAGCCATGCGATCGGCGATCTGTACTTTGCGCCCTCGCGCATCGGGCCGCGCCGCCTGCTGGGCGGCTATGCGTGGCGCTCGCTGATCGATGCGGGCGCGATCATTGCGGGTGGATCGGATGCACCGGTCGAGCAGGGCGATCCGCGTATCGAATTCTATGCAGCGGTGGCGCGCCGCGACCTGCAGGGCAAGGACGGGCCTGACTGGCATCCCGAGCAGGCAGTGACGCGGGCCGAGGCGCTGAAGATGTTCACCATCTGGCCGGCCTATGCCTCGTTCCGCGAAGCGGACCTTGGCACGATCGAACCGGGCAAGCTGGCGGACTTCACCGGCTTCACCGGGGATCTGATGACCGTGCCTGACGATCAGATCCTGAAGGTCGATCCGGCGATCACGGTCGTGAACGGCAAGATCGTCTGGCGACGCGCATAAGAAGCTGCGGGCTCCCCCGGTCCGAGAGGGAGCCCGCAGTGCCGGCGGCGGATCGGGCGAGCCAGCCGCCAGCTAACGAAGCTTCCCGTCGGCATTTCAGTCTGGCGCGGCGCTCCCGGACTCTATCGGGGGATGTTGAGTCGGGGTGCGGTCCGGGCCGGATGCCTACAGGTCTCGCCAGGTCGAACGGGGAGCCGGCGAGGGCCTCGTTAGTAGCTTGCTAATAGCAACAAATATGCCGCACGCTTTGGTCCGGCATCGGCCCGCGTTGGGACAAGTCAGTTAATTGGCAAGCTTGCCCGGGATCACATCGACCGGCTCGCTGAAGCAGCGGCCGCGCATGAGGACGAAATCGCTGGGGAAATCGACATCGGTGAAGACGATGCGGATGCGGCCCCAATTGTTGGTGAAGCGGCCTTCGCCATCGGTGATGCCGAACGGACAGATCTCGATGCCGCCGCCGCCGTCGTCATCGTCGTGGCTGACATCGGGCTCGGACCAGTAGCCGTCGAGGGGGCCATTACCGCCGAACTCGCCGGAGAGGCCATCGATGTAGATGCGGCCGATATTGTCGCCGTATTCGAGCGGGTATTCGAAGACGCCGAAGCGGCCGTCTTCCAACGTGTATTCCATGCGGCCAAGGGCCGTGTCCCACGCGACGTTGCTTGTACCCAGCGGCGGCTGCGCCTGCGCGGTTGCGCAGGTGGCGAGAGCGAGTGCGGCGGCGATAATGGTGCGCATGGATGGGAGTAGGCGCCGTGTTGCGGCGGGCGCCAAGTGGGTGTGCGCAGTTATCTGCACAAGCGCGCGCTCGTCCTTCGACGGACGCACGCTTTGCCTGCTACGCAGGATTAGAGCTGAACTGAAGATACGTAGGGTGCATCTACGCATTCGCTTCGACGCACCCTACGATTCTCAGTTCGGCGCGATCCTCAGAATCTCACCATCCGCATGGTCGGTGATGACATAGACGTTGCCATCCGGGCCCTGGCGGACGTCCCGGATGCGGCGGCACATGTCGCGGAGCAGTTTCTCTTCACCGACAACGCGGCCATCGGGCGAGAGTTCGATACGGACGAGCTGCATGCCGGAGAGGCCGCCGGCGAAGATGGAGTTCTTCCATTTCGGCAGCTTGTCGCCGGTGTAGAAAATCATGCCGGAGAAGGCGACCGATGGCGTCCAGAAATGGACGGGTTGTTCGAGGCCAGCCTTCTGCGTCAGGCCGCCGTTCAGCAGCTTGCCGTCATTGTCGCGGCCGTAGGAGATCAGCGGGAAGCCGTAATTCCTGCCGGGCTTGATGAGGTTCAGCTCGTCGCCGCCGCGCGGCTCGTTCTCGATGATCCAGAGATCGTGCGTGGCGGGATGGAAGGCCATGCTCTGCGGATCGCGCACGCCGAGAGCATAGATCGACGGATCGGCCTTTGGGTTCGGCGCAAACGGATTGTCGCCGCGCGGCGTGCCGTTGGTGTTGATGTGCAGCACCTTGCCGGCGCCGCTTTCGAGAGACTGGGCGAGCACGTAGGGGGTGATGATGTCGGCGGTGATGACGAAGAGAGAGCCATCCTTGTCCTGGATGATGCGGCGCGGGATCGGGCCTTCCTTCAGGATGGTGAAGTCGGTGAGGCTCTTTTCGTCGGCGGAGAGTTTGGCGCTGGCGATGTAGCCGGTGTTGGCGGCGCCCGATGGCGAGGTAGTGACGTAGGCGAGATAGATCGTGCGGTTCGAAGCAAAGTCGCGATCGAGAATGACGTCGTGCATCCCGAACAGCGGCACAGCGTTCTTGATGATCGGGGTGCCCGCGATGGGATCGGAAATCTTGCCGTCCGGCGTGACGGTGCGCAGGCCTTCCTTGCGGATGGTCACGAGGTAATTGCCCGAAGGCAGGAAGGCGAGCGCCCATGGGTTCACGAGGCCCTTGGCGACGGTTTCGACGTGGAACTTCTGATCCGTCGTGACGCGATGGGCGCGGGTCTGGTCGGGCAGCAGCGGTGCGGGACGGTAATCGTCGGCGGCGTTGCGCGGCACGCCGCATTTTTCGAGGCTGAGCTGGTCTTCTTCATACGCCTTGGCGAGCTGCTCGGCAGTCGGCTTGGGCGGCGAGATCTGCGCGAACACGGGCGCAGCCAGAAGCGCGCCGGCGCCAAGCGCCAGAAGCAGGTGTTTCATCGAAGCCTCCCAGGAAATCTTTTGTATCGTGCGCCAGCTATAGCGTGCATCTCTGCAACGCGCCGCACTTCTGTTGTGAGCGATGCAGGCCTAGAAGCAATGGGCGACATGCCCTTGCGCGCGCAGGGGTTTTGCGCCGAGAGGTTTGGTAGTGGACGAAACAACCGTCAAACCCGTGCTGAGCGAAGCCGAGGCCGATGCGGCCTACGACAAGTTTGTCATGGACAATCTCAAGCGGAATTATGCCGGGCATTATGTCCACGGCATGCTGGGGATGACCGGGTTCCGGCTGGTCAACACGCCGACATTCGTGCCGGCCTACCTGCATTCCATCTCGGGTTCGGATTTCTGGGTGGGGATCGGAACAAGCCTGCAGCAGCTCGGCGGGATCGTGTCGCCGATCATCGGGGCGCAGCAGATCGAGCATCGCAAGAAGATCCTGCCGGTCTCGGTGACGCTGGGTCTGCTGATGCGGGCGCAGATTCTGGGGCTGGCGATATCGGGCTGGTTCCTGGGCGGATGGCCGGCGCTGGCGTTCGCGCTGCTGTTCCTGTTCCTGCTGGGCTTCTTCCAGGGGCCGCAGCGTGTGGCGTTCCAGTTGCTGCTGGCGAAGGTGATTCCGATCCGGCTGCGCGGGCGGTTGCAGGCGTGGCGCAACCTGACCGGTGGGATCATCGCGGCGTTGCTGTCCTACTTCGCAGGCTCGTGGCTGGTAGCGAACCATGTGTGGGGCAATGGTTATGCGACGACGTTCTTTCTCGCCTTCGTGCTGACGAGCCTGGGGCTGTCGGCGTTGCAGATCCTGATGCGCGAGCCGGAGCCGCCGAGCGTCCGAGCGCGAAAAAGCCTGCGCGACAGGATGAAGGATTTTCCCGCACTGATCCGCGAGGACAAGGGCTTCGCCTGGTTCATGGTGGCGCGGTCATTAGCTATGGGATCGCGGATCGGGCAGCCGTTCTTCTTTCTGTATGCCGCTTACAAGCTGGGCATTTCAGCAGAAGCAAACCCTGCCGAGTTTGGGACCACTTTGGCCGTCCTGTCGCTTGCCTATATGGGCGCGGACACGGTGACGAATCTTGTGTGGGGATACCTGTCGGATCGGCAGGGCTTCCGGTCGACATTCGTGATTTCGCTGGCGATCAATATCGTTGGCGTTGGCGCTTTGATGATGTCGCACTCCGTCGCAACGTTTGCGATCAGCTTCTTTCTTATCGGGACAGCGCAGTCCGGCTACATGATGTCGACCAGCAATATCGTGCTGGAGTATGGCCATCGCCACGACGTGCCGATGCGCATGGCGCTGTCGAATACTGCTGAAGGGGCGATGGGCTCGCTGGCGCCGTTGCTGGGCGCGGGCCTGGTCGTTTGGCTGGGATATGAGGCCAGCTTTTATGCCACGATCGTCACGATGATCGCGGCCTTGCTGGTGCTGGTATGGAAAGTCGATGAGCCCCGGCGCCGGCGTTTGATGCGCGAAGGGCCGGACGTGAAGTAGGGCTACTCTGCGTTCGAATGCCCGCGGCTCTCTTGGATTCGCTGGTCAGCCATTTCCAGAAGCTGATTGAAATCCTCAGGCGTGTCTGATTCGCCAGCGACGAATTCGGCTTGCAGCGGGCGACCGAAATTGCGGGCCCACCACAGTACGCTCCGTGTCGATTGATCGGGTGATGAAGTCGACATGACGTTCCAGCTCTCCTGCCAGCTAGACGCCCGAGATTTCGGGATGTTCCGCGCGTGCGATGTCGCGCCGCACTGATCCATGTCGGTTCTTGCAAGCGGCAAATGAAAAGGGCGGGCCCATCAAGGACCCGCCCTTCGCAACTTGTTGCCGCATCAGCCGCTACCGGCTGACGCAACGCACTAGCTACTTGATCTTCGCGAGTTCGACGTCGAGTTCTTTGACTTTCTCTTCCGGGAAGTATTCCGGCGCCATGACTTTCACGTCTTCGATGGTCATTTCACGGGCCTGCTCGAGCTGCGGAGCGACGGCGACTTCCGGCATGACCTTGGCGAAGGCGGCCTTGGCTTCCGGGTTGTCGAGGATCTGACCGATCGTCGAGGTTTTGGTCGAGAATTTCGGGGCGTCCTGAGCGAGGGCGACCGGGGACAGGGCGAGGGCGAAGGTCGCCGCGGCCAGAAGTTTGCGGATCATTGTTTGTAGCTCCCTTGCGGCCGGTGATGTTCGCTCCAGCCTGATGGTGTCAGGTACACAAGGATCAGGAAACCGTCGAGTACCCGATGCAGCTGAAAAGATGATGTTTCAGTTACCTATGATGCCTGCGCCGTGATGAATCAGCCGTTTTGCTTGAAAGCAGAACCACGGCCGTCCTTCTTGCGGGCGTCCATATCGGCCAGCAGCACATTGATGCGGGCAATCAGCTTGTCGATGTTGCCGTTATTGTTCGAGAGGTACTTCTCGAACTGTGCCTGCTGTTCCTGGGCGAGCCAGAGAACCGAGCCGCCGAGGTCGATACCCACATCACGCACGCGGTAAGACGTGCCGTCCTGGCTTTTCAGGACATCCCAATAGACCTTCGTGTCCTTGCCGGTCGTCGAGCTCTTGATCACGGACGCGACTTTCGAACGGCGATCATCATCGTCCGTCGATCCGGTCACGCGCAGCGCCTCGCCGCGGAACTGGTCGAAGTGGACCTGATACACTTCCATCGCGTAGTGCTCGAACGTCTTGTAATACTTGTCGAAATCCGACTGGCTGAGCGTCCGCGCGTTCACGCCGAGTACGCGCTTCGCGATTGTCGGCATGTGCGCGAACTTGTTCATGTACTCGCCGAACTTCGTCTCGCGCGCTTTCTGGTCGAGTGATTTGTCGTTCAGCACCTGAAGCACGCTGTTGGCGTTCGCCTGCACATAGGCTTCCGACTTCTTGTCGGCGAAAGCTGCAGGCGCTGCGGCAGCGGTAAGCACGATAGCGGCTGCGAGGGAGCGCAAGCCCAGCTTTTTGAATGTTTTCATTAAAGCCTCCACGTTTGACCCGATCAGAAGTCTAGTTCGCTTTCGGGCAGTTTTTCGGTTTCATTCGGTTGAACTGGTGCGTTCGCGATGTCCTGGGCCCTTGTCCGGTCATACAAACGCCTAACTGTCGTATAGGGGTCGATCTGGTTGCGGACTTCGTCGATGGCCTCGATCGCGCCTTCGCGCGCGTTGATCCCGCCAATGACCGCGATGCCCAGGCGGACTTCGTCGTCGCTTTCAAATTCCGGATAGTTGAGCGGGTTCAGGGCAACATCGCCGCCCTTGCCGAACAGGTCGCGCGGGTTGGTCGAGCCGAGGAAGGGCAGGACGAGATAGGGGCCGGGCTGTACGCCCCATTTGCCGAGCGTCTGGCCGAAGTCTTCCTTCGTGCGCTGCATGCCCATGGTCGAGGCGGGGTCGAAGATGCCGCCGATGCCGACAGTGGTGTTGACGAGGAAGCGGCCGAACGTGGCGCCCGCATCCGGAATCTGGAATTGCAGGATGTGGTTCATGAAGGTCAGCGGCTCGTTCAGGTTGTCGGCGAAATTGCCGACGCCTTCGCGGATCGGTTCGTTGGTCACGGCGCGATAGCCATGCGCGACCGGCTCCAGCACGGCGCGGTCCAAGCCATCGTTGAAAGCGAACATCTGCCGGTTGAAATCCTCGTAGGGGTCCTGCGGATCAGGACCGGCGGTCAGGCAGCCGGACAAGGAAAGGGCCGCCAGTACGGAGGCGGCGCCTGTCAGGGAGGCGGGTCTGGATTTCATTGCGAATGCGCTCCCAGCAGGGTCGGGTCGATATGTGTACGGGTTCCCTAAGGGTCAACACCCGTTGACTTCAGTTAGCGTGGTAAACGTAAACCGAGGATTTTCCGGGCCCAGTGTGTGGCTTCAGCGCATCTTGAATTTCATATAAGGATATGCTTATACGTTTATATGGAATCCGCAGCGCTGTCCGTTCTGGTCCAGCAGCTCCGCGCCGCCGGTGAGGTGACGCGGGCCAGGATTCTTGCGCTTTTGGCGCATGGCGAGCTGTCGGTAGGTGAGCTTGCGCAAGTTCTGAACCAAAGCCAGCCGCGGCTGTCGCGGCATTTGAAATTCCTGACCGGGGCCGGGCTGATCGAGCGGCTGCCGGAAGGAGCTTGGGTTTTCTACCGCCTGCCGGTCGAGGGCCGGGCGCGGTCGCTGGTTGATACGCTGAATGCGGCCATCGACCCGGAGGATGCGGACATCCGGCGTGACCGGACGCGGCTGGCCGAGGTCAAAGGCGAGCGGGCATCGGCGGCGGACCAGTATTTCTCACGCGTGGCTGACGACTGGGACAAGCTGCGGGCGCTGCACTATTCCGAGGCCGATATCGAGAAGGCCGTGATGACAGCCGCCGGGGCGGGGCCGTTCGATCTGGTGATCGACTTCGGCACAGGCACGGGGCGGATGCTGTCGCTGTTTGCAGCCAAGGCGCGCCGGGTCGAGGGCATCGATCTTTCGCACCAGATGCTGACGGTCGCGCGCTCGAAGCTGCAGGGGGCTGCCAATGCTTCTGTGCGCCATGGGGATGCGACGGCGTCACCCTATCCGGATCATTGCGCCAGCCTGGTGATCATCCATCAGGTTCTGCACTTCCTCGATGATCCGGCACGGGCGCTTAATGAAGCCGCGCGCGTGTTGAAGCCGGGCGGCCGTCTGGTGGTCGTGGAATTTGCTCCGCATTCGCTCGAGCACCTGCGGACGGATCATGCGCATCGCCACCTGGGTGTCAGCGAGGCGGATCTCGCGCGCTGGGGCGAGAAGGCGGGGCTTGCGGTGAAATCCTCGCGGACATTCCGCGCGCCCGACGACAAGGGCGTGTCGGTGATGGTGTGGGCCGCGGATAGTGTGAAGTCAGTAAAGAGGTCGGCGGCATGAGCGCCCCCAAGGTATCATTCGAGTTCTTTCCGCCGAAGACGCCGGACATGGAGCAGAAGCTCTGGGATTCCGTGCGCCGGCTGGAGCCGTTGCGGCCGGACTATGTGTCGGTGACGTATGGGGCGGGCGGATCAACGCGCGAGCGCACGCATGAGATCGTGCGCAGGATGGCGGCAGAGACCTCGCTGAAGCCGGCGGGGCACATCACCTGCGTGGCGGCTACGAAGCCCGAGATCGACCAGGTTCTCAGGGATTACTGGGATGCCGGCGTTAAGCGCATCGTGGCGCTGCGCGGCGATCCGACGGCGGGCATCGGCACGAAGTACGCGCCACATCCGGGCGGCTATGCCTATGCCAACGACCTGATCGCGGGCGCACGTCGGATCGGCGACTTCGACATTTCGGTGGGCTGCTATCCGGAAGTGCATCCGGATGCGTCATCGCTGAAAGGCGAGGTCGAGAACCTGAAGCGCAAGTTCGATGCGGGCGCCACGCGGGCGATCACGCAGTTCTTCTTCACGCCAGATGTCTATTTCCGGTTTCTGGACGAGGCGCGTGCGGCGGGCATCGATCAGCCGATCGTGCCGGGGATAATGCTGCAATCCAACTTCAAGGGCCTGAAGCGGATGGCCGATCTCTGCGGCACGCAGATCCCCACGCACATCGCCGAGCTTTACGACGGGCTTGATAACGACGCGGAGACGCGCGATCTGGTGACGGCCCATGTCGCGGCTGAGCTGTGCAACCGGCTGGCCGAGCAGGGCGTCGACCATTTCCACTTCTACACCATGAACCGGGCGGGGCTGTCGCTGTCGACATGCCGTCTGCTGGGGATCAAGCCGGAGGTTCAGCAATGAACAGGCAGGAACGTATCGCCAAGCTGAAGGCGACGGCGAAAGAGCGCGTCCTGATCCTTGATGGATCGTGGGGCGTGATGTTCCAGAAGATGGGGCTCACGGAAGACGATTATCGCGGTCCGCGCTTCAAGGATCATGTCGGCCAGATGAAGGGCAACAACGACATCCTGTGCCTGACGCGGCCGGATCTCGTGGCGCAGCTGCACACCATGTATTTCGAGGCGGGCGCCGATATTTCCGAGACCAATACGTTCTCCGGGACAGTAATCGCGCAGGATGACTACAAGCTCGACGCCAAGGCGGTGTGGGACATCAACTATGAGGGCGCGCGCATCGGGCGCGAGGTGGCGGATGCGTTCACGGCGAAGGAGCCGGACAAGCCGCGCTTCCTCGCAGGATCTATCGGGCCGCTGAACAAGATGCTGTCCATGTCGTCGGACGTGAACGATCCCGGCGCGCGGCTGGTGGATTTCGACGAGGTCTATCACGCCTATCGCGACCAGATCCGCGCACTCAACGAGGGCGGGGTGGACCTCTACCTGATCGAGACGATCACCGACACGCTGAACTGCAAGGCGGCGATCAAGGCGATCATGGATCTCGAGGCCGAGGGGCAGGAGAAGCTGCCGATCTGGATTTCGGGCACGATTACCGACCGCTCTGGCCGCACGCTGTCTGGCCAGACGACGGAAGCGTTCTGGAATTCGGTGAAACACGCCAAGCCGTTTGCAGTCGGCTTCAACTGCGCGCTTGGCGCCGACCTGATGCGTCCGTTCATCGCCGAGATGGCGCGCGTGTCTGACACGCTGGTCGCGGCTTACCCGAATGCTGGCCTGCCCAACGAGATGGGTCAGTATGACGAGCAGCCGCACGAGACCGCGCATTCGGTGGAACAGTGGGCGAAAGAGGGGCTGGTCAACATTCTCGGCGGCTGCTGCGGCACGACGCCGGACCATATCCGGCACGTCGCGGAAGCCATGAAGGGCGTGAAGCCGCGTATCCCGCCGGAGCGTCCGCATGCATTGCGGCTGGCGGGGCTTGAGCCGTTCGAGTTGGCTTAATTGTGGATCGACCTGGCGCCCTTCCTTGCAACCTGCCTGGCGATCGAACTGACGCCGGGGCCGAACATGGCCTACATCGTCCTGTTGAGCGCGCAGCGCGGGCGGGCGGCTGGCTTGCTGGCGGCGTGCGGCGTGGCGCTGGGGCTGCTGGCGATCGGGATGCTGGCGGCGCTCGGCTTCGCGCAGGTCATACGCGATACGCCGTGGCTATATCAGGCGCTGCGCTGGGCGGGCGTGGCGTATCTGGTCTATCTCGCCTGGGATTGCTGGCGCGAGGCGCGTGCGCCGCAGCCGGAAGTGAAGCAGGCGCAGGCGCTGGCGGCGGCGTTCCGGCGCGGGCTGGTCACCAACCTGCTCAACCCGAAGGCCTTCCTGTTTTACATCACCGTGCTGCCCGGCTTCGTGAGTGCGGACACATCCTACGCGGTTCAGATACAGCTTCTGACGTGGCTGTATGTGATGATAGCGACAGTGGTGCATGTGGCCCTGGCGATCGGCGCGGGCGCGCTTACGGGCGTTCTGGCGCATCCGGAGTGGCGCCGGCGTGCGGGGCTGGTTGCAGCGCTGATGCTGCTTGCGATTGCTGCGTGGCTGGCGTTCAAGACGTAGGCGTGACGCGCGAGGGAGGGGTGCATGGCCAAGTTCTATGACAGCCTGAACGACAAGCATGTCGCTTTCATACAGGCGCAGAAGATGTTCTTCGTCGCGACGGCGCCGTTGTCTGATGCGGGGCGGGTGAACCTCAGCCCAAAGGGCTATGACAGCTTCCGCGTGATCGGGCCGAACAGGGTGGCCTATGCAGACCTTGGCGGATCGGGCGCGGAGACGCTGGCGCATGTGCGCGAGAACGGGCGGATCACGTTCATGTTCTGCGCCTATGAAGGCGCGCCGAACATCATGCGGCTCTATGGCCGCGGGGAAGTGATGCAGTTCAACGATCCGGGCTTTGCTGAAGAGATCGCGAAATTCCCGCCCGGCCATGAGCGGGCGCGCGACATCATCTTTGCCGACATCACGCAGGTACAGGACAGCTGTGGCTGGGCGGTGCCGTTCATGGAGTTCAAGGGCGAGCGGGATCAGCTGCGCCGCTATATCGATCACATGGAGCTCGATGCCTGGCACGAGAGCAGGCTGACGAAGAATGCGCAGAGCATTGATGGGCTGCCGGGACTGATCCGGTCGGAGGCGGCGGAATGATGCGCGTACTTGCAGCGTCCCTGACGGGAGTGGTGCTCGGCGGATGCGTGATCGCAGATGTGACCGAGGTCGCGCATGCGCCTGTGGGTGCGATCCAGCGCGAGTATGCATCGCCGACGGCGTTCTATGCGAAGCACATCATCATACCCCCGGGATACGCCACCATCCGCCTGCCGGGGATCATTCCGGATGCACAGGCATTCAGCGGCGACACTGAAGCACAGGCCGAGAATGTGTTCACCAAGATCGCGGCGGCGCTGAAGGAAGCGGGCGCCG
>DAIRES010000022.1:15750-29260 GCA_036795465.1 Hyphomonadaceae bacterium
CAGGCCGAGAATGTGTTCACCAAGATCGCGGCGGCGCTGAAGGAAGCGGGCGCCGGCGAAGGCGATGTGGTCGCCATGACAGTTTTCCTCGCCGCACCGACGCCGGGCGGGAACATGGATTTCGACGGCATGATGCGCGCCTATGGCCGCCACTATGGCAGCGATGCACAACCAAACCGCCCCGTGAGGTCGACCGTTCAGGTTGCGGGGCTTGTGCGACCGGGCATCCTCGTGGAAGTCGAAGTCACGGCCGCCGTGCCGGCCACTCACTAGCGTATCGAGACAGTACCGAGCCATGACCCAGTCCACGGCCAACTTCATCAATATCGGTGAGCGCACGAACGTCACCGGATCGGCGGCGTTCAAGAAGCTGATCGTCGATGGCAAGTATGCCGAGGCCGTGGATGTGGCGCGCCAACAGGTTCAGAACGGCGCGCAGATCATCGACGTGAACATGGACGAGGGCCTGCTCGATTCCAAGGCGGCGATGCGCACCTTCCTGCGCCTGATCGCGGCAGAGCCGGATATCGCCAAGGTTCCGATCATGGTGGATTCCTCCAAGTGGGAGGTGATCGAGGAGGGGCTGAAGAACGTCCAGGGCAAGGCCATCGTCAACTCGATCTCGATGAAGGAGGGTGAGAAGCCTTTCCTCGACCAGGCGCGCAAGGCGTTGAGCTATGGCGCAGCGGTCGTCGTGATGGCGTTCGACGAGAAGGGTCAGGCCGAAACGGCGCAACGCAAGTACGAGATTTCGAAGCGCGCTTACGACCTGCTGACCGGCATCGGCTTCCCGCCGGAAGACATCATCTTCGATCCGAACATCTTCGCGGTGGCGACGGGAATCGAGGAGCACAACAACTACGCTGTCGATTTCTTCGAGGGCGTGAAGCTGATCAAGCAGAACCTGCCTTACGCAAGAACGTCGGGCGGATTGTCGAACGTGTCGTTCTCGTTCCGGGGGAATGAGCCGGTGCGGCGGGCCATGCACTCCGTGTTCCTGTACCACGCGATCAAGCTCGGCTTCGACATGGCGATCGTGAACGCTGGCCAGCTGGATATCTACGACAACATCGACCCTGAGCTGCGCGAGCGTGTCGAGGATGTGATCCTCAACCGTCGCGAGGATTCGACGGAACGCCTGCTGGAGATCGCGGAGAAATTCCGCGGGCAGAAGGGCGAAGTGCAGAAGAAGGACCTGACCTGGCGCCAGAAGCCGGTGAAGGATCGCCTTGCGCATGCGCTGGTCAACGGCATCACCGAATTCATTGTGGAGGACACGGAGGAAGCGCGGCTATCCGTCGAGCGTCCGCTGCACGTGATCGAAGGGCCGTTGATGGACGGCATGAACATTGTCGGCGACCTGTTTGGCGCGGGAAAGATGTTCCTGCCGCAGGTGGTGAAGTCCGCGCGCGTGATGAAAGCGGCGGTGGCGCACCTGATGCCGTACATGGAGGAGGAGAAGCTCCGCACGGGCATGGCCGACAAGTCCAACGGCGTCGTTGTGATGGCCACGGTGAAGGGCGATGTCCATGACATCGGCAAGAACATTGTCGGCGTCGTCCTGCAGTGCAACGGCTACAAGGTGATCGACCTTGGCGTGATGGTGCCGGCCGAGAAGATTCTCGAAGTGGCGCAGCGCGAGAATGCCGACATGATCGGGCTGTCGGGACTGATCACGCCCTCGCTTGACGAGATGGTTTACTTTGCGTCCGAGATGCAGCGCCTTGGTATTCACAAGCCGCTTCTGATCGGCGGCGCGACGACGAGCCCGGCGCACACGGCCATCAAGATCGAGCCGATGTTCAATCATGCGCCCGTGGTTCACGTGCTCGACGCCAGCCGCGCGGTGGGCGTGGTGAGCCAGCTGATCGGCGATGACTCGCGTGACAAGTTCTGGGCCGAGATGAAAGCGAAGTATGCGCAGCTTCGCTCGTCGCGTTCAGGCGGGCAGGCGAAGGCGCGTGTCGATCTTGCGGCCGCCCGCGCGATGGCGCCGAAGATCGTCTGGGCGGGCTACACGCCGCCCAAGCCTTCCTTCCTTGGCGCGCGCGCCATTGAAGCGGACCTTGCAACGCTTGTCCGCTATATCGACTGGACGCCGTATTTCGCGAGCTGGGACCTGATCGGCCGTTATCCGATGATCCTGGAGGACGATGTTGTCGGCGAAGCAGCGCGCTCGTTGTGGAAGGATACACAGGCGATCCTGCAGCGGCTGATCGGCGAACAGTGGATCAAAGCCAGGGGTGTGGTCGGGTTCTGGCCGGCCAACGCCGATGGCGACGATGTGGTCGTGTGGACGGACGAAAGCCGCAAGACCGAACGCGCCCGTTTCTTCACGCTGCGCCAGCAGATGGAGAAGACGAACGACAAGGGCCAGTTCGCACTCTCTGACTTCGCAGCACCCAGCGGCGCCGACTATATCGGCGGCTTCGCTGTGACGGCAGGTCATGGCGAGCTGGAGAAGGCGAAGGAGTTCATCGACAAGGGCGACGACTATTCCTCGATCATCACCAAGGCGCTGGCCGATCGCTTCGCTGAAGCGTTCGCGGAATACCTGCATGCAGAAGTGCGGCGCGAGCTGTGGGGCTATGCGGCGGACGAGACGCTTACGAACGATGACATGATCGCGGAGAAATATCGCGGCATCCGTCCGGCCCCTGGCTATCCTTCGCAGCCCGATCACACCGAGAAGAAGACGTTGTTCGACCTGCTCGGCGCAACCGAGAAGGCGGGCATCGAACTCACGTCCAGCTATGCCATGAACCCGCCGGCGAGCGTTTCGGGCATGTACTTTTCTCATCCCGACGCGGTCTATTTCGCTGTCGGCCGGATCGAGAAGGACCAGGTCGAGGACTATGCCCGCCGCAAGGGGTGGGACCTCGCAACGGCCGAGCGTTGGCTGAGGCCCATCCTCAACTACTAGAAATTGGCGACACGCCGCCGCATCCGGTGTTGAGCCAGATCAAGCTCGCATCAGAGCGGCTGATCAATCTCCCTGTATCGAAAACAGGGAAGCAAGCATGCGTAGTCTTCGTACACTGATCATCGCCGCGGCGGGCGTATTGGCGCTGGCCGGTACGGCTGCCGCGCAAAATCCGCTACACAATTTTCAGGTGAAGCTGGGCGTATCGGGCGTGCTGCCGGATACAAGCGCGACGATTTCGACCATCGGCGGCGGTGTCGATATTTCCGATGAATATGTCCCGACGCTTCAGGTCGAGTATTTCTTCAACGAGAATGTCTCGGCAGAGCTGCTCTGCTGCATGGCCACGCATGATGTGAAAGCCGTCGGCACCGTGCTGGGCGATGTTGATCTCGGCAAGATCACGCATTTTCCGCCGACGGTGACGCTGAAGTACCATTGGACGGATTTCGGCGCGTGGAAACCCTATGTCGGCGCAGGCGTGAACTACACGCATTTCTTCAATGACGAGCTTCCCGCCGGCGGGCCTGTGACCGCAATCAGCTATGACGATTCCTGGGGTGGCGCGCTGCAGGCGGGGCTGGACTACCAGATCGACGATCACTGGTCGCTGAATGTCGATGTGCGGAAAATCTGGATCAGCACCGACGTGACGGTGGTGGCCGGGCCTACGATCGATGCGTCGGTCGACATCAACCCGGTGATTGTCACAATCGGCAGCGGTTATAGGTTTTAGCCGCACGCATTTCGCATCCACAAAAAGACTTGAGGCGGGCGCAGCCCGCCTCTCTCCTTTTGGCACGACGGAAACTGACCGGTGCTCTGTTTTCAGTCGACTTTCTTCCGCCCCTGCGCTTCAGTGCGCCCCGGCCGATTGTGTGAACGGCATCCACTTCGTTCACAAACAGGAAACGTTGCGCGGGGCATCTGGTCCCAGACGCGAACGGGTTGGCTAGGGGAGGACGGTCGTGAGGAACTGGAAGAAGGTGGCCGCTATGGCGGTCAGCGTTCTGGCATTGTCGGGCACGGCCTATGGCCAGCAGACACCGCCAGCCGCCACTCCCGCAAATTCGCCCGAAGGCGTGCAGGCGTTTGATCCGGCATTTTTCGCGCGCTTCAATCCGGTCACTGCCGACGACATGGTGCGCCAGCTTCCGGGCTTTACGCTCGACGAGGGCGCGGACCTGCGCGGCTTCGGCGCTACCGCCGGCAACGTCCTGATTGACGGGCAGCGTCCGTCATCCAAGACCAGCATCAAGGACGAACTCTCGCGCATAGCTGCTCGCGATGTGCTCCGCGTCGAGCTGATTCGTGCGTCCGCCGCAGGCGATCTCGACATTCGCGGCTACACTGAAGTCGCGAACGTCGTGCTGAGGCCGGCGACCCAGATGCAGGTGTCGACCACATTCGCAGCGACCACGCGCTGGTATGAGCAGGGCCGCCTCGGCGCACAGATCGGCGGCACGCGCGCATGGAAGACCAACGATTTCAGTTTCCGCCTGGCCGTGCAGGGCACAAGCCTTGGCGAGCGCGAGGAAGTGCAGGCGACATTCCGCAACTCCCTCGGTGCGGTCACCCGCACGCAGGAAGAATATTATCAGCAGCAGGTCGGCGAGTTGCTTGTCACCGGCGCCGCCAACTGGACGCCTTCGGCGCGTGATACCTGGAACGCCAACTTCCGCCTCCTGCCGCGCTGGTTCAGCAACAACGCACACGGCGACCTGCATGTCGGCCCGTTCAACTTCCCGTCCGCTCTCGCATCTGAATACGAAGAGAAAGACATCTGGTATGTCGATCTTGGCGGCGACTATGAGCATCGCTTCTCGGGTCAGAATGCAGTCAAGCTGATCACGGTGAACCGGCTGGTGAACTGGCGTCCGCAGCAGCTGATCACGCAAACCATCCCGCCGGTTGGCCAGCTGATCGATACCTCGGAAAATCGCGCCGGCGAGCATGTCGTTCGCGGCGTGTGGACGGTGAAGCCGGATACCCAGCACACTGTAGAGATGGGTCTGGAAGGCGCCTACAACTACAGGCGCGTGAACAGGCAGAGCCTTGGGGGCGCGATCGGCGGGCCTTATGCGGCGATAGCTGTTCCAATCGCGTCCACGAAAGTCGAGGAAGAGCGGGTCGAGGCGTCGATCAACGACACATGGCGCATGAGCCAGCAACTGACGCTGGAAGCAGGTTTCAACTACGAGGCGTCGACGATCTCGCAGACGGGCGATGCGTCGGTGGAGCGTGACTTTACCTATGCCAAGCCGCGCGCTGTCGCGACCTGGACGCCGAATGCGGAAGACCAGTGGCGTCTGTCGCTGGTGCGCGATGTTTCGCAGCTCGATTTCGGTGACTTCGCCACGGGCCTCAACTCGATCAGCTCGTCCGCGAACGTCGGTAACCCGTTGCTTGAGCCGGAGCAGACATGGAAGGCGAGCCTTCAGTGGAAGCGGCCGCTGGGCCAACGCGGCTCGATCTCGCTCACCGGCTTCTACGATGACATCGAAGACACGCAGGACCTGATCCTTGTGCCAGGCATCTGCACGACGCCGGCCAGCACGCCGGGCGCTTGCACAGCCGTTGGCAATATCGGTGATGGCGAGCGCTGGGGCGGTCGTGTTGAGGCGACGCTTCCGCTCGACAGCGTCGGCATTGGCGGCGGCCTTCTGAAGCTGAACATCGGGGCGCAGGAATCCAGCGTGATCGATCCGGTCACCTTCCAGAAGCGCGAGATTTCTGCCGAGCAGGAATTCGACTGGACGATTGATTTCCGTCAGGACGTGCCGGCGATGAAGTTCGCGTGGGGCGCCAAGGTCAACAGCGTCGGCCCGATCCCGCAGTATCGTGCGGACCGTTTCGAAGTGACCGAGCCCAAGGACCCGAACGTCGACCTGTTCGTCGAGACGACCGCATTCCTCGGTGGGCTGCTGGTGCGGGTGACCGCCGCCAACATGCTCAATGTCGAGAAGGAAACTGATCGGCAGTACAACGTCGTGACGCCGTACGCCGAGGAGTTCCGCTCCTCGACGATGGGCCGCAACGTCACGCTGACGGTGGCGGGCGCGTTCTAGCCGAGGCGGACGAGCATGCCGTGGGCTGCAGCGCGGCCCGTGGCGAAGCACGCCTGAAGGAGGTAGCCGCCCGTCGGCGCTTCCCAGTCCAGCATTTCGCCGGCGGCGAAGGTGCGCGGGTCGGCTTTCAGCGAGTAGTCGGCGTTGAGGCTGCTCCAACTGATTCCGCCAGCGACCGAGATCGCTCGGTCGATCGGCGCTACGCCGGTCAGCGGGATGATACAGGCCTTGATGAGAGCTGCCAGTTCTGCCGCGTCGTTCGGCAGACCCGGACCGCCGCGCCGTTCGCGCAGCAGGCCGGCGGCGGCTGGCGAGATGCCGGCGCGGCGCAGGCGATTGGCGGTCGATGTGCCGGATGGCGCGCTGGCGATCTTCCGGGCCAGTTCGCCTGCTGTCAGGTTCGGTGTCATGTCTATGACAAGGTCGGCGTGGCCTTCCCGGTCGATGCGGTCGCGCAGGGCGGAAGACAGCGCGTAGATGGCGCCACCCTCGATCCCTGCTTGTGTGATGATGGCATCGCCGTTCGCTTCGACAGCGCCGTGTGCGAAGTGCGCGGCCTTGATGGGATTGCCTGCGAACCTGTCACGGAAGACGTCGGACCATGAAGCCATGAAGCCGCTGTTGGCTGGCTTCATGGGAACAATGTTTACGCCGCGCGCCGAGAAGGCTTTGACCCACGACCCATCCGAACCGAGGCGCGGCCAGCTGGCGCCGCCGAGCGCGAAGAGGGCAACATCGGCGTATTCCGTGCGCGGTCCGTCCGGCGTTTCGAATGTCAGGGCATCTTCATTCCATCCGGCCCAGCGTGAGCGTGTGACCAGCTGCACGCCGAGATCGGCAAGCCGTACAAGCCAGGCGCGCAGCAGGGGTGAAGCTTTCATCTGCTTCGGGAAGACGCGGCCGCTGGAGCCTACGAACGTCTCGATGCCAAGCTCCTCGCACCACGCCCGAAGGTCGTCGGGTGTGAAGGCGCGAATGGCCGTTTCGAGAGACGACTGCGCTGCGCCGTAACGCGCGAGAAAATCGCCAAGCGGTTCTGAATGGGTAAGGTTGAGACCGCCGCGACCGGCAAGCAGGAATTTGCGCGCTGGGTTCGGCATCCGGTCATGGATAACGACCGCAACGCCTGCGCGCGCCAGCACTTCAGCGGCAGCGAGGCCCGCGGGGCCTGCTCCGACAATGATCGCGCGCTTGTTCGACGAAGCAGTCATGCCGGCTGGCTGTGACTCAACATGACGCGCAACACAACATGGCAGGGGATAGTTGCCCGCGCATCCTCGCCTGCTGGATGCGCGCGATTGCGGGCGCCCGCGCGCCGCCTACGCTGATCCTGATGCTGGCGAGTCGGGGCGCGCGGCAGGCGGAGTTCACGTGGCAGAAGCCGTGGTTAATACGATGCGACGCGTCGATCTTTCCTGGGTCAGGATCGAGATCGGGCTGCTGGTCGGCGCCCTTATCATGGGCGGCTGATAGCTGCGGCTGATCCGCGCCATTACAGGCTGTTAGCTTGACTTTAGGGTTTTTAGCCGCGATATGCCCCTCGCGTTCACAAGCGGAACGCTATCGGCGCTCCGGCTGCGTGAGGGTCCTGAGAACAGGATCCGGCCCGTTGAGCGCCCTGAAACGATCGCATGATCGCCCGCGCACGCCGGGCAGTCCCATAAAGAAAGCGCCTCCGGCGGACCTGTAGCAAACAGGCGTCCGCGCGTTCGCGCACACGAAAGACACTTATCCTTTGACCCAATTCAAAGACCTTGGCCTGAACGCCTCGATCCTCGCGGCGCTCACCAGCAAGGGCTACACCCAGCCCACCCCGATCCAGCTCGCCGCCATCCCCGGAGTGATGGAAGGCCGCGACCTGCTCGGCATCGCCCAGACGGGCACCGGCAAGACCGCCGCCTTTGCGCTTCCGATCCTCCATCGCCTTGCGGCCAACCGTAAGCCGGCGCCGCGTTATGGCTGCCGCGCGCTCGTTCTGTCGCCGACGCGCGAACTCGCAACCCAGATCGCCGAACAGTTCAAGGCCTATGGCTCGCAGATGGGCTTCAGCGTCGCCACGATCTTCGGCGGCGTCGGCCATGGCCCGCAGCGTCAGGCTCTGGCGCGTGGCGTCGATATCATCGTTGCGGCGCCTGGCCGCCTGCTCGATCACCTTGGCGAGCGTGACGCCGATCTCTCGCAGATCGAAATCTTCGTGCTCGACGAAGCTGACCAGATGCTCGACATGGGCTTCATCGTTCCGATCAAGCAGATCGTGAAACACCTGCCGAAGCAGCGCCAGAATTTGTTCTTCTCGGCCACAATGCCGGCCGACATCGAAAAGCTCGCCAGCGAGCTGCTCAACAAGGATCCGCTGAAAGTTTCGGTTGCCCCGCCTTCGACCACGGTCGAGCGCGTCAACCAGCAAGTCGTGTTCATCGAAGCCGGCCGCAAGCGCGGCCTGCTGACCGAGCTGTTCGCCAAGCCGGATTATTCGCGCGTGCTGGTGTTCACCCGCACCAAGCGCGGCGCCGACAAGGTTGCTCGCATTCTTGAAGGCGGCGGCGTTGCCGCCATGGCCATCCACGGCAACAAGAGCCAGGCCCAGCGTGAACGCGCTCTGGCCGAGTTCAAGGCCGGCAAGGTGAGGGCGCTGGTCGCCACCGATATCGCGGCGCGCGGCATCGATATTTCGTCGGTCAGCCATGTCATCCAGTACGAACTGCCGGACGTGCCGGAGCAGTATGTCCACCGCATCGGCCGTACGGCCCGCGCGGGCAAGGATGGTTCGGCCGTGGCGTTCTGCGCCGAGGACGAACGTTCACTGCTGCGGGATATCGAACGCACGACGCGCCAGAAAATCCCCAGCGCTGATCGCCGCAACGACGCCACGCTGGCGCAGTTGTCGGCCAACGCCAACGAAGACGAGAAACGCGGACGTGGCGGCGCTCGCGCTGAATCGCGTGGCGCGCCTCAACCGCGTCGTCAGCAACAACAGCGGCCGCGCCGCGACGATCAACGTCGCGATCAGCGTCCGGCTGGAGAGCCTGGTGAGCATCGCCAGCACGAGCCGCGCGCCGAAGGCGCTGCCGCGGGCGAGGGCCGTTCGGGCCGTCGCCGTGGTCGCGGCGGCAATGGCGGTGGCGCTGGCGCCGAAGGCGCGCGCAATGGTCAGCCGCGTGATGGACAGAACCGTAACGGCGAAAACCGTAACGGCCAGAACCGCAACGGACAGCAACGCAATGGGGAAGCAAAATCCCCGCGCGCTGCCGAAGGGCAAAAGCCGCGCGGCCAGAAGCCGTCCGGTCATCGTAAAGGCCAGGGCCGCGATCAGGCTGCTGTGCGCGGAGACGTGATGAAGGTCACGTCTGGCGCGCCCAACGGTCCGGTGATGGGCGCTGACGCGTTGATGCGCCACATCGGCTCGACCAACCCGTGGTCGAAGCAGTAATTTCGAAAAGACTGCACCCTGAAAAGGCAACCGCCGCCAGCCCGTGAGGGCGGCGGCGGCGCTTCCTTTCCCGGCGGGGGGACGTGGGGGGACTAGATCGCCGGGTCAGAACTTTAATTCCACTGTCGCCATGCGACTGCGCGGAAGATACTCTCGGGAACGTCTGGGGTTCCGCGAACAGCAGATATTTGGGAAGCACATCCCAGATTCCAAGCCCGCCAGGTGAGTCCGGATTGCGTCCCACCGCCGCACGGGTGCATAGAGCCGCTTTATGAGCATCTGGTCGCAATTGTCGTCGCTCGCGCGGCGCGCCTTCGAGGACGAGCCTGCGCCGGGCGCCGATGTCGGACCGGCGCTGTGCGGGCCTGATCCCAACGATCTTGAATTCACAGCTGCAATTGTCGGTCTCGGGGCCAAGCTTGCGAAAGCGGACGGCCTGGTGACGATTGACGAGGTGGCCGCCTTCTCGCGCGTGTTCCGATCCGCGCCGGGAGATGAGGCCGCAATAAGGCGCGTGTTCAACATCGCGCGACAGACTGTGATCGGTTACGAGAACTACGCCCGCCGCATCGCGCGCCGCTACAGCGACAGGCCGTGCCTGCTCGAGGGTGTGCTCGATGGCTTGTTCCAGATTGCAGCGTCCGACGGGATCATTACGGGCGAGGAGATCGACTACCTGAAAAGCGTGTCGGACCTCTTCGGGTTCAACGACGACCAGTTCCGCCGCATCAAGGCGAGCCACATGGGATTGGACGCGGATGATCCCTATCTCGTGCTGGGGCTTTCCCATGCCGCCTCGTTTGAGGATGTGCGTGCGGCTTACCGTCGCCTGATGCTTGAGAATCATCCCGATACGGCGGTGGGGGTTAAATCCGCACCACGCGAATATGAGCCCGTGGCGAACGAGAAATCGGCCGCGATCACGACAGCCTATGCACGTATCCGTGCGGAGCGCGGTTTTCTCACCCGGGCCGATTGACTTTCAGGTCACAGGGCGCACTTTTCAAAGTGCAAGGAGCCCTTCATGACCGAGACCCTTGGCCATCCTGATTTTGCCGCGCGCCTGCAAGTGGCGCTCAAGGCTTTTGGCGGTTTTCTCGCCAAAGCGGCGTTTGGGGTATTCCTGCTCGTAGCGGCCTTTGCCGCGCTGGTCGCGACCACGTTCATTGGCCTGATGCTGGCCATCGCGGCGGTGTTCCTGACCTTTGCCCGCCCGCGCCGGAAACCGGCCCGTCGGACGGATGATGGGTCGCCGTCCACGCTGGAAGCCAAGCGCACAGCTGACGGCTGGGTCATCGAGATCTAGCTTTTCTTTCATCGTTCCGGGGCTTGTCCGCGCTGTCGCGCGGAGCCACAGGTGTTTGACCGGGGCGTCGCTTCGCCAGTTTTTTCTTTCAGGACCCGTGGATGAAACCCGCGGACTTTGGCCTTCTGTTTGTCGTGTGCCTTGTCTGGGCGCTGAACCTGGTGATCACGCGCTGGACCATTTCGGTGGCGGACGTGCCGCCGGTGTTCTTCGCGGGCGTGCGCCTTGGGCTGGTCGGGCTGGTGCTGTCGCCCTTCCTGTTTCCGGCGCCGCGGCAGATCGGGCTGATGTTCCTGATCGCTATGGGCATGGGCGCGGTCCAGTTCGGGCTGCTGTTTCTCGGCCTCGCCAACGCCTCCGCCAGCGCCGCGGCCGTGATCGGTCAGCTGGGTGTGCCGATCACCACGATCTTTTCCATGATGTTCCTCGGCGAGCAGATCGGCTGGCGGCGTGGGCTTGGCATTGTGATGAGCTTCGCGGGCGTGATGATTATTGCGATCGAGCCGGAAGGTTTCTCGCTGACGCTTGGGCTGATCTTCCTGATCCTCGCGGCGGTCTCATCGTCGGCGGCCAGCGTGCTGATGAAACGGATCGAGCCGATGTCGGCGATGAAGCTACAGGCATGGGTGGGGATGTTCTCGGTGATCCCGCTGATGGCCATGTCGTTCGCGACCGAGACAGGGCAGGTTGAGGCCGTGCTGTCTGGCGATCCGCTGATCTATGCGTCGACGGCGTTCGCGGTTCTGGCTGTTTCGATCTTCGGGCATGGGACGTTCTACCGGATGATCAAGAAGTACGATGTGACGCTGATCTCTCCGTTGACCCTGATGACCCCGATATGGGGCGTGGTTCTGGGTATCCTGCTGCTGGGCGAGCCGCTGACTGCGAAGCTGATTATCGGGGCGGCTGTTGCGCTGGGTGGCGTGGGGGTGATCATGATGCGGCGGAACCGGCGCTTTCCAGAGGCGCCGGTTGGAGACAAGATCGGGCCATGACGCTTCAGATCATCCAGGCGCCCAGCGCCAATTTCAACGAACGCCAGCATCCGCTCGATATGCTGGTGCTGCATTATACCGGCATGAAGGATGGCCCCACCGCCCTGCAGCGGATGCTGGAAGACAAGGAGCCGCGGGTTTCGGCGCATTACATGGTCGAGGAAGACGGGCGCGTGTTCCAGCTCGTGGCCGAAGACAAGCGCGCCTGGCAGGCGGGCAGGAGCTGGTGGCGCGGGGACGAGGATATCAACTCGCGCTCGATCGGCATCGAGATCGTGAATGGCGGGCATGATTTTGGACTGCCGCCTTATCCCGATGTGCAGATCGATGCGGTGATCGCGCTTTGCCAGGGCATTCTCGGACGGTGGGCGATTCCGCCGGAGCGGATCGTTGCACATTCGGACATCGCGCCGGATCGCAAGGAAGATCCCGGTGAGCGTTTCCCATGGAAGCGGCTTGCCGAAGCGGGCATCGGGCTATGGCCACAGCCGACGCGGCCGGAACCGTGGATGACGCATGGCGCGGCGCTGGGCGATGCGGGGATGACGGTCGAGGGATTGCAGCGCGATCTTGCGGCGATCGGCTATCTGATTTCAGTGACCGGCGTGTTCGATGAAAAGACCGCGGCCGTGGTGCGCGCTTTCCAGAGACGCTGGCGGCCGGAGCGGGTGAATGGCGAAGGCGATACGGAAACCGTGACGCTTGCCAATTCGGTGGCCGCGCTGGTGGCAGCTACGGAATAAGAGTGCTGCGCACCGTGGCGGCTGAGTCACAGCAGGTTGTGGAACTGGCATGTGACATAAACGCTAATTCCCCGTTCACCATTGAGGGCTCATGCTCGCAACAGGTTGAACGGAGTCGGCCATGCCTTCCGGAGCCCTGCACCGTATCGTTTACATGAGCACGGCCATTGGCGTGCTCCGGGCCGAAGAGCTCGACCGTATCTATCTTCGTGCGAAATCAGCGAATGCGAGGGCCGGGATCACCGGCCTTTTGCTTTTCTACGAAGGCGCTTTCCTGCAGATGCTGGAGGGCCCATCGGCTGGCGTCATCAGCCTGGTCGATCGGATCAGGCGGGACCGCAGGCATGGTGGGCTTATCACGCTTGAGTCGCGGGCCGTTGATGAACGCGCGTTTCCGGAATCCCCGATGCACTTCGTGGCGGCGCGGAATCTTTCCTCTGGCGAGAAGCAGGCGTTCAGCGATCTTCGGCAGGCAGCGAGCGTGCGATCGCACATGATCGGCGCGCCGGCGCCAGGCGCGGACAATGGGCTGTGGGAACTGATCTCGGCATTCAATCCGCTGCGGGCGGCCTGAGGCTCGGACCTTCTCTACGAATACGAACGGGGCGCGATAGCGGCGGCTGGCCGACAACTGCGATTTCGAATGTTTCGAAGCTGTCGATGAAGAGATCGATGCAGGCTGCCTCGCCCGCGCGGATGCGCAGCATCGGGCGGCCATCGCCCAGCGAGACGACACGCACGGCGGGCGTATCGTTGAAGATGGTGATGCGGACGATTTCGTCCTTGTGCATCGCCAGCGTATCGCGGGTTTCGTTCCAGGTGTGCAATCCATCGCGCCAGCTCTGACGCGTGAAGCCGTCGCTGACGCGGAGGTGGAGTTCGCGATCGAACTGGCCCTGAGTCGTGCGAGCGGGGCTCGCGTGAACTGAGGTGATGCCGATGGCGGCGAGCGTTGCGGTGCAACTGGCTTCGGCCATGGCGACGCGTCGGGCGTGGAGCATGCGGATTCTCCTTCAGACCAACTTATGTGGGAAGGCTCTGGCCG
>DAIRES010000182.1:0-6436 GCA_036795465.1 Hyphomonadaceae bacterium
ATCCACCTCCCCCAGTCTTCGACTGGTGGAGGCAAATCACCATTGCCTTGCCTCCCTCAGTGCGCAGCACTGGGGGAGGTGGATCGGCGCGTCTTCGCGCCGAGACGGAGGGGGCCTCCTCGCGCAACCGCGCGGACCTCCGAATTTCCCAACTGCCGATTTCAGAACCCGTCGCCTCAGTCGCCCCGCGACTGAGAACGCACCCGCGCGCCCAAAACAAAAAGGCCGCCCTCGTGGACGGCCTTTCCGGAATTCTTCAGACCAATTCGCTCAGCCGCCCGACGATTGCGGATCAGCCATCGGGTCCTGCGCGTGTTTCACGGCACCTTCGAAGATCGCGTTCGGCTCGATCGCCAGCGAGGCGTGGAAGATGTCGCCGCGAACCTTGGCGCCCGTGCAGAGCTGAACCTTGCGGCCGCGGATGCGGCCCTCGACCGTGCCGCGGATGACCACGGACTCGGCGATCACTTCGCCCTTGACCGCGCCGGTTTCGCCAACCGTCAGGGCCGAGGCGCGGACGTCGCCCTCGATCTGACCGTTGATGTCGATCTCGCCCTGGCTCACGATCGTGCCGGTCATCTTGACGTCAGCCGAGATGATCGACGGGCCCGAGCGGGCAGCCGGTGCGCGCTTTGGCGCGTCGGTGAGAACTGGCTTCGGCGCCGGAACTGGCGGCGGAGGCGCCTCAGGTGTCTTGCCCTTAGTGAACATGCTTGCCAGCCCTCAGGAATTTGATCGGATCGTATGACTTGCCGCGGAAGTATATCTCGTAATGGAGGTGAGGTCCCGTGCTTCTTCCAGTGGACCCCATCGTCCCAATCTTCTGACCGATCGCGATGGGCGCGCCGGCCTTCACCGTAATAGAATTCAAGTGCCCGTAACGTGTGCGGAAACCGCCGCCATGGTCGACCTCGACCACGCGGCCATAGCCGCCTTTGACCCCCGCGAAAGTAACCGTCCCCGGCGCCGTCGAAATGATCGGCGCGCCGTAATACGCTGCAAGATCGGCGCCTTCATGGAACGCCGTTTTCCGGTTGAACGGGTCCGAGCGATAGCCGAACGCGGAGGTTTCCCGGAAGTCAGGCACATCCACAGGCGAGCCCAGGGGCAGGGCGTGAATCGCGTTCTCGTAGAGTTGCGCTTCCTGCAGGCGGGCTTCCACCTCGAAGATGCGGCGCTTGAAAGGATCAGCTTCGTGAGCAGCGGCAGCTGCGGCCGAGCTCGTCAGGTTAACTTCCACCAGCGGTCCGCCCACGCCCTGCTGGTCGAGCACGCGGGCAGCCGAAACGCCCGTCAGGCGGATGATGCCGCGCGCGCTTTCCGAACGGCGAACGGCTTCATCCTCGAACGCGTCCAGGAACATGGCCTGTTCGGTGATCAGTTCGTCGGTGCGGGCGCGAAAGCTGGAGGTATCGTTGGCGGCTGCTTCCGCTCCCTCTGGCCGGCTCTGGCGCGGGTCGCCTTCCTCGATCGTCGAGTCGATCAGCAGCGAAGCATTCTGGCCCGAAAGCGCGATAGCCGACGCCGTGTCCTGACCCTGCAAGCTGGCCAGCAGCCGCTTCAGTGTCGTGTGGCGATCCTCGGCTTCATGAAGCGCCGTGTTGAAATCGGTTGTCCTAGTCTCAAGCAGGGTGAGGGCGGTCTGTTCGGCCGCCTTGGCCTGACGCAGTTCGCGCTCGAGGCGGGCTGTCTTCCGGTCGGACGAACCGCCCTGGATATCGATGCTGGGTCCACGCAGCAGAACCGCAACGGTCGCGAACAGGCACCAGCCAACGATAAGGGTTGCCCCGCCGGCCATCATGGCCTGACGCCATGGCGAGATCGAAACGTACCGCACGGAGCCGCCGCTGCGGTGGTAAATCTGTCTTTCGGGGAAGGCCTTCTCGAAGAACGCTTTCGTCTTCGATTTCAGGTGCTTGACCGCCATTTACACTGCCCGATCAATTTCTCTACGCGCCAAGCCCCGCGTTGCCCCGCTGGATGTCGCCCGGCAGCAAAATGGATAACTCAGAAATTCGCGCACGCGAACCCCTACGAACAGCTTTTTCGCCTACGTTTGCAGCGTTGGTTTAAGCGCCCATGAATCCGTTCAAAACGCCGCTGATTTGGTTAACGGATCGCTTCCAGTTCGCCTTCGACGCGCTCTGCATGACCGGGCACGCGGACGTTTCGCCACACCTGTCGAATCACGCCTTCGGGGTCGATCAGGAAGGTCGACCGGACGATGCCCATGAATCGGTTTCCGTAGAGTTGCTTCTCCTGCCACACGCCAAAGGCGTTGCAGACCGTCCCGTCTTCATCGGAACCGAGCCTTACCTTGAGCTTGTACTTGGCCGTGAACGCCTTGTGGTCGGCCAGGCTATCGCGGGAAATTCCCAGCAAAGCCGCGCCTTTTCTAGCCAGTTTCGGACGCGCCTCGCTGAACGCCACCGCCTCGCGCGTGCAGGCGTCGGTGTCGTCCTTGGGGTAAAAGAACAGGATCAGGTACTTGCCGGCGTAGTCGGAAAGGCTGGCGGGCCCTCCCTTGCTGGTTGGCAGCTGAAATGCGGGCGCCCGGTCGCCGGGCTTCAGTGGCTGTGTCACAATCAGTCCGTAATGTTGTGGTTGGTCATAGTATCCGAAGTGTACCGTCTTTCAGCTGACTCGGTGAAGCTGCGGTTTTCGCGGAGCTGGAAGCAGGGAGCCACGCTTTGAGGATTTCCCCAAAGCTTCTCATCATAGAGATCCTCGCCTTTCTGGCCTTTGCGATTCTCGCGTCGGTCGGCTTCCTGGCGTGGCGCCTGTCGCAAGGACCTATCGACCTCGAAATGATCCGCCCGCAGGTCGAGCGCTCGCTGACCGATGCGCGGGGCGGCCAGCCGGTGAAGATCCAGAATCTTGTCCTCGAATGGGTTCGCGACCGCGGCCGTGTCGAAGCCGTGGCCAAGGGCTTCACCGCGATGGACAAGACGAACCACGTCGCGTTCCGGGCCGAGCGGGCGATGATTGCGCTCGATGCGGGCGCGCTCGTGGGTATGAAATTCAAGACGCGCCAGCTCCGGCTGGAGAATGGAACAGCCTCCGTCGTCCGCTCGAAGGAAGGCGTCTGGACCCTCGCCGACATGGTGCTGGCCCGCGAGCCTGACGCCAGCGACAAGCCGTTCGACCCCATTCGCGACCTGAACTGGACAACGCTGGCCACGCCCGTCCGTGCGCTCATCTCGGCCGGCGATTTCGAGCAGGTCGAACTCGCCAACTTCCGCCTCGACATCGATGACCAGAAATCCGGCACGAAGTGGAGCGCCAATCCGGTCGCCGGAAGCTGGAGCGCCAGGAAGGACGGCGTCGCGATCAATCTCGACGCGAAACTCGCCGATGCACTCGTCGGCGAACCGAACGCCATCCGCATCAACATCGTCTCCGATGGTGACGTCACCCGCGCTGCGGGTAAGCTGACGCTGCAGGGCGTCGATCCGATGTCGATTGCTCGCATGTTCGGCTACACGGGCGACGGATTTTCATCAGGCAAGCCCGCCAGCGCCACCTTCTCCATCGCCGCGACCGAGAAGGGCGGACTGCAGAGCACGAAGCTTTCGCTCGCGGGCGTCACGGGAAGCGGCCATTTCGTTGACCAGACAATCAACGTTCGCGATCTCGCTTTCGACGCCGCCTACGATCCAGCCACCAAGCAGATCACGCTCGAAAAGCTGAAGATCGACTCCGACCGGCTCTCAGGCGAATTCACCGGCTCGATGGATGCGACCGCCATCATGGGCGGCGATACGAAGAGCCCGACGCCGTTCAAGTTGTCCGGCACCGGCTTCACGCTCGGGTTCACGCCTGTGTTCGAGGCGCCGTGGATATTCGAGTCCGCCGAGGTCGAAGCGAGCGTTTCGCCAGACGCCCGTCGCCTGACCATCACCAGCCTCAAGGCCGCCACCGGCGGCCTCAACGCCGCCGCGTCCGGCGAGGTCTGGCTTGAAGGGCAGGGCGATGCACAACAGCTCGGCGTGAAAGTCAGCGCGGTCGGCACGGGCAATATCACGCCGCAACAGGTCGTTGCATTCTGGCCCGTCGATCTCGGCGCCAGCGCGCGACTTTGGGTGCGCGATCGCATTCCGGCAGGCAAGGCCACCAAGGCCGTCTTCAACGTTGACTGGCCCCCCGGCGCCAATTCCAAGGGCTTCCTGCCCGACGAAAACCTCGCGCTTGAATTCACGGT
Organism: Hyphomonadaceae bacterium; assembly: GCA_036795465.1. Taxonomy (GTDB): domain Bacteria; phylum Pseudomonadota; class Alphaproteobacteria; order Caulobacterales; family Hyphomonadaceae; genus UBA7672. The sequence continues at coordinate 4,202 of DAIRES010000182.1, forward strand.
CGAGGACGCAAGCGTCATCTTCCTCGAGGACTTCCCGCCCGTGACGGGCGTCTCCGGCGTCGGCCACCTCAAGGGCAACAGCCTCGTCGTCGATGTATCTGCCGGCAAGCTGGACAAGTGGCAGGTCGATGAAGGCAAGATCATCCTGCCGCGCTTCTCGCCCGGCGGCGCGATCATGGATGTGAAGGTCTCCGGCCGCGGTGGTCTGCCGGAGATGATGCGCGTGCTCGACCGCAGCAATCTGAAAGTCGCCTCGCGCTATGGCCTGATGATCGACCAGATGACCGGGACGGGCAGCGTCGATGTGCATGTCCAGCATCCAATGCTGGATCACGTGCCCCCGGATCAGGAGAAGTTCTCCGTTACAGGCGGCTTTGTTTCCGCTTCGGCCCCCGACCTTGTCGGCGACTTCGACCTCGCCCATGCGAACGTGAACTTCGAACTCGATCAGCTTGGAATAACTCTTTCGGGCAGCGGCGATTTCGGCCCCGCGCCGGTCAGCTTCGAATGGAAGGAGCGTACGGAGATCGGTGCAATCGAAGCCGAGGCTCAGCTCACCGCGCGGGCGCGCGCCACGCCGGACCTGCTCAACGCTTTCGGCCTCGCAGCGCGCAATTTCATGCAGGGCGAAGCTGCCGTCGAACTCACGGCATCCGGGCCGGGCGGTCGAAACTTCACTGCCATCACCGCCAATGTGGACCTGACCCATTCGCAGCTCGATCTCGAGGAGTTCGGCTGGAGCAAGAAATACGACGCGCCAGCCAAAGGCACGTTCCGGTATGGCAAGGGCAATGAAGGCGCGATCCTAACCGGCGATATCCGCGCCGATGGCCTTGAGCTGATCGGCGAAGGCCGCATGGACACCGCAGGCGTGTTCCAGACGATTGATATCGAGCGCCTGTTCTCCCGCGACCGCGTCGATCTGCGCGGCATGGTCAATCGCAAGCAGGATGGCGGCTACCGCGTATCTCTCAATGGGCCCTTCTTCGATGCGAGCCCGTGGATGGATTCGATGCTGAACATGTCGAGCGGGTCCGCCTCGAAGACAGCCGAGCCCGTCGGCGGTCCCGGCGGTCCCGGCGATCCGGGCCCGGCTTTCGATCTGCAACTGAATGCGGACCGCCTGCGCGTTCGCGAGAATGCGGAGATCGGCAACGCCAAGGTCGCGCTGTCGATCGATGGTGAAGGACCGCGCAACGGCACGATCACGGGCCAGATTGCACGCGGCAAGAACCTGAACGTCGGCATCACGACGACGGATGGCGCGCGCAACATCACGGCGCAAATGGACGATGCCGGCTTCGGCGCCCGCGTGCTGTTGAACGCAGACTATCTTGTCGGCGGAAAGCTGAAATTCGATGGCAAGTTCAAGGGCTCCAATGGCGAAGCGCTCGTGACCATGGAAGACGTGCGCCTCAAGGATGCGCCGCTGGTCGCGCAGCTGTTTTCGCTCGCCTCGCTGCAGGGCCTCGCCGACGTGCTGTCGGGCGACGGCGTGATGTTCAGCGACATCAATGCGCCCGTGAAGTTCGTGGATGGGCGCATTGATCTTCCGGGCCTGCGCGCCACGGGGCCTGCCATGGGCATCACGGCGCGTGGCTGGATCGCGCCCGAAAGCAGCGAGCTGGCGCTCGATGGCGTGCTCGCTCCGTCCTTTGTCGGCGCCAACTCGGTTCTCGGCGTGCTGCCGATCATTGGCGACCTGTTCGTCTCGCGGCAGGGCGAGGGGATGTTTGCGCCGACCTATTCGGTGCGCGGCACGTTCTCGCGCGCCCGTATCTCGATCAATCCGATCGCAGCTCTCACGCCCGGCGTGCTGCGCCAGATCTTCGAGAACCCTGCCGTTCCCCCGCCGGTCGCAGAGACGGCTCCCACAAGCGCGGGCAATCGCTGATCGCAAAAGCAAACGGCCCGCTCCATGGGAGCGGGCCGCTGCATGTCTCAACGAAACTGCGATCAGCCGGCTTCAGCGATCCGCTTCATGTTTCCGAGCGCTGCTTCGAACTGCTTGCGGCGGCCGGCAACGTCGGCGTCTTTCGCGGCCTGGTCAGCCTTGTCCGACACGTCGAGCATGAGCGTGTAGATCAGCTTCGACGACTTGGCGTCGACCGGGCGGGCTTCGAGGAAGCCGTGATAGAGGTTGTAGAATTTCCCTTCGACCGACGGCTGCGTGTAGCCATAGCTCAGCTCGGTCTTGGCGGTCAGCACTTCCGTGACGCGCTTGGCGATCACGCG
>DAIRES010000183.1:0-6409 GCA_036795465.1 Hyphomonadaceae bacterium
GCGCGGATCGCGTCCTCGTTCTCCTTGGTGGAGCGTTCCAGATCGGTGTCGTCGATCCGCAGCACGAAGATGCCGCCCTGGCTTTTGGCGAACAGCCAGTTCACCAGCGCCGTACGGATATTCCCGACGTGCAGCTTGCCCGTGGGCGAAGGCGCAAAACGGACTTTCACGGTCATAGGCTCGATTTCCGCGTCTCGGAGGGGGTGCGGGATGCATGTACCCATCCGGCCCGGCTTGGCAAGCGACGGGCTGGAACCTGCCCCGGACCTCCCGGATTTCAGGCAATCACTCGGGCATCAGCGTCGCATCGAAGGTTCTCGCCCCATAATCGATCGAAAACGATCGCAGACGCGACAGCAGGTTCACACCGACAATGAGGGCCGGCTCGTTGGCAAGACCCCACAGGCTGAAAATCGGCGCATCAACGACAACCGCCGTCGCGAACTCCACCGCGAAGGCCCGCGCCTCCACTTCCGGCAGCGCGATATGCTCTCCTGGCACAACATGCCCGGTCACGCCGATCAGCTGGGCGCCGTCCGCCCGCACCAGCCTCGGATGCGCCTTCTTCAGCGCGTCGCTCAGCTGCGTGTTCATGATGCACCGCTCTGCGCCGGTATCTAGCATCAGCTTGGCTTTGACGCTCCCGACCCTGCCGTCGATCTCGGCCAGCAATCCATTCCGCACCTGCATGTTGGGCCGGGCGCTGGTGCGAGGCGCGCGCTGTGAGCCTTCGATCCTCACGATCTTTTTCTGGATGTCGAATATCAGCCGTTTCGCGGCGAACATATCGGCGCCGAGAATGCCATCCATCTGCGGAATATTCGCATCAGGCAGCACGGCCACGCGCAGGTCCTGTTTTCTCACTGCACCAGCTTCAACGCTTTGAAGCATCGCTACCGGCGCCTCCACGACGCCCGTCGTGCCGGCAACGATGGCCTTGCCGACGATTGGCGCAGCAAGCGTCGCCACATGGCGCTGCGCGATCACGCTGGTGGTCGACCCCGTATCGACCATGAAGGAGAACGGCCCATTGCCGTTCACCATCACCTTCGCGGTTGGCCGCCCATAGGTTTCCACCCAGGCTTCAAGGTAAGCGGCGATGTCCACCGGGCGTGCGAGGCGCGAACCCGTCGATTGAGCATCAGCAACGCCTGCCAGCCCAAGGCCCGGCAGAGCGCCCAGCATCACGCGGCGCGTGAAATCGATTGTCACGGGCGTCCTCCCGCCCTCCGCATGTCCTGCGGCTTGCTATTCCATCAGCATGTTCCTGCCCGCCCTCAAGGGCAAGCGGCCCTAGCCAAACCCGGCCGAATTCCGCGCGACCTGATCGGCAAGCAGTTGGGCCTCAAACGCCTTGGCGCCGTAGTCGATCGAGAACGACCGCAGCCGCGACAGCAGATTGACCCCAACGATCATGGCCGGCTCATCCTTGAGCCCCCACAGGTCGAATATCGGCGCATCGACCGCGACTGCGGATGCGTCCTTCACCGAAAACGCGCGCAGTTCGACCCGCGGCAGGGCAATCACCTGCCCGGTCAGCACATGGCCGGTAACGCCAAACACCTTCATCCCCTCGATCCGCTCGAGCCTTGGATGCGCCTGCTGCAGGGCTTCGCTCAGCGCGGTGTTGGCGATGCAGTTCTGCGCGCCGGTATCCAGCATCAGCTTCGCACCGACATTCCCGACCCGCCCCTCGATTTCGGCGAGCAGGCCCCTGCGTACATTCATGTTGGACATCATCGTGCCGCGCGTGCTTCGCGTCGGCCGGCGCGATGACTCGATCTTCACGGACTTGCCCTGAATATCAAAGACGATGCGCTTTCCGGCAAAGACATCCGCGCCGAGAATGCCGTCTATGCTGGCAAGGTGCTCGTCGGGCAGCACCGCGACACGCACGTCGCGCTTCTTCACCGCGCCCACCTCGATGGCGTCCATCTGCGCAACCTGCGTCTCGGCCATCCCGGTCGTGCCTGCGACTGTCGCCATGCCCGTGATCGGCGCGCCAACTGCCGCGATGTGCCGCTGCGCCAGCACGGTCGTGGTCGATCCGGTGTCGACCATGAAAGAGAACGGCCCCTTGCCGTTCAGCATCACGCGCGCGGCCGGACGGCCATACGCATCGACCCACGTATCAAGCGTTGCGTTGATATCCATCGCGGCCGGCCCCGCGATATGCGAGCCGGTGGTTTGCGCGTAAGCTGCGCCCGCCAGCCCGAATGCCGGCAGGGCGCCGAGCATCGCGCGGCGCGTAAAGTCGGTAGTCATGGGCGTCCTCCCGCCCGGCCGCCTTAAGTGGCAGCCTTGTTATTCGGGAGAGCATGAGCCCGGTCGCGCCTTGCGGCAAGGCGAACGTCGCAGCTCCTTGAAATGTGAGGCTTCACATCCCCGGCAGGCAGGCCACCAGCAGCAGCACGATCCCCGCCATCGCGACCGCCCAGGCCAGCGTGCGTACAAACGGCCAGCCCGTGGCGTACATGGGCAGGTAGGCGACGCGACCCCAGAAATAGAGCTGGGCGCCAAGCGGCGCCAATGCGCTGTCATGGCCGGCCGCGGCCTGCACGAACACTGCACCGACAAACACCGGCAACGTTTCAAGGTAATTCTTCCATGCGCGATCAAGCCGCCCGCCCACAGCATTCAGCGGCGGCGTCGCGCCATCACGCGGCCCCGCAGCCCACTTCGTTCCGCGCTGGGTGATGGAGGCGAAAGCCGCAGCCAGCAGATAGACGAAGCCGAGCGCAAGGCTCGCCCACAGCATCTGCATCTGGGTGGTGGCAAGATCCGGCATGTGAAGCTCCCCGACAGTGCTGGGCGAGCTAAACACGCATCAGCAACGCGCAACAGGCGCCGCAACGGCAGGGGAACCGCACTACTTCGATGGAGAAATTGATTTGATCGCCAGCGGCGGCAGGCCGGATTTTTCGGAGATCGCCTTGTCCTGCGCCTCGATCGCCTCGCGGATGGCGGCGTCCTTGTCGTAGGCGTTCAGCACATCGGCCGACACCTTGCGGTTGGAACGCTGGCTGCCGTCTTCATAGGTCACGTTGAAAAACGCGAATTCGACGCGCGCCGTCGGCTTCTTGGCCATGGGGAGCTCCGTTGGCTGGTCGGGGAGAACGCGGGTCAGGCCGCAATCGAAATCTGGGCCATAACTGCGGAATCGCAAGGATATGCGACAACGCGCGCTGCTTATCAGGCGTTTACCGGAAAGCCTAGGCCGCCACGACGGCCGTGGCCGCCAGCGCGCAGGTCTCGACCAGCTCGGCCATCGCAGCCGCACGGGCGCCAACGCCGCCGGTGATAACCGGGGCCGCACGGCCCTGGATCGCAGCGATGAAGGCTTCATCCGCCGCCTTCAGGGGGTCCGGCAGAATTTCCGACACATCAGCGCGGATATCGAACTTGGTCGTGTTCATCACCTTGCGGGTGATGAAGTCGATCTCGACGACGCCCGACGCGTACTCGATCTTCATCCAGCGCTCGCGCTTCTCGGCGCAGCGCGACGCCGTCAGCTTGGCATGGCCAAGGTTGGCGAAGTGCAGTTCGGCCGAGGCGTGATCCAGCAGGCGGGTGTGCGCCGAATAGCCTTCGCCATCCGCACCCTTCACATCGCCACCGAACAGTTCAGCTGCGAGATCGAGATCGTGGATCATCAGGTCGAACACGACGCTGACGTCTTCGCAGCGGCCGTCCGGCGAAGCCGGGCCCATGCGTACAGCTTCAACGCGCTTGGGACGCTCGCCCGTGGCGAAGAGGCCCATCGCTTCGAACACCAGACGTTCCTGGTGGCCGACGGAAAGAACGAGGTCACGCTCCAGCGCCATCTTGGCGAGCTGGCGGGCTTCCGAGCCAGTCAGCGCGAGCGGCTTTTCGACGAGCGCATGCTTGCCGGCTTCGAGAGCCTTGCGGGTCAGCATAGCGTGGCTGGAGGCCGGCGTCGCGATCACAAGCGCATCGCAGGCAGCGGCGATGGCTTCAAACGAGGCGAACACCTCACCCTTGCCAACCTTGGAGACAACCTTGCCGGCGGCTTCGATATTGAGGTCGAACACCCCGACGAATTCTGCATGGAGAGAGGCCGCGAACTTCTGCGCGTGGTAACCGCCGAACACGCCCGCACCGATCACGCCAACCCGGACCTTGCCCTGGTGGCTGCCGACAACAGTGGCCGTTCTGGCCGAGACTTCGGTACGCTTCACTGAACACCCTCCGACGCGCCTCTCAGCGCATGGGCAGCAGATACGCGAATAACGCAGCCGCACAATTGGCGGGGCCATCAAGCTTGGTTACGGTATCTTTCAATGCGTACCGCGTTGAAAATACGTTGAAATTCAGGTCACGGCGATGCTTCCGTTACTGCAACTGAAACATCCCGCGTGATGTGATCCGTAACAACCCGTGAGCACCGGCGGCAAACCAGATCGGCGAGTGTACGGACGCCGGAATCAATCTTTCGGGTAGCCGCTCACGTCAGGCTGGATTTCCCCGCCCCAAATCGGCTACCAGCTTATCACCGGCGGATGGACGGGCGGCTTGTCGCCCTTATCGCCCCCCGGCGCGGAGGAACCACCGGCCCCATGCTCGATATTACCGGCTAGTACCCCCATATAGCGGCGGGACTTCCATCCCCCGCAGTTCATATTCCCTACAAGAGTTTCCCGCCGCGCTGAACGCGGCCCTATTGCTGAAAGACCTACGCCTATGGCCCGCCTGTTCGATAGCTATGTGATGGTGGATTGGAGCGCCGCCTCCAAACCCGCGACAGGCGCCGACTCCATCTGGATCGGCGCGCTCACCCCGGATTCGCGTCTGAAGCTGTCCTTCAAGGCCACGAACCCGCCCACGCGCGCCAAGGCCATCGAGGAGCTGACCGAGATCCTTAATCGCTGCCTGAAGCGCGGCGACCGCGTGCTCGTCGGCGTCGACTTCCCGCTCGGCTTCCCGGCCGGGACGGCTGAGGCGATGAAGCTCAAGGGCGAGCACGGCAAGGCGCTGCGCGATTTCCTGCTCAAGGAAATGAAGGACAAGCCTGACAACTCCAACAACCGCTTCGCTCTCGCGGCGCGGATGAACCGCCTCATCTCGGATGGCCCGTTCCCGTTCTGGGGCTGCTCCAAGAAGGACGAGCTCACCACGCTCTCCGTGAAGAAGACGCGCGAGCATGGCAAAGGCGACATCGCTGAATTCCGCATCGTGGAAGAAGCCGCGCTGGCCTCGAAGAAAGCGCGCCCGCAACCCGTGTGGAAGATCGCCTACGCTGGCGCCATCGGTGGCCAGGCGATGACCGGCATCCCGGCCATCGAACGCCTGCGCGAGAAATTCCCCGCGCTGAAAGTCTGGCCGTTCGACATGCCGCTGGCCAAGCTCGATCGCGATGGCCTCGCGGACGCACGCGTCGTCGTTGCCGAAGTGCTGACCACGCTCAACGCCACGAACCAGCAGTCGTCCGAAATCCGCGACGAAGCGCAGGTGCGCAGCATCTGCGAAGCCCTCGCCGAACGTGACGCAAACGGAAAGCTCGGCGCCATGTTCGCTGGCGAAGCCAAGCTCACGGACGCCCAGAAAGACAGGGTGACGGCTGAAGAAGGATGGATTTTGGGGATTTAAGACGGATTTTCCGTCTGTTTCCCCGATTCCGCTCTTGAGAATCGGACCGAACGAAAGGTTCTATGGGCAACAGCCGCATCAACGCGGCGGTTTCGAACCCTTTGGGGGGAGCGGGCCCATGAATAAATCCGACCTCATCAAATCCATCTCGGACTCAACCGGACTCAAACAGACCGAAGCCACACGCATCGTCGACGCAGTGTTCGACACGATCACCGCCAATCTCCGCAAGGGTGAGCAGGTGGCGATTTCCGGCTTCGGCACTTTCGTCGCCAAGACACGCGCCGCGCGCGAGGGCCGCAATCCGGCCACCGGCATGGCGATCAACATCCCGGCCAGAACATCGGCCGCCTTCAAGCCGGCAGCGGCCATGAAGGACATGAAATAGGGACAGAGCCCTATCCGCCTGGCTGCTCGCTACACTCGGGCGCGATGCGGGGCTCTCGTGCGGCGCACGGTTGTCTCACGACGCCGTGCGCCGCTTTCATTTTGGTGGATTGCTGGCACAAGCGGTTCTCGCAGATTGCAAAGAGAACATGACCCGTCACACCGCGATTGCCCCCTCGACGGCACGTCCCGCGCCATCGAAGGGTTTGTTCTCCGAATTCGTGCGCGTGATCTGCATTGCACACCTCAAGCTTACCGGATGGCGGATGCAGGGCGACTGGCCTGCGATCGACAAGATGGTGCTGGTCGCAGCTCCCCACACATCCAACTGGGACGGCCTGCAGATGCTCGTGGCCGCGGGCTATTACCGCATCCGCCTGCGCTGGATGGGCAAGAAGAGCCTCACCACCGGCCC
>DAIRES010000184.1:0-6339 GCA_036795465.1 Hyphomonadaceae bacterium
ATCCGCGCCCAGGTGATCATCTCCGACATGATCATCACGGCGCCGGCCGTCTGCACGACCTGATAGTGATTGTTGTATAGCCCGTTGATCATCGGCGGGCCCGTCCGACCGCCCGTCGCGAGGCAGCGATCCGCCAGCGGCCGCGCTTCCGGATCGGAATAGCCCAGCTTCTCGCGCCCTTCCGCCGCCAGCTTCTTGCCCGCAGCCGACCACGGGATCTTGCCGTTCGGCGGATCGATGATCCACGACGTGCGCGTCTCGCCCTTCACCACGCCAAAGCGCGTGCCCGGATCGATCCAGAACGCGTTGTAGCCGCGCCCCTGCGCCAGATCCTTGCCGTTGAGCAGGCCGTCGCTCGTCTTCTGGTTGTCGTCAGTCGCCTGCCGCACGACTTGCGGGTGAGCCTTCGTCAGCGCCTCGACCTGCTCCGCAGGGATAACCAGCGTCTTGTAGCGGTCAGCGCGTTCCAGCGTGGTGATCGAATCCGTCGACCACACGCCCTGAAGGTCAGGATGCCCGTCGGAGGCCCTTGGCGGCACATAAGCCGTCTGAGCCATGGCGGGCATGGCGGCAAACATTACGGCGGCGATGCAGCCTGCGCGCATGATATTCATCAGATCCTCCCCATCCAAACGCCGCCCTGTCTCTTGATCCCGGTAGGGGGCAAGGTCGTGAGTTCGTGATGTCCCGCAGCTTGCCTGCCGCTGGGTTGGCCTGCAAGCTATTCCCCTGACCGGAGCGGGTGATGAACATCAAGTCCAGCCTGAGGGGCGTCGCCGCCCTCGCCATCGCCGCAATCGCCGGCATTGCCGCCCCGGTCACGGCCCAGCAGGGCGGCAAGATCCGCGTCGACCTCGAACTCCTGCTCGCCGTCGATATCTCGCAGTCGATGGATTTCGACGAGCACACCATCCAGCGCAACGGCTATGTCGAAGCCTTCCGCCACAAGGATGTCGTCGACGCACTGATGTCCGGCCCCGAGGGCAAGATCGCCGTCATGTACATGGAATGGGCCGGCGACTTCGACCCCATCCCCACCATCCCGTGGACCATCATCGACAGCCCGAAAGCCGCCCACGATTTCGCCGAACGCCTCGCCAACGAACCGATCTTCGGCGAGCAGCGCACCTCGATCTCGACCGCACTCCTCGCCGCCCAGGACTACATCCTGAACAACAACATCACCTCGACCCGGCAGGTGATCGACGTCTCTGGCGACGGCGCCAACAATGCCGGCCGCCTGGTCGAGCCCGTGCGCGACGCCGTGGTGAAGAGCGGCATCATCATCAACGGCCTGCCGATCATGCTGAACAAGCCGAAGGAATTCTACGACATCGATCACCTCGATCGCTACTACAAGCATTGCGTCATCGGCGGCGCGGCGGCCTTCATCGCGCCCGTGTTCGACCTGCGCCACCTGTCCTCCACCATTCGCAAGAAGCTGGTGATGGAGATCGCAAGCCTCGAGGTCGAGCCGGACATGGCGCCGATACAGTTTGCCGAAACGCCGGGCATCACCCGCGCCCAGCTCAAGCTGCCCACCGAGAAAACCGATTGCACGATCGGGGAAAAAGTCTGGGGCGGCCGCGGCTATTATGGCGGCTTCGGCCGCCAGTAATCCGCTTTACCCGCGTCGGCTCAGCCCTGCGCCGCAGCCCTGCGGTGCAGCGCCTTGTCCGCATACATGGCCTCGTCCGCGCGCGCGAGCGCCCGCTCGGCCGTATCATTCGCATTCAAGTGCGCCACGCCGAACGCCGCCGACACGTAATGCGCCTCGCCCTCATGCAGCACCCGCTCGGTGCACAGCGCCGCCGCCAGAGCCTCCGCCTTCACCTGCGCCGCCTCGCCGCCGATATGCGTCAGCACCACGGCGAACTCATCGCCGCCGATGCGCCCCACAATATCCGTCTCACGCGTCTGCCGGATCAGCAGCTCACCGATCGAGCGGATCACGGCATCCCCGGCCGCATGGCCATGCGCGTCGTTGATCGACTTGAAATTGTTCAGGTCGAAATAGATCAGGCTGGCCTCGATCTCGTGCCGCTTCACCATCGCCAGCACGCGCTGCGCCTCGCGCACGAACGCCCGGCGATTGTAAACCGGCGCCAGCGCATCATGGTCGGCCGAAGCCTCCGCCTCCGCCAGCGACAGCTTCAACTGCTCGACATCCAGCCGCAGCGAATCCACTTCCGAGATCAGCACGTTGAACGCGGTGCGCACCTGCGGTGTCAGCTGGTGTTCCGGCACGCCAAAGATGTCGGCCACGCGCCGCGCCAGATCCACAGGCTTCTCGACCGGCGCAACATCGCCGGGCCGGCTTTTCGAGCCGAAGATCGAGAAAATCTTCATGAGGCGGACACGCTACTTACCGGGCTACTGGCCGAGCTGGTGACTTAATCTCACCCAAGCTTGTTATCGTCGCATTAATCATGCCTTACCGCGCCGTTGCGGAAATGAGGCGGAACCTTGTAGAACCCGGCTTTCCGGGCCGGAGAGCCGCATGAGCGCGCCGACAAAATCCCCATCAGGTCAGCCTGTTGTGGGCATCATAATGGGTAGCCGTTCCGACTGGCCGACCATGGCCAAAGCCGCGGAAATACTCACAGAACTCGGCGTTCCGTTTGAATCGAAAGTGGTTTCCGCCCACCGCACGCCAGACCGTCTGGTCGAATACGCCAAATCCGCCCGCAATCGCGGCCTCAGGATCATCATCGCCGGGGCCGGCGGCGCCGCCCACCTGCCCGGCATGGTCGCCTCGATGACGTCCCTGCCCGTCCTCGGCGTTCCGGTGAAATCCAGCGCCCTGTCCGGCCTCGATAGCCTCCTGTCGATCGTGCAGATGCCGAAGGGCATTCCGGTCGGCACGCTGGCCATCGGCGAAGCAGGCGCGGCGAATGCCGGCATCCTCGCCGCCTCCATCCTGGCCGGAACCGACGATGCGTTGCTCAAGCGCCTCGACGCCTTCCGCAAGGCGCAGACGGATGCGGTCGCCGAGACAGTGGAAGACGTAAAATGACAAAGCCAAAGGCCACAGGCGTGATCGCCCGGCCGGGCGATACGATCGGCATTCTCGGCGGCGGCCAGCTCGGCCGCATGCTCGCCATCGCCGCTGCCGATCTCGGCCTCGACGTCCACATCTTCACGCCCGAACAGGACAGCCCGGCTTCTCGCGTCGCCAACAAGACATGGGTTGCCCCCTTTGAAGATCGCGATGCCCTGCGCGAGTTCGCAGCCAACATCACTGTCGCCACCATCGAATTCGAGAACGTCCCCGTCGACGCCGTCGATCTCATCGAAGACGAAGGCGTCCCCGTCCGACCCAATGGCGAGACACTGTCGCGCGCGCAGGATCGCCTCGCCGAGAAAACCTTCTTCCGCGAAATCGGCATCGAGCCCGCGCCCTTCGCCCGCATCGACCATCCCGACCAGATCCAGGAAGCCCTCACCGCGCTCGGCGGCAGCGGCGTCCTCAAGTCGCGCTTCGCCGGCTATGACGGCAAGGGACAGGTCCGCCTCAAGGGCAATATCCAACCCTATCCCGCATGGGCCGAAGTCGGCTCGAAGATGGCGATCCTCGAAGCATGGATCGAACACGCCGGCGAAATCTCCGTCATCGCCGCACGCACTGCGACAGGCGATTTCGTTCCCTACGATCCGCCCGAGAACGACCACTCCGGTGGCATCCTCCGCCGCTCGGTTTTCCCCTCGTCAGCCTCGCCCGCGATGATCGCGGAAGCCAAGAACCTCGCGAAGAAACTCGCCGACGAACTCAACTATGTCGGCGTCCTCGCGCTCGAACTCTTCATGACGAAAGACGGCAAGCTCCTCGCCAACGAGTTCGCCCCCCGTGTCCACAATTCCGGCCACTGGACTCAGGACGCCTGCTTCACCGGCCAGTTCGAACAACACATCCGCGCCGTCTGCGGCTGGCCTCTGGGCGACCCCACGCGCCACTCGGATGGTGAAATGCTCAACCTCCTCGGCGAAGACGCGAACGCGTGGGAACAGCACCTGACCGAAGGCGCCAAACTCCACCTCTACGGCAAACGCCGCGCCATCTCCGGCCGCAAGATGGGCCACATCACAAAGCTCAAGCCGCGCGGCTGAGTCACCACTGTCCTTCCAGACACGCGCGACGCGCGTGATACAGTTGGAAAAATATTGGGGAGCTAGCGATGGCGGTGCGCCGAATCGTAATTCGGAACATGTCTGATGGGGAGCTTCGGGTAATGCTGGAGCCAACTACAGAACAAGATGACGTCGAAATTGGGAAATCGCTGTCGATCGAAGCCAAGTTCAAGGACCACGATTTGCACATCGACATACACAGCGACAACTTCATCTCGGTTTGGTCTCCGCCGGGCGCTGTTTTGAAGAAGGTGTGAGGCCGCCGCACTCGGCGGTCTTTAATGATGCCTTGCCCCCTCAATGCGAAGCACATGGGGAGGTGGATCGCGTGCAAAGCACGCGAGACGAAGAGGGAAAGCCCCAAGAACCAAACCCTCGGCGGCTTCCCCCTCCCCCTTGTGGGGAGGGGCGCAGGGGTGGGGGGCGGCTCCGCATGCGAGATTTCGATAAAGCTTACCGTCCACCAGCCCCCCACACCCCACCCTCTCCCCACAAGGGGGAGAGGGAGTAAACCCTCGCCAGATCCCGCAGAGTTTCGACGTTAGATTGGGGGACAGCACCTCGCGGATTGTGCCGAATACAACGGCCCCCGCACATTCTGCTGGGGGACAACCTGAAACACCACCCCACACCCCACCTGACTGCGCCCATATTCGACGCATGTTCGAGCTGCAGCAGATCATCCTCTGGATTCTCTGGCGCCTCCGTCCTGTCATGGCGGTGGAAGCGAATCTCGTCGACATCATCGCCGCCGGCTTCCGCCTCTTCGACAGCGACGAAGCCATCATCCGGATGGAAGACGACCCCAGCCAATGCCTGATCGTCTCCGCCGGCCTTGCGGACGCGCACACCAAGCTCGACTTGCTGATCTATCTCCGCGCCTGCGAGATCATCGGCATCCGCTCGCGCGCGAAAGACTTCACCCCGAACCGCACCGCCAGCCGCTCAGGCCGCACGCCCCAAGCCTGCTGGACCAGCTTCCGCCGCCTCGTCGCGCGCTTCGAAGATTACGAACGCCTCGCGCAAAAACGGGCCGAAGGCCTGCGCGCAGAGCAGAGCCCCCTCCGTCTTGCAGCTGCGCTGCAATCCACCTCCCCCATGCTCTGCATGGTGGAGGCAACGCACCGTGGCCTGTTCGCCGTCCAGATTGCTTTCCTCAGTGCGCAGCACTGGGGGAGGTGGATTGCGCGCCCTTGCGCGCAAGACGGAGGGGGCCTCTTCGCGCAACCGCGCGGACCTCCCTCACATCCAGAATCTGATTTCAGAAAGCTACACCTCAGCCGCTCCGCGACTGGGAACGCGCCCGCGCACCCAGATCACTTCCGCTGCCCGAAGAAATCCATCGGGTTGGGCGCCTTGGCAAAAGCGTCCTTCACCTGGCCCTTCAGCTTCTCGAACTGCATCACGTTCTCGATGCGCCGGTCGAGAAACGCATCCACCTCTGCTTCATCGTCGGTGCCGATCCACGCCGCCAGCGTAGAGCCCAGAACGCCCGAAAGGACTGTCCGCTTGGTGTACCAGTTGAAGTCCGTCGACTTGTCGCCCAGCGCGGTCCAGATCGCGTCCGCCGCCGCCCACAGTCCCTTGGGCCCGGTCAGCAGGTTGGCCGGCGTGCCCGCCGCTCGCTTCACGGCCGCCTTGTGCGGATCGAGCGCGCCCAGCCACGCCTTCACCCCTGCCCGCACCCTGGCCCGCACCTTCATGCTGGCGATGTCCTCCGCGCGCAGCCGCGCCCCGGCCGCCTTCGCCGCCCGGGCGCCAAAAGCCTCCAGCAGGTCGGTCACGCCATGCGGGGTCGCGAGCAGGACCTGGCCCTCGCTCAGCCCGGCCGCCTTCGCCGCCCGGTCCATCCCGGCCATCGTCCAGCCGGTTTCCGGGGCGATTCCCAGCATGGCGTCGAGCAATTGCTCGCGGAACAGGTCACTGGGGGCGGTTTCCGGGGCTTCGGTCATGGTTACATCCTGCTCCAAATCTGCGTCCGGGGGCAGTAGGCAGGGCCGATTTCCTATGTTATCGGACCCCCGCTTGCCCGTAATGGGTGAGAAAAATCACCCGCCAAACGGGCCAGCGCATCCCCTAAAGGGAGCGTTTGCTGTCGTTTCGGCGTTTTAAACGTTCAAAGACTACCCGGCAGCCGGTCCGGGAAACCGATGGAGAGTTTCAAATAGTTCAGATCGTGGTCCGCGATAACAACGTCGATCAGGCGTTGAA
>DAIRES010000023.1:0-28706 GCA_036795465.1 Hyphomonadaceae bacterium
GCAAGGCAGGCACAGGACTACCCACGGCGCTTCACACCGCGCCCCGCTCCCTCAATGGGGAGACGAGCTAGAGCATCCCGCAGGGCCGCGCCCGTGCGAATGAGAGATCGCGCCTACCGACCGCTAACGCAAACGGCGCCCTCTCCCGCACCGCACAAAATCGCACTCCGCCTCACCGCCGCCATTGACTTGCCAGATTACGTGCGTAACTTGAACTGAGATTACAGGTGTACCATGCAAACGATCTCCGACGCCGAGAGCCGCATCATGGAAGCGCTATGGCGCAAGACCCCGCTCACGGCCGAGCAGGTGTTCGCCGCCGTCGGCCCTGAAAACGGCTGGGCCCCCGCCACGGTGAAAACGCTGGTCACCCGCCTGCTCAAGAAGAAAGCCATCTCCGGCGGCAAGGAAGGCGACAGCTACTGCTATCGCCCGCTCATCACCCGCGCCGCCTGGGTGCAGTCGGAAAGCCAAGGCCTTCTCGACAAGCTGTTCAAGGGCGAAGTCGCCCCGCTCGTCGCGCACTTTGCCGAGCATCGCAAACTCTCCGCGAAAGACCTGAAGCAGCTCAAGGCTCTCATCACGAAGATCGAGGAGGACAAATGATGGCTGATGTCCCCACGATGATCTTCGGCACAATCATCGCCCCGGTCATCGAAAACTTCCTCGAGATGAACATCGCGGCCGCCGCCGCCATCATCTTCGTGCTCGCCGTGCGCAAGCCCGCGCGCCGCGCCTTCGGCCCGCACGCCATCTATCTCCTCTGGGCCATCGTTCCGATCGCCGCCGTCGGCACCTTCATTCCTTCCCGCACGATCGAGATGCTGTCGCTCGGCATGACGCTGGACGAAGTCATCGCACTCACCACGCCGCAGGCCGCGAACTCCGCGCTGGAAGCGATCCTGCCCTACGCGCTCGCCGCCATCTGGCTTATCGGCGCCATCACGACCGCCATTGCCCTCTTCCGCCGTCAGGCCGCCTTCATGCGCGATGTCGACCTCGGCCTCGCCGGCCCCGCCATCGTCGGCTTCTCGCATCCGCGCATCGTCACGCCCGATGACTTCTCCCGCCGCTTCTCTGACCGCGAGCGCAAACTGATCCTCACCCACGAGCAGGTTCACCTCGACCGTAACGACGCCCGCATCAACGCTTTCGTCGCCCTCGTGCGCTGCGTGTTCTGGTTCAACCCGCTGATCCACATCGGCGCCAAGGCCATGCGCGCCGATCAGGAACTCTCCTGCGACGCCGAAGTGATCAACCGCCGCCCGCGCGTCCGCCGCGCCTATGCAGAAACGCTGCTCAAGACGCAGCTCGCCTCGCGCCCGCTTCCCGTCGGCTGCTACTGGCCCGCTGAATCGCAACACCCGCTCGCCGAGCGCATCGACATGCTGGCCCGCAAGCCGCTCTCCGGCCGCCGCCGCGTCGCCGCAACCGCCGTCGTCCTCGCCCTCACCGCCAGCGCAGGCGTCGCCGCCTGGGCCGCCCAGCCCGAGCGCACCGTCATCACCGAAGCGCCAGACCTGCTCGTGCCCTTCCGTCCGATTGAGCGCGATGGACAACTGATCGCCGGCATCATCACGAACCCGCGCCCCAGGGACAGCTTCACACCCTTCATGTCGCCGCCATCCGATCTGAAAGTCGATGGCGACGTCGTGGTCGAGCTTTGCGTCTCGGCCTCCGGCGCCGTTGCCGAAGCGAAAGTCGCGAAATCGTCGGGCTATCCGAAACTTGACGAGGCGGGCCTGCGCCAGATGCGCGGCGCGCGGTTTGAACCGGCCACGCGCAATGGCCGCCCCGTCGAGCTCTGCGGATACAACATGACCGTCGGCTGGCGTCTCGGCGGCACGCCACCCTGACACCGGCGACCACCGCCCGTTTCTGATCACCACCAACCCGGAGGAGGCTTCCATGTATGGGGCATTGCGAACTCGCGCCAATAATTCGACCCACCTCGCAGGCGTCACGACCGCCGCGCTGATAACGGCGCTCGCCGGCTACGCCCTCGCCAACGGCTTCGCGATGGACCTCGCCCGCATCATCGAAACACCGATCACCTTCACGCCGCTGCCTGAGGAGACGCTTTCCGATCAGCCGATGGATAAGAAGGAGCTGGTGATGTCGGACACTCCGCGGATCGAAACACCGCTGCCGCTTGGTCCCACCGTCGAATTCAAGTGGGACCCCGAAGTCATCACCGGCACGACGACGCGCGCCACAGACCCCGGCCCGGCGACAAACGCGAACGCGACGCCTGCGCCAAAACCAGTCCGCAGTCGCCCGTCACTTCTGTCACGGGAAACACCCTCCTATCCGCCATCAGCTATTCGTACCAACAGCGAAGGCATCTCGACGCTTGATGTTTGCGTCGATGCGAAAGGCCGCGTCACCTCGGCAACGATCATATCGGGCAGCGGCCACGCGGTCCTCGACAACGCGGCGCTCAAATGGGTCCGCTCCGCACGCTTCACACCGGGCAAGCTCGATGGCGTTCCGCAATTGGTTTGCGGCCACAACGTCATCTACGAATGGAACCTTGAGGATGCTCGCAAGTAACAGATGAAGCCCTCTCCACATCGGAGAAGGCACGCCGGCACGCAAAGACGCCCCACGTCTAGCCGGCTCGAAGCCCCTCATCCCTCCCCGGATGAGGGGTTTCGGCTATCTAGCGAGACCCCTTGGCCCCATCGATCACGCCACGGCGCAGGCGCACCATCCCGCGAATCCACCGGTCATAATCCCCGGTCTTCCGCTGCATGTACGTCACCACCTGCTCATGCGGCAGGATCAGGAAAGTCTCAGCAGCGAGACCCGCGACGACAGCGGCGGCGACATCCGAAGGCGCCAGCACGCCATCGACATTCTGCGATCCCGCAGCGCCGCCAAGCATCGGCGTATCCACCGCTTGCGGACACAGAAGCGAGACACCAATTCCATTTTCCTTCGTCGCAATCGCGAGGTGTTCGCCGAACCCGATCGCCGCGTGCTTCGTCGTGGAATAGACCGCCGACCCGATCTGGGAGAGCAGCCCCGCCGCCGAAACCGTATTGAGGAACCAGCCTGACTTCCGCTCGATCATCCCCGGCAATGCCGCCCGTGCTGCATAGACATGGGCCATTACATTGACCCCCCACGCCAGCTCCCAGTGGGCATCCGGGGGGGACCCCGGGTTGTCGATATCCGGATCGCCCCGCGAAATTCCCGCATTTGAACAGAACAGGTCGATCCGGCCGAACTTGTCCTCGGCCGTGCGCGCGATCTTCTGAACGTCGGCTTCCTTGGTAACGTCAGCCTGCACGGCGATGCCGCCGACGGACTTCGCGACGGCCTCCGCCCCCGCGCCGTTAAGATCTGCCACGATCAGCGCCTTTGCGCCTTCCTTGTGGAAACGCTCCACCATCGCCTTGCCGATGCCGCTCGCCCCGCCTGTGACGATGACGATTTTATCGGCGACTTTCATGAGGATGCTCCGCGATTCCAGCTTGTGGAATCGACCATGCCAGAGACGGCGCGAGGGTCCAGCGCCGAAGCGAAATGGTGCACGATTTCGTTGCGTTTCCTCACCATCGTGGCGAGCGGCACAAAATGCCGGTGGGAAAAGTCTGCATGCCTGCGCGCCGACATGATTGATTTTTCACGACCTGCGCACGCGCTCCCGCGGTGGCGGTCTTTGATTCATCTCGTGGAAATCCGTGTTCACGACTCATGAACTCGACGGCGCCATTTTGATAACCATGACACAGCGTGAGTACACTTGGTCTTCGATTTTCGCCTGGGGCCTGACCCTTTCCGGCGCCGTGCTCGCAACGGGCGGCGTCATCGGCATGTTCTGGCCGCAGCTGGAAATCGGCTGGCTCTGCATCATCGCCTTCGCTGGCATGATGGCGTTTGGCATTGGCCTCGTTAACTGCTCGGCCGCTGGCGCGCTTCAGGCGATCAAGCACCGCAAGCCCGACGGGCGCCAGGTCGAATGGGCCGTTCTCGTGCCCGCGCTGGCCTGCTGCCTTGGCTTCGTGTTCGCCACCAATGTCGGCGTCCACCTCGGCTGGGAAATCGTGACGGTCAACGCTCCGGCCGGCGCCAAGCTGCCGCCAGTGCTGACGGTCGATGCCGTGTTCTACATCTTTGCCTTCGCCAAACCCGCCATGGCCTGGATCGTCGAAGGCCGCAAAGCCATGGACGCCGAAGACTATGCCGCCATGCGCATTGCCCGCCGTCAGGAAGCGGCCGAGGTTGCCGCCGCCGAACTTGCTCGCGCCGAATTCGCCCGGGACGAGGTGCTGATGCCTGCGCCGCCGCTTCAGTCACGGCTGAGGGAACCGACAGCGGTCACGCCAGACGCCGCTCCGATTGCCGCTCCTGAAGCCGACGCAGAGCAAGTCGCATCAGCCCCGGCCGAAGAGACGCCCAAAGCCCGCGCGTCCAAAGGCAAGCGCAAACCCAAGACTGTCGAAGAGCAGCGCGCCGCTGCCATGAAGGCCGCAGCGAAGCGCGTCGCCTCATTCCGCGAGCAGCACATGGGCCGCGTCCATGATATCGTCGAAGGCCGCTGGGATCAGGCGCTGACGCCGCAGCAGATCGCCCGCGCCTCGGACGAACTGATCGCACGCGGTGAAAAGCCGAGCATGCGCCGCGTCGCCGAAATCCTCGGCGTCTCGCAGATCCGCGTCGAGAAGGGCTGGCCGCAAGGCGTCCCGCTCGACGGCACGGGCGAATACCGCGCGGCCTGACGGATCACCGCCAGACCGCGTTGAAGATCAGCGCGCGAACTTCTTGAACGTCGGACGCTTCGGCTCGACGGCGTCCGCGCCAAGGCGGCGCTTCTTGTCTTCGAGGTAGGACGAGAAATCGCCCTCGAACCATTCGACATGGCTGTCGCCTTCGAACGCAAGAATGTGCGTCGCGACGCGGTCGAGGAACCAGCGATCGTGGCTGATGATAACGGCGCAGCCCGGGAAATCTTCCAGCGCCGCTTCCAGCGCCTGCAGCGTTTCCACGTCGAGGTCGTTGGTCGGTTCGTCGAGCAGGAGGAGGTTCGAACCTTCCTTCAGCATCTTGGCGAGGTGTACGCGGTTGCGTTCACCGCCTGAGAGCTGGCCGACCTTCTTCTGCTGGTCGCCACCCTTGAAGTTGAAGGCGCCGACATAGGCGCGGCTCGGCTGCTCGATGCCACCGACTTCCATGATGTCGAGACCGCCCGAGACTTCCTGCCAGACAGTGTTCTTGTCGTTCAGGCTGTCGCGCGACTGGTCGATGTAACCCAGCTTCACCGTCTCGCCGACCTTGAACGAGCCGCCATCCGGCTGTTCGCGACCGGTGATCATCTTGAACAGCGTGGTCTTGCCCGCGCCGTTGGGACCGATGACGCCGACAATGCCGCCCGGCGGCAGCTTGAACGACAGGTCTTCCATCAGAAGCTTGTCGCCGAAGGCCTTGTTGAGGTGTTCGGCCTCGATAACGATCGAACCAAGGCGCGGACCGGGAGGAATGCGAATCTGCGCGGTCGTGATCTTCTCGCGCTCCGCTGCCGCCGCTTTTTCCTCGTACGCGTTCATACGAGCCTTGGACTTGGCCTGACGGGCCTTGGCGGATGAGCGGACCCATTCGAGTTCGCGCGCCATGGATTTCTGACGGCCGGCTTCTTCGCGCTGTTCCTGCGCGATCCGCTTGGCCTTCTTCTCCAGCCAGACCGAATAGTTGCCTTCATAGGGAATGCCCTGCCCGCGATCGAGCTCGAGGATCCAGGTGGTGATCTGGTCGAGGAAGTAACGGTCGTGGGTCACGAGGATTACGCAGCCGGGGAATTTCGACAGATAGTTCTGCAGCCACGCCACCGATTCAGCATCGAGGTGGTTGGTCGGTTCGTCCATCAGGATCATGTCGGGCTTGGACAGCAATAGCGCGCAGATCGCCGCGCGGCGGATCTCGCCGCCCGACAGCGTCTTCACGTCGGCATCGCCCGGCGGGCAGCGCAGCGCTTCCATCGCCATCTCGATCTTGGCGTCGATGTCCCATGCGTTCGCCGCGTCGATTTCTTCCTGGAGCTTGGTCATCTGCTCCATCAGCTCGTCGGTGTATTCCTCGCCGAGCTTTACGGAGATCGCGTTGAACTCATCCACCATCAGTTTCTCGGGGCATTTGGCGGCGATGTTCTCGAACACGGTCTTGGTCGGATCGAGTTTCGGCTCCTGCGGCAGGTAACCGATCCGTATGCCGTCGGCCGCTTTCGCCTCGCCGATGATCTCGTGATCCTCGCCCGCCATGATGCGCAGCAGGGTCGACTTACCCGAGCCGTTGACGCCGACGATGCCGATCTTTGCGTCCGGCAAGAAATGCAGGCGGATGTTCTCGAACACCTTCTTGCCGCCCGGATAGATCTTGGTCAGGCCGTCGAGATGATAGACATATTGATAGGCGGGCATTCGCGGGTTCCTGGGGCGGGGAAGGATGCGGGGCTTAGATGCTCTGGCGCGCGAATTAGATCAAGGTCGCCCGCCCACCCTTTTCGCACCCGCAGCATAGTCAGGTTTCCCCTGCGGCGACAATCTGCTCGCCAATCCGTCATCAATATGGAAAACGTGTCGGAATCGAGAGGGTCTGAACGGCCCCACCGGGAGGGATTTATAGAATGACCGATACCGCTGCAGCGCCGCCGGGCGCGCAACGCACGAGCCTCTATGCATGGGTCGTTCTGACCATGCTGGCCCTGATCTACATCTTCAACTTCCTCGACCGTCAGCTGATGTCCGTGCTGATCGAGTCGATCAAGAACGACCCGGCCTTCCTCACGCAGCAACCTGACGGGCAAATGAAAGGGCTTACCGACGAACAGATGGGCTGGATGACCGGCTTCTGGTTCGCGCTGGTCTATACCGTGCTGGGCGTCATCGTCGGCTTCCTGGCTGACCGCACCAGCCGCCGCAACATCCTGTTCGTGGGCGCAACGCTCTGGTCGGGCTTCACCGCGCTGTGCGGCCTGTCCCACAACTACCTGACGCTGCTGCTCTCGCGCGTCGGCGTCGGCGTCGGCGAAGCGGCGGGCGCTCCCCCGTCCTACTCGATCATTTCGGATTACTTCCCCGCTGAAAAGCGCGGCCTTGCCCTCGCCCTGTTCTCCATGGGCGTGCCGCTCGGCCAGGCAGCGGCCATCGCGTTCGGCGCACAGGTCGACAAGGCCTATGGCTGGCGCATGGCGTTCATCGTCATCGGCGTCGCCGGCGTCATTGCCGCCCTGCTCATGCTGTTCGTGGTGCGCGAGCCCAAGCGTGGCGCTATGGACCCTGCCAAAATGGCTGCCATCGCGCACGAGAAATCCAGCTTCGGCGCAACCTTCTGGCACTTCATCAGCCGCCCCGCGCTGCTGTGGACCGCCATGGGATGCGGCGTCTCGGCTTTCGTGGGCTACGCCGCTCTCGGCTGGAACGCGTCCTTCCTGATGCGCACGCTGCACATGTCGCGCGATGAGCTGTCGCTCTGGTATGCGCTGGTGATCGGCGTCGGCATCGGCATCGGCACGCTCGGATCGGGCTTCATCGTCGACATCATGGCGAAGCGTTCGCGCGTCTGGTACGCGCTCACCCCGCTGATCGCGATGGCAGCGGCGATCCCGTTCTGGTACCTGTACACACAGGCTCAGGACTGGCCGATGGCGCTGGGTCTTCTGATCCTGCCGCTGCTGTTCAACATCTTCTACCTGGCGCCGGGCATCGCCCTGGTGAACAACTCGGTGAAGCCGTCGCAGCGCACGATGTCGAGCGCCATCCTCCTGATGGTTCTCAACTTCATCGGCCTCGGCGGCGGACCGACGCTTGTCGGCATCCTCTCGACCTCTTTCGCGAACCAGAAAGTCGCGGTGGGGATGGAGGCGGCTCTCGCTGGGGCCGAAGGCTTGCGCGATGCGCTGCTCTGGATGACG
Source organism: Hyphomonadaceae bacterium (assembly GCA_036795465.1). Classification (GTDB taxonomy): domain Bacteria; phylum Pseudomonadota; class Alphaproteobacteria; order Caulobacterales; family Hyphomonadaceae; genus UBA7672. The sequence continues at coordinate 7,913 of DAIRES010000023.1, forward strand.
CCGTTCCTCGGCGTTGCCGTGTTCTTCATTGCCCTGCAGGCTCTGGCCATCAAGCGCGAAGAAAAAGCCGGCGGACCAGTGTCGGATGGCGGCTTCGCGGTTGGCGTCCTGCTGCTGCTCGTCGGCGTGGCTGGCCTTGGCGCCCGCTACTACTTCGGCGGCACGGCGGGCATGACCTCGACCGACTTCATGCCGCTGCTGCAGATGTCGATGCTGGTGATCGCCACCGCGCTGGGTCTTGTGCTCCTCGCGGGCGCGGGTCGCCGGAAAAAAGCGGCGACCTGACAGCTGCTTTACCGCAAACAACAAACCCCGGAGCTTCGCGGCTCCGGGGTTTTTCTTTGTGCGAACCGTCGCGCTTCCGGCAAGTTTATTTGACGGCGCCGTAACGGCTACCCATGCGCGACCCCTTGGCGCGATGCTGCACGCGACCCTAATCTCGCACCGCGCCACGAGAGCGCACGCTGCACGATGCGGCACAGGGGAAAGACATGAAGCGATCTGCAAACGCATGGCTGTTGGCCGGCCTTGGCGCCCTCGCCCTCGCCGCATGCAGCCCGGACACAAAAGCGCCCAAGCCGGCAACGCCCGTGGCGACAGCTCCCGACTACACGATCAAGCCGGAAGAAAAGACGGCGCTGGATGCATATGTCGCCAAGCCCGACCCCGCCTACAAATGGGAGCTGAAAGCCACTTATCCGAGCGATGGCCAGACGACCTATGTGCTTGAGATGACATCGCAGACCTGGCGCTCCGCCACCGATGTCGATCGTCCGGTGTGGACGCACTGGATGACGATCGTGAAGCCCGAAGTGGTGAAGCACGACAAGGCCCTGCTCTTCATCTGGCAGGGCGACAACACCGATCCCGCGCCAACCAAAGCGCAGGACCGCTCGATCCGCATCGCCAAGGAGACAGGTTCGGTCGTCGCCGAGGTCGGCATGGTTCCAAACCAGCCGCTTCACTTCACCGACTCGAAGGACAAGGCGCGGTTCGAGGACGACATCATCGCCTACACGCGCGTGAAGCACTTCACGACCAAGGACGATGAATGGCTCGTCCGCCTCGCCATGGTGAAGGCCGGCGTCAAGGCGATGGATACGACGCAGGAGTTCATGAAGTCGGACTCCGGCGGCAAGATCGATATCAACCAGTTCGTCGTTGCCGGCGCATCCAAGCGCGGCTGGACCACATGGCTGGTCGGAGCCGTGGACGAACGCGTCATCGGCATCATGCCAATGGTGATCGACGCCCTCAATTCGGAAGAGATCACCAAGCACCATTTCGAGGTGCTGGGCTTCTTCGCGCCGTCACTCGAGGACTACGTCAACCACGGCCTTTTCCCGCACAAGATCGGCACGCCGGAATACCAGGCCGTTCTGGCGATCGAGGATCCGTACAATTATCGGAACCGCAACCGCCTGAAGATTCCAAAGTTCATGGTCAACGCGTCCGGAGACCAGTTCTTCCTGCCTGACAATTCGCGTTTCTATTACGCCGACCTGCCGCAGGAAAAACGCATCCGCTATGTCGAGAACACCGCACACAACCTCGCCGAATCCGACGCGGTCGATTCAATGCTGGCCTGGTACAATTCAGTCATCACCGGCGGCAAGCGTCCGGACTTCGTCTGGAACAAGGTGGATGCCAACGGCATCGCCGTGAAGCCGATCGACACGCCGAAGGAAGTCCGGCTGTGGCAGGCCCACAACTCCAAGGCGCGTGACTTCCGTGTCGAGACGCTGGGCAAGGCCTACACGTCCACCCTTCTCACGGCGCAGCCCGACGGCACGTATTTCGGGCAGGTCGACGCGCCGACCGAAGGCTACACGGCATTCTTCGTGGAAGTGGCATTCGACAGCGGCATTCCCTCCGCACCGTTCAAGTTCACGACCGAGGTTTCGATCATCCCCGATACCCTGCCGTTCAAATGGGCCGACGCCGCCGCAAAGTACGCAGCTACCGCGCCGAAGTAAGGCAAACCGCCCAGCGTCCTTGAGCGCCGCCGCCAAAGGCGTAGAACCATCGCGGGACTACGCCGAAGGGGACGTCACATGCCACGGATCAAGCATACGGCCAGCGCCATTGCAGCGCTGGTGATTTCCGCGCTGTTCGCACTGCCGGCGTCTGCGCAGGTCGTTCATGACCCGCTCACGACGCAGAACGTCGTCAACCTGCTCAAGCAAAAGGGCATGGATGCGACCGTCGAGAACAGGAACGAGGCGGCCCAAGGCGATTACGTTCTCTCCAAATCCGGGAACGTCAATTTCTGGATCCACTTCACCGCCTGCGATCCGGACGGCACGAATTGCGAGATCATCAAGTTCGACGCGGGCTTCTCCTATGCCGACCCTGATGACCGCCCTCTGCTGGAAGACATCAACACCTGGAACGAGGACTATTACGGAAAGGCCGGACTCGATCCGAATGGCGACCCGTTCGTTATGATCGAGCTCAACATCGTAGGCGGCATCACCGAGAAGAACCTGGCCGATACGCTGATCTGGTGGGAATCGATGATTTTGGACTTCACCGACTTCATCAACTGGAGCTGATCCGTGCAAAAATTTCTGACCATCGGACTGCTCGCCATCGGCCTGTCCGCCTGCAGCCCGGCAAATGATGCGACGATCGTGGCTGAAAGCGCAGGGGCGGGCCCAGCCTGCGCCACCGGCTCTCCCCTGCCCATCACCGGGCTTTGCAGCGATGGCAACGCCTCGCTCTTCCTTGCCACGACCACCAGTGCGGAAATCGTGGCGCCGCGCTGCGTGTGGCGTACGCAGGAAGTCAGCCTCTCGCCCTCCGAAGCGATCGTGTTCCGCGCTCAGGATTGTTCGGGAGAGGGCTGGGACCAGACGCTTTACAGCTACGTGTCCGGATACCTGAAGATCAGGCAGGCCTCGGTCCCCGAGGACCAATCAGGTTTCATTCTGGAAATCTTCCCGCTCGCGGATGGTGAGACGGCCGAACAGGCGGCGCTGAAGACGCTGGACAAGGCGCCCGGTGATCAACGCGCGCGTTGCGAGATCCAGCCGTTGAAGGGCCCGAAGCTTCCTGGTCGCGTTTTCGAGGTTGGCCCGAATGCAGAGCTTCAGGCGGACATGACAGCCGCGCATCCGGATGAACCGTGGGATGCATGCGGCCCGAACGGCTTCACCAATGACGCAGTCCAGTTATGGGAGGGGCGCGATCATCACGCGCTGTTCCACATGCTTGGTCAGGATACGCCGCTATGGGATCCCGCCAGCTTCACCTTCTACAGGAAGGGCGCCGATGGCGTCTGGGCAAAGTCCAGCTAGGACCGCTTTTATTCATATCGCGCGCCTGCTCGCGGGCGTAGCATCACGCAGGATTTGAGAGATCGACATGCGACTTGCTCTGGCTCTTTCGGCCTTCCTTGCACTGGGCGCCTGCGCCACGCCGCCAGCTTCCGAAACCGTAGCCGAACAATCGGCGCCAACGCCCGTCATCGTTGGCGGGTATGGAGCTGCAGACCTCAACGACGAGAATGTGAAGGCGGCCCAGACGCTCGCGGTGAACGAGATCTATACCCGCAATCCGACACGGGCACTGGTCGACAAGGTTAGCGCCGAGCAGCAGGTCGTCGCCGGCCTCAACTACCGCTTCACCATCGTCATGACCGGCGGCGCCGCTTACCGCGTCATCGTGTTCCGCAGCCTGCAAGGGCAGATGTCGGTGTCGAGTTTCGAGAAGCTGGCCTAGCCGGCCATCATCGCGCGGCACGCCGCTTCAAGGCCACGCGCATCCACCTCGTCAAACGCCGCGAATGATGTGGAGTCCACATCAAGCACGGCGACCAGTTCGCCTGATGCATCGAAAACCGGAACGACGATCTCGGAATTGGATGCCGAGTCACAAGCGATGTGGCCCGGAAACACATGCACGTCCGGCACGATGATTGTTTCGCGCGACGTCGCGCAGGCACCGCACACGCCCTTGGCAAAAGGTATGCGCAGGCAGCCCAGCGTACCCTGATATGGCCCGACAACAAGCTCGCGCTGCTTGCGCGGATCGACCTCGTAGAAGCCGCACCAGAAGAACCGCTCGCCGAACGCCGCCTTCAGCAGGGACACGGTAGTGGCATAGCGCGCCGTGCGCGACGTCTCGCCGGCGACAACCGACGCGATCTCTTCGGCAAGCTGGCCGTAAGCCGATGCCTTGTCGGCGGAGTATTCGATCCGCTGTTCCGCCATGGTGGAAGTCTTACGCCTTCGCGAGCCGCCCGTAGAGCATTTCCAGCGTGGTCGCGAAATCCTTCTGCTTGTCAGCGCTCAGCGCCTCGATCGCAGCGGTCAGGCGATGCACCGGATCATGATCCAGCAGCGCCTTGCCTGCGGCCGTGAGATCGATCCGGCGAATGCGGCGATCTTCGGCGTCGGCTTTCACCGTCACCAGATCCTTGCGCGCGAGCGAGGCAACGGCGCGCGATGCGGGCGCATGCGTCACGCCGAGATAGGTGGCGACACCGCCCACGGTACGCGCCTGGCGTCCCGCGCGGGCGAGATATCGCAGGACAGCCCACTGTCCCGCGTGAATGGCTTTAGGCCCCCTCGCCTCATAAACGGCGCGCGCGGTCTGTTCGAGAAGGCGAGCGACAACACTGGCGTCCATAGTCCTGAATTCCCCTGCGAACTCCGGCCTGTTCGCGAGAAGGCGCCCACCCCTCGTCTCGCGAACCCCTGGCCAGATATAGCCACTAGCAACTAGATTGATTTCGGATACGTCAACACGCCGACCAGATCGTGTAGTCCAAAGGCCTAGATCGCATGACGTAAGGGTCGACGACCGCAAATCGAAGGATTTTTTGATTAACGCCGCCGCCGCGATTCTTAAGACCGTCGGAACGCACAAAAAACAGGCGACCGATTTCGCGCCAATGCCGCCAAAACGATGCCAATAAAACTGGAGCGGGTGAAGGGAATCGAACCCTCGTCGTAAGCTTGGGAAGCTTCTGCTCTACCATTGAGCTACACCCGCTTGGCTTTGAAACTATTATATATTTCCAAACAATAGGCTATGCGGTTTCACAGAGGTTTCACAGGCGGCTTCTGGAAACGTTCTGCGAGCCATTCTCATGACTGGAAATGGCGTTACGAGCAACCCTCGGCAAGCTGAATACCGTAAAGTCTCCGTGGGTGCTCCCTTATGGTGCAGACGCTCGATTGGGGTAGCGTACGCAGATGATCGCCGCGCTTATCGCCCTGCAGCTCGCCGCCACCGCGCCAACGTCAGCGCCGGGAGAAGCGCCGATCCGCTCGCTCGCGCTGGAGTCGTACCGGGTGAAGGACGGCGACACGCTGCGGGACCTCGGGCGCGGGCACGATATCCGCGTCTATGGCATCGACACGCCGGAAACCGACGCACCGTGTGAGACTGTGAAAGTGCTCGGGATTGCCGCCCGTGCCCGCGTCGTAGAACTGCTCGCCAATGCGGAGGCCATCACCTACGCCCCCGCATGGAATGTGCGCGGTCAGAAGGATTGGCCGCTCGATGGGCGCGGACGGCGCATCGCCGTCGTGCGGGTCGATGGCCAGGACATCGCCGATATCCTGTTCGCGGAGGGCTTGGGCCGCGCGTATGACGGCAAGAACGCCCGCGAAGACTGGTGCGGGCAATGAGCGTCGAGAAGCTGGGGCATGTTTACAGGGCGGCGGAGGCGATGGCCGCCGGGGTGCTCGTCACGCCGGATGAGGCGGGCGCGATCCGCCGGGCGCGCCAAGGCGACCCGCACGTGGGCGCGATGGGATTGCTGGACGACGTACAGCCAGGCGACCTCGTGCGTTTCGAGTGGCCGCGTGGCGGGCTTGGACGGAAGGTTGGCCCGTGAGGCTCCACTCGCCCGCGTAGTCCAAGGCGCGCATCGCACGCGCCCTCAGGCAGCAGGCGCACGAACCTTCACCGGCCTTGCCCGGCGTTCGCTGGCGATTTCCACGTGGTCGCGTTTCAGCAGGTCCTTGGCTGCAGCGTAAGCTTCAGATGATCCGGTGCGGATCAACACACCGGACTCCTTGAAGGCGCGGAATGGCAGCGGCTGCGAGGGCCTGCCGTTTGGCATCGCCACTGAATCGCGCGGCGCAGTCAGTTCAATGATGTTGGGATCGTCGAGGTTCGTCACGGGTGTGATGCCATACATCGTCCATTCCTCAACCTTGGAGCGGCGGATGATGTAGTCCATCTGCGCGAGCCCAAGATTGCAGGTGTGGCCCTTCCAGTCGGACCAATAGAATTTGTAGCCCAGCGTGTAGAGGTCGAAATCCGAGTTGAACCAGGGATGCCGGATGTAAACGAAGTCGCGCGCCACGCGCACCGCAGAACGGATGCACTTTCCGGCGACCTGCAGGCCCGGCAGATGCTCAAGGAAATGAACCATGGTGCAGTAGCTGACGGCGCCGGGCTCCAGCTCGAGCTGGGAGGCGTCAGCCAGCACTGCGTTGGCGCCGGCTGCCCGTGCGAGCGCAATCTTCTTGGGGTCGATATCGACACCGACACCGACCTTGCCGCCGAACCGCTCGCGGCCCCACTTCAACGATCCGCCGGCTGAGCAGCCGAAATCGATGTAGTCTGCATCCGCAAGGCTTATATCGGTCATGACCATTCCCCGTTGATGGGAGACGTTAGCCTGCCGGCAACATCAGGCCAATTCAAATTGCGATAGCGCCCGGAGCGGTGGTTTATCCCGCGTCTGCGGTGCGTGCTGCGGTGAGCAGGATACGCTCGGCGATCGCATCCAGCTCCTCGCGATCGACCGAGTCCAGCACGTCATAATCCAGCGACGGCCCAGGCCACCATCCAAGCTGGGTCCCTTCCGCAAACAGCGCTTTTGCGACCGCCCGAATGAACTCCGGAGAATTGAGGGGCTTCGCTATCTGCATGTCGATCATCGCGGGACCTCACTCAGTCCCCTCTAACCGACAACCGTGACAGAAATATATGTCGCGTCGCGTCAGCCCGTCTTCGCAAGCGTGCGCGCCATGGCGGCGATCACCAGCACCAGCGCCCATATGCCAAGAATGATCAGGGGCGCGGAATTCCGGCGCGGCTTCTTCGCGTAGGAAATCCTGCTGTCAGGCACCCGTGGAGCGCTGGCAGGTTGGTCTGCAGCTACGCTCCCCGTTTCGACAGCCGCATCATTTCCATCCGCAGTCTCGTCAGCCTGCTCCGTATGGGCAACCACGCCGTCCCGCAACCGCAGAACCGGCTCGCCGGGCTTGCCATCGAGGTTGAGCGGAACGCTGGGGTCGCGCGGCTTCGGAAGCTTAGGCATTTGCGGAATCCATGGTGGGCACGAGGATGCGCTCGCCATATTGCCCGCTGCAAGCTTCCTTGTATGTCGCCAAACCCGGCCCGAAGCGTAGAGCGTTGATCCGACTACGAAACAGCTCGAGAGCTTTCAGATAAAACCGGATCTCCCACTGGAAGGTTTCCTCAAGAAGTTCCAGCAGCAGCTTGTCCTGGTCCGCCAAGGCTTCACGCCATTGATTGCGCGTGTCCTTCTTCCAGGCTGAGACAACAGGAATGTCGCAGATGCTCGCCAGCGCGAAGATCGATTCCTCGAAAATCTCCGCCACGCCGAACCAAGCAAAATCGCGCTCGAGATTCTCGATGGCCATCTCACTGATTTCCGCAGCGCTATACTTCATCACATCCGACTTGTAGGCGCCGCCGAGGGCGATCTGCACCATCTGCGTATTCTTGGCGCCGCGGGTGCTCCGTATCCACTTCGTAAGGTCCGGAAAGGTGTCCAGATTTCCTTCACGCTGGAGATGATTGCGCTTCATCCATCCATGCACGGAAAGTGCGCGCGGGACCGGGTGGCGCACCTGCGTCACCCACATCGCCGTCGGGTGCGTGACGAAGCCGTAGAGATAATGCGCGACGAAAAAGGCATGCCCCTTTCGCGTGTGGTTGATGATGTTGATGTGGTCTTCCGGCTCACGCGGCACGTTGTGATAATTGGAGATGTATTGATGCGCCCGACCCGCGCGAAAGTATCCATCGCGCATGACGTCCGCCATCACCAGCGAACCGCTCTTGTTCAACCCATGGAAGATCACAGGGCGATCGTACGCGACGGGCAATCCGATTATGTTGGGTGTCTCAACCTGCATGCTAGGCCAGTCTAGCGGTGAGCCGGATGAGCACCGGGTTGTCGTCTCCGAGGGGCGACAGGTCGCCGCCTTCGAGGCTGCGTTCCAGAATGAAACCTGCCGCCTGAAGCTTGCGGTCGAGATCTTCCTTCACCACGAAGCGCCGGTAGTGACCGAAGATACGCTCGGTCTTGGAGATCACTTCGCCTTTGCGCGACATCGGGTCGTTGATCGAGCGGCATTCGACAAACAGCCGCCCATCCTTGCGGAGCAATGACTTGGCCGTCGCGATGAAGGCATCCTCTTCCTGCTCCGACATCGCGTGCAGCACGAAGCGGCAATAGATGCCATCGAGGCTCCCCTTCTCCAGCGGAACTTCGTTGAGCTTGCCAGCCTTGAAGGTCAGGTTGGGCGAAACATGGGCGCTGCTGCAAAGCGCGATCGCCTGGGCGGACGGGTCGATGCCGGTCGTGCTGAAGCCCTTCGATGCGAAGTAAGCGCTGTCGCGTCCATTGCCGCAGCCGACATCGATGATTGCACCGCCGGCCTTCATCTCGTCAGCACACGCAACCGCATAGGGCGACGGAGCCATCGGGGCGGCCTTCGCATTGCTGTAGTATGCGTTCCAGTGACCTTCGCGGCCAAAGTCTGCACGGCCGCCATCATCATACGAACGGATGAAGTCAAAGATCTGCTTCGCGGAATCTCCGGCCGATGTGTCGCCGTGATTGCGCACCACCAGGTCCGGGCTCTTCGCGTCGTCGTAGAGCTTCTTGGTGTCGGCAAAGTTCTTGTAGATGCCCTTGGTCTTCCCGTCGCGCCGCAACAGCTCATCCTGCGGCACGTCGAGAAACACCTCGACGGCACCGGGAATGTTCTGTTTCACCCATTGGCGCAACTCGTCGTACATCGCCACCGCTGCGATGGTCACCGTCAATCCCTGCGATGCAAGATGGCTGCACAGACGGAAATAGACGCGCCCAAGTTCGATACGATCGGCGCGCTCATAGCCCCACTGGTTCGCCAGAATCGAGCGGAGTTCATCGCCATCGAGATAGACCGACGGAATATTCGCTTCGCGCAGCAAGCTATCCAGCCTGCGTCCGACCGTCGTTTTGCCCGCGCCAGAGTATCCCGAAATCCAGATCACTGACGCGCGCATTACTACCCCGAGACAACTTAGAATTGATTGCCCGCGCAGGGGCCAAAGCCTTCAACACTCGCCCAATGCGTTACATGCGACCTGCAGTTTGACAAGTCTGTGACAGCCCCGCGCGGGTCACATCCGCGAGGCGCCGCAATGTCGCGCAGCCCCGCGATTTCTTCCCTCTCGCCGAACGAAGCTATTGAGCTTCAGGCGGCGGAACCTGTGCGCAATCGAGGAAGGTCACGCCCTTCAGCACCGTGCCGGGCTCGCGGCGCGTGATGGCGAAGGCGCCGCTCTTTCCGCCCGCGATAACCGGCTCCGCAAAGTAGGTCTTGATGATCTTTGTTTCGTGCTTGTTGAGGTTGAAGGGAACGCGCACAGGCTCACCGATCCGCCAGACGTACAGCGAATTGCTTCCACCATCCGGCGCGAAATACTCAACCTGCGCACACAGGCCGGCAGCAGGAGCCTGGCCGATGAACACCATGCCGATGTTCGTGAATCCGCCGTGCGCCTTGTCCTCGGTTGCAAGCGGGGATGTGTTGGCGGCGCTGGTCGCGATGGTCTCACCCGGCTTTGCCATTGCCGCTACAAGCTTCGTGGCGCCGTCAGCTGTGGCGAACGTGACTTCGCTGGGGCCTGCGGTGGTCGTGCAGCCAGCGGCATCCACTTCCTTCTCTTTCGACGATAGAGCCTTGCCGAACAGAACGCACGCGCCTGCCGGGTCAAGCGCGGCCAGCACTTCCGCCGGAGTTGCCGGCGGCGGCGGAGCAGCCGCGACGGGCGCTGCGACCGGCTCAACCGGCTTCTCTGCGACCTTGTTGCCACAGGCGGAAATGAGCACGAGGGCCGCCGCAAGTACGGGCAGGATGCTGGGCGAGGTCATGAGCGCTCCGTTACAGTGGCAACCCCAATATCTGTGGTTCCCAGGCGACGCAATGTTTCCGCGCACCCCCTGAGCCTTGGGCGCAGTATCGCTGGCGAATACAGCAAAGCGCCCGTTTCACTGATGGTTTCGGGTTCAGATATCGTTGCGGAACGCTCTGTACACCCGCTTTCCCCAACCAGCGCCACTGCGCCGGCGCTTGAGTTTCCGATTACAAATCGCAATACCAATGAGGATGGCAGACGATACGACCCCCTCAACTGTTCCAAGGATCGGCGCGATCGGAAGCTGCCGCGTTCACGTACCGCTGCAACACGCCGAGGCTGCCGGCTTACTCTCTTACGTGCGCCACACGGGCTTTGGTTATGTCCACAATCCGTACGAGATTGAACAGATCATCAAGCTGACCACGGGCGCTGCGACGCGACCGCAGCGTCACCTGTCTGCCCTCATGGCGATCCAGAAATGGCGAACGCTGACACCGACATCGTTTGCAGAAACATCCGGCGGCGCAGATGCACTCATCCTTGAACTCTCATCGATCCGTATCCTCCGCTTTCGAGGCAGGTATCTGCAGATCCACCGGTTCCGCGAGTTCCTGAAGGAGTACGGGGACATCAAACTGAATGCGGCATTTTTCGAGGATCACGACGGCGCGCGTGATGCGTTGATGGAAATCGCCGACCGAATGCCGGATGACTGGACTCGGACGGTTGTCGAGGAACTTGAGTTCTGGGAGATGACGGAAGACGAGCTGACGGCAAGCCTTAAGCGCATACACGACGCCACCACGCAGCCACTGACATTCGTCAATCTCGTGACGAACAACTTTCAGAAGCAAGGCGTCCGGCAACGGGAGATGCTTCGGGATGGGATTTCGGCGTTCGTTGCAAAGCATGATCGCACCCGGCTTGTTGATCCAACGGCTTGGGTGAACGAGGCTGGCGTTGAAGACGTCATGTTGGACTCCAGCCACTATGCGCCCCACTACGAGCCCGTCGTCGGCCGCAGACTCGCGGAAGCAGCCATGGAAAGTCTCCGTGCAGTGAGCACTCCAGCCCGAGCGGCTGAGCCAAGTTGACGGCGGGCGTACGAGCGGGTTCGGAGCGAATTGCCGACCGGCGGGCTGGGCCGAAAGGTTCGCGGATAACCTGCGCTGTTCGCCCGCTGTTCCATCACCGCAGACGACGTGTTGCCGAGCTTTTCCATCACCCGCCCCCACCCCACAGCTTCGCGAGATCGCGAATGTCATCCTTGGTTGGCCGCACCTTCTCGACGCCTTCGGCCTTCGGCGGCTCGAACACGGGCGCCTGTGCCCGCGTCACCGCGCGGGCGCGCAGCCCGAGCGTGCCGAGGCGCGCCGTGACAGCGGCCTCCGTGATGCGAGGATCGCCAATGGCGGCGCGGATCGCGGCCGCATCGCAGCCCTTCGCGAAAAGCTTGCGCACCTTGTCGTCGCGTTCGAGCGACCAGCAGGGAGTTCCCCTCGGCATCACCGCACCCCCGGATTGATCGGGCGGCTCACCGGCACTTCGACAGACTCCGAAGGCGCTGGCGCGCATCTGCCGAGCGCGACTGCGAGGGCGAGCAAGCAAAGCGCCACGATCATGGCGCACCATGATGCGGCGACAGCGGCGAGCGGGGCCGGTTCATCCCCCCGCATGCCTACCTCCCGCCGATTGAGCGAGAGAGTTCGGCCTGGTGATCAGTGGCGGGTATCAGCTCGCCATCCAGCCATTTCGCGAGCGTATCGACGGCGCCGACGGCCCAGCCGGTCAGCGCCTCGCGATGCTTGTCGGATGGCGCGTTGGCCCACAGGCGCATCGTCGAGACGACAAGCAGGATCGCGCTGGTGGGAACGTCCGTGCCCGTCACCTGCCAGTCGCCCTGCGCGCGGAAGCGCTCAAGCTGGCCGTGAAGATCGAGAAGCGCCGCATCCTTGCCGGGCGCGCGATCGTAAAGGACCGCGCCCACAGCGGTGCGGAAGAAAGTGACAGTACGCCTTACCTCGGACGCCCTCATGGAAACGCCTCCCTTGCAGCGGCTTCGATTTCGGTTGAGTGGCGCGCGAGCCCGATGACGACGCTCGCCACCACGGGCGACGCCAGCACGACGAGGCAGGCGATGATCCAGAGCCGGGCTTGGATGCTCATGCGCTCACCGCGTGAGTAGCCGTCAAAACGGCCCTTTGCGTTTCGTCGCAATCGATCATCCTCGACGCACGCCGACTGATTCCAGTCAGCCGGCGTGCGCGGGCGCCGTTTGCGCCCACAGCGGCCGGAAGGTCGCGCACCTTGAGGAATGCGAAATGACCCGGAACCGGTCGCCGCTCGATGCGGAGACGCTGCAGCGCGTGCAGCGGAAGGTAGAAAGCGCGCAGGCCCAATTGCGAGCCGTGCTCGAAACGCTCGACAAGATCGAACGCGAAGACCGGATGCGGGATATCGCCCGCGAGGAAAGCCGCCGATCCTGACATCACTGCACATCCTCCGGCACGGCGGCGGGGGCGGCATCGACGGGCTCAAAGCCGCCCAACGCGGCCTCGGCTTCAGCGGTCCAGAGGTCCGCATGGTTGGCGAAGGTGATCTTGCCGCCCGACCATTCCAGCAGGCGCGCTTCGACGTCGCGCGGCGGGGGGCTGTAGTCCGCGTGGTTGCGCGGATGGCAGTAACGCCCGACCATTGCAGGCGATTTTTTGAGAATGACGCCAAGAGCTTGAAGGCTGGTCTTCCGACGCATGCGGAAAACGTGCAGAAGCGTTTGCTGATCAGGCGCTTTCAATGTATCACCAAATGAGTTTGTTTTCACTCATTGATACAAGCGGCCTGATTTGCTTACCCCGTCAAGTCCACCTGAAGCGATAAAATGCTCACGCCCTGTGATCGGTGGATTTCTCACCGGGTGCGATATTCGGGGCATGACAAGACCGGCTGACCGCACCCCCTACGGCCACACACCACCCACGGCGAACAACAGGATTCGGGAGTTTCGGCTGCGCGCCAGGCTCTCGCTGATCGAGTTGGCCGCCGAGAGCGAAGTCAGCTACCCGACGCTTCAGCGCTGGGAGACGACCGGCAAGTTATCCGTGAAAAAGCTGCAGGCGCTGGCTGACGTATTCACGCGCGTGCTTGGCGAGACGGTCACGACCGCAGACCTCTTGCCCGGCAAGCCGAAGATCTCCGACGAAACGGCGTGGCTTATCGAACGCTTCGAAGCCGCGTCGCGTGATGAGCGCAAGGCCATCATCAAGTCGGTGAGAGGGCTTACGGAACGCGACGAGGATGAGCTGACCCCGCGCCCAACGCCTGCAAAACGGCGCTAGACGGGGCTTATCTCCCGATTGCAGAAGCGGCACACCTTGGCCGCCTTGCGAATTGGCTCAGCACAGAACGGACACGGCCGCACATCGCCCGCCGGCACCGTCGGCGCGGCTGCGGCCAGCAGCTCCGCATGACGCCTGGCCTCAACCGCGTCGCGCGTCTTGTCTTTCAGACACGCGACGACAATGAACCCGACCAGCGGCGAAAAGAACAAAGCGATAAGGAAGGCAAGCCCGGCGTTCCGGCCCTTGCCATTGGCCCAGCTCGCCACCGCAACGGCAAGCACACCCCACGTCAAAAAGACGATGACGCCCATCTAATCCCCCCAAGTCCAAGCTTGTCGCCGACAGTAGAGCCGGACAGCGACCGCGCAACGCCCGCGATCGCGCCCAACGCCAGGAACGCGCCGGCAAACCTGTGCGTTTGTCACTCACCCTGTGAAGCTGTTATCATTTTTTGATACAACGCCTCTTGAGCGTGTTATCATATTTTGATACATCGAGTGCGCAGGCGACGCAAAACGCCCGCCACAGCGGCTGCGAAACCCACTGTGAAGTCCGATCGCTGCAGCGGCTCCTCCGTCCCCCCGACCCCGGAGCCCTGCAGCGCTCGGACAACCTTCAGGGGGATGCGCCGTGAGCCTCGATCTCGACATCGCCTCAAGCGCGGCTGGCATCCTCCCCACATGGGCCGTCGCCCTCACCCTCTTCGCCCTGCTGATCGCCAAGCACGGCTGGAACCGCCGCCACATGAGCGACGGCGAGCTGATCGCAGAAGCTCAAGGAGGGGATGATGGCTGACGGCACGCTCCCGCCCGCATCCCCGCGCCTGATCCCGTTGAATGATGCGCGCGCGTATCTCGGCGGGAAGCACCCCGCCCTGCTGGGCTGCACCCCTGTCGGGCGGTTGTGGGACCGGCGCGAAATCGACCACAAGCTTGACCTGCGTGCGGGGATCGAATCCCTTACGGGTCGAACAGCGCCCGGGACGCCTGCCAATGACAGCTCTGAGGAAGGCGAACTCGGCGCACTCGCGCAGCGGATCGCTGATGCTTCCCGGCGCGTATAGGCGACCGCTCCGCAAGGGCGGCAAGGTTTACATCTACTGGTACGAGAGCCGGGAGCCCGGCGCCGAACAGCTTGGCCGCTTTGTCGGCGAGACGCTGGCGGAAGCCGAGGCCGCCGAACGCGCTGGCGCCGCCGACATCGCCGCGAAGTATGCCGACCTCATGAAACCGACGCTCAACCCCGGTTTCATGCTGGCGCTGATCCGCGACTTCGAGCGCGTCGAATTTCCGAAGCTTGCATCGTCCACGCAGAAAGTCTGGCGCGGGCATCTTGCCGAGATCGAGAAGGTGTTCGGCGACACCAGCCTGCGCGCGATACAGAAGCGCGGCGCTCGCACGCTCATCAAGCGCTGGCATGAATTGCAGGGCAAGCCGGTGCGGATGCGTGATCTCATCGCCGGCATCGATAGCGTACCCGCCGAGAAGGCCGAGAAGCTCGCCGAGCAGCACGCGGGCGCAAAGGCCGATGCGCTGGTGTACACGCAGGCGCGCACCGCGAACTATCGGCTCACGGTGCTGACGCGCCTTCTGAGCTGGGGCGTTGATGAGGAGAGACTGCAGCGCAACCCGGCGGCGGGGATCGAGCGCCTGGACGAAGGCCCCGGCCGCGCCGCCATCACCTGGTCGCCCGACGAGCTGGCCGCGTTCCTGAAACACTGCACGCCACACGTCGCGCGCGGGGTGCGCCTCGCATCGCTCACGGGCCTCCGCCTGTCTGACGTCATCGGCCTGAACTGGAACGATATCGAGGAGGATGTGATCCGTCGCCCCACGTCGAAGTCGCGCCGCAAGCAGCGCGCCTCGATCGCGCTCTACCCCGCCCTGCGCGAGCTGCTCGACGAGTGCCCGAAGATCGGCCCGAAGGTCATCACCAACAGCCTCGGCAAGCCATGGGCGTCAGCCGACGCGTTCGACTCCTCCATGCGCCCCGCGATCAACGCCTTCCGCGCCGCCGGCGGCGCCGACAAGCACTTCCACGACCTGCGCGGAACGGCCTGCACACTGATGTATCGGGGCGGACTATCCACGCGCCAGATCGCGCTGGCGCTGGCGTGGAGCGAGCGCGAAGTCGAGAAGCGGATAAACGATTATGTTGACCTCGACGCTGCGGCACGCGTGATGGCGGCGGCGCCATGAGCGACGCGCGCCTCGACACCTTGGCGAAGACGGTCGCAGGAAATCAGAAATATCTCAACGACCACGACCCGGTCAAAGGACGCGGCGCAGGTTGGTATCTGTACTGGATACTCATGCCTCTCGGCCTGATCGGTGGGCCGCTCGCTATGATGGACCTCTTCTCAAGCCTGATACGGTGGCACGGCGTATTTGGCTTCGCTTCGACGTTTTGGGATGAGAGGGTTAGCAAACCTCTCGCAGATATATGCGCAGTGATGTTGTCATGGGTTCACCTGCCCGCGCTCCCTGAAGGGCTGGTTGACTACTTGGCCCTCACGCTACTCTTCTTTTCGAGCAGCTTCCGAACACTGCTTCTTTTGCGTCCTACGCTTGAGACGCGGCGCACAACGGAGCCGCTTGGCGACCGCATTGCGAATATCGTGGTGGCGTTTCTGTATTTGGCAATTCCCGGCATCGTCGTGTTCGTGACGTGGTTCGGCTACGCGATCCTGCTGGTGGGCGTAGTCGCATTCGGTTCGATCTGGCTGGTCACCATCTGGGGCTTCCGATGGGTGAGAAGACGCACGGCTCGGTCTGCCACGCTCAGCGACATTGAACTCGAGAGAGTTCGCGATGCGCGGAGCGCCGAACTTCTTCGTTCGGTCGGATGGATCGTCAAGATGTCGGCCTTAGCGATCGCCCCATTTCTCATCTTCCTCGCACTCTGGTTCGCGAACAACGCGACGCGTCCGCTGTAGATGCGGCCTCGGCGGTCGCCCGGAAAAGCGGTTGCGGTGAGGTGAGGACGCGCGCGAGCTTCGCCGTCGACTGTGCGCCGCAATCATCACGCTGAATGCGCGAGCCTAGAGTGCCGCGTGAGACGAACGCAGATACTCGTCCAGCAACACCAGCATCACCCCAAACAAGCTCAGGCCAACGGCGATGCAGAGCAGGATCGCGGAAAGCTTTGCCGTGCGAATAACTCGCCTCAGACGCGCCAGGTCAAATTGGAAGCGCTCCAAGCTTACTCGCAATGCAACGTAGGGGTCGAGCCCTCCGCTACCGAGCCTTCGGTTCAACTCCTCGCGAAACGTTGTGCTGTTGACCCGCCCAAGTGTGGGGTCCCACTCTGGCGCTGTGACCAGCGCTTCCTCAACGGTCTGGGGGACATTTTCAGCCTGAAGTAGAGTCAGCAGCTTGGCTCCCCTAGGCATCGCCTTGCGCTCGCGCGGGGTCTTCAGCGCCCGGTACAGCGCTTTGGCGTCCCGACTTTGTTCCGAGGCGGCCATTGCTTCTAGAACTCGGGCTTCGAGGTGCGCGGCGGGCCCTACCCATGCGATGCGCGACAGCTTGGCGGCAATCAATCGACTGGGTTCGAGATCCGCGTGGCGCTCTTCGCCGTTCGCGAACGCTTTGACCGCAATTTCGACGCGCCGCACCGCTTGTTCAGCGACAGCACGAGACACGATGAACTGGATCAACGGCGGCAGGCAGATCAGGACAATCAGCACGATCTCGGACAGGGTCACCGAGAACCATTCTGGCAGCCACTGCGCGAGCAAGTTCTTGAGCGGCGCAGTGAGGACGCGCCAGCCTTCGATCACAGGCCGCAAAGCGGCTACCACTGCATCGAGCACCGGGCGCAGAACTGCGGCCGAAGAATAGATCGCGCTCCAAAGGTCGATGACGATCTTCAGCTCAGCCAAGCTGCTGATGAAATTGACCGGAAGCGTAACCCACGAGATCAGCGAAAGCGCGGAAAGCAGGATACTCGCCGTCCGCGCCGGGAGCCTCTTAAGCTGCCGCTTGAAGACATCCTCAGGACTCGGGATGGCCCCGTACTCTGCGACCTCCTGATTCACACGCGCCCCCACCAATCACAAGCCAAAGACACAATGGCCGTCGTTTGCGGTCAAGTGCGAAGGGCGTCGGCTGGATTGCAGCATGGGCAAGGCTGAGTAGCGGCCTATCCGGCCGACGCCTCAACGCGTGACATCGTCCTCCACTGTGGCACTACTGCTGCAGAACTTAGTTTGCAGCGGCGCCCGTGGGGCTTGCTGCTGTCTTGGCAGTGGCGGCTCGCATAAAGATCGCCGTTTCGATTTTCTCGAATGCGTTTTGATAAATCTGCGCATCCAACACCGGCGTGTCTTGCGCCGTCTGTTGGCCGTAACCGCTCGACGCTTGCGACCCCACCACGAAGTTCAGCCGAACACGCGTCCCGCCTGCGCCCATCGCTTCGACCGCGGCTGTCCCTCGCGTCTGCTGCGTATATTGTCTGGCTTGCGCCGAGCCGACGAGCAGCAACTCGGCAAAGGACGGCCCTTGCGTTGAAGCTGCACTGCTCGCGGTGAGAAACCCAGTTTGAAGGTCAGCGCTATTGAGCGTGTAGCCCAGGTCTTGGAACACAGCCATGACCGATTGAAAGACAACCTCTTTCGGTTGCGGATACTCCCGCGACTGCATCGCTTGTATCTCCATAGGAGTCAGAGCCGGCTTAACCGGTGCAGTTGCACACGCAGCTGCGAGCAGCGCGCACGCCGCCGCCATAGCAAAAAGTTTCATAGTCCCCTCCCCAAATGATTAGAAATTGCTCGAACGACTCATGAAGTCCGCAACGACATCGTCCGGATTGAACTTGATGATCAGCGTCATCATGGATGTTGATTGCGAGAAGCCAGCTGCTGAACTCGATCCACCTGCAAGCAAGATCGTCCAGCCCGCGTCGCTTGAGGACGCCTGAGCAACAGTCGCTTGCCGCTGATAGCTCCACACTTCGAGCCCCGAGCCGTCTCGCGTGGTGATGTTCGGCGAGCCGAACGCCTCCAACACTTGCGTCTTGGTGGTCTGACCGACGCGCAGATTTAACTGCACATTGCCCTGCGTCAGAAGACTGTTGCGATTGTCGACCGGCGCGGGCGTTGCGACGCATGCGGTCAACATGGCGGCAGCTATAGCCGCACTCACTATCGTTTTCATGTTCGTAGATCCCCTTCCCAGATGTCATTGATAGACAGTTGACTCAGGATTGCAAGCCGCGCAATCGCGAGAGGCCGCGCACCGAGGGCGAAGCGCGTTCGTTGGGCGCTGGTCGCGACATGCATGCACGCCAGCAAACGGACACCGCGATGGCTTTGCCTGTACGCGTCATGAGCTGGGCGCGTCCGCACAACGCGATTCCAATGGATGATGGCGGACGCACAGTCGTCATTTTAGAAGCGCCGCAATCACACCAACACCCCAAGCATTTTTTTGCGCTGCTGTTGCTACAGTAAATCATTCGAAGCATGTTGGCCGCGGTTGGGGAGGACGAACATGATCCGGAAATTAATCGTCGGCTTGGCTGCGTTTGCGCTGTGTACGTTTGGCGCAGCTGCGCAGTCCACTGATGAAGTGCCGCCGCGCTGCGTAGCCGAGCGCGCCGAGCTGGATAAGATCAATGCAAAGTACGATCAGCTGTATGCTGACCTCGATGACGAAGAAATCCCCGAGGGCGACATCTCGGTTTACGGCGACGTGAAATGGACGACGCAGGAACTCATTTTCGGCGTGCCGACGGTGACGATGCGTAACAGGAAAATCGCCTTCAACACACCGCAAGTCACCATGGTGAACAAGGAAATCTCGACCAAGATTCCGCGAACCGAACTGGTGCGACGGAAGGTGGGGCAGAAACCAGAGGTCGTGTGCAAAAACTGGAAATGCAAAATCCGCTGGAAGAACATCTACGCCAAGATTCCTGAGGTCACGATGGAGCTGAAGGTGATCAAAATCGGTATCCCCGAATTCACCTACAAAGCCACCGAAGTCGTTTTCAAAGTGCCAGAGTTCAAGAACGTCCAACGCCGCTTCGTGTTCAAGTATCCGGAATTTACAGGCGAGCCGGGCAGCGCTTCAACGGAACGACGCAAGCGCTTTGAGGCGCTTGCCGACGCGCATGGCAAGGAAGCAGCCCCCGCACTTGCAGCGCTGCTGGCGTGCGAGCATGGCGCCCTGCTGATCGACCGGAAGATGGTTCACGAGCAGTTCGATTTCGGCATCAAGCAGATCTCGGCGTCGATCGAAGCCATGACAGCAGCCGGGATCGATGCCACGAAACTGGAAGGTGACGATGGAGAGTCCATCAACCTGCCCGCGCAACTCGACAATCTCATTCGCGAACGTGACGCCGCGCTCGTGCAGATTGACGATGCTTTGGCAAAGATGCTGGAGGCGCGGTCGAACGCCCTGAAGGCAATCGGCGTGGCCGAAGAGACCGAAGCGTAGAGAGGTCGACAAGCGCTTCCACGATTTCAGGTGCACGGGCGAGCGAGGATGAAAAGGGGCCGCGCGTGAACGAGGACGTCGATCAAGACGCGATGGCCTTTGCCGGAGCGCGGCCAGCGTGACTGGCGAGATGGACTCCGACGAAGGCGAGCCCGACAAGCCGTGGTGGTGGTTTGTTTTCTGGATACTGGCGCCGCTGGGTGTTCTTGGTGGCCCGCTCGCGATCGCCGACCTCTTCGCGGGCGTCATCGAGTGGCATGGCTGGGTCGGCTACCTGGTTAGTTTCTGGGACGAGAACGTCAGCCAGCCGTTCGGTGCGGTGTTCGGCGCCATCGCTGACTTCCTGCACGTCCCCCGGTTCACCGAGGAATTTGTCGATTACATCGCGTTAGGAACGCTTTGCATAACTGGCATGCTGCGTCCCTTCCTCCTCCTGGAACCAAAACTGATCACTACGAAGGACTGGACGCTCGGCGGCGCGCTCTGGCGGTTCGTTGGATTCTGTATTGTCGTTCTCATCTGGCCGGTTCCCGTCGCCCTTTTCCTCATGATGACAGGCCGCGAGTTGGTGGAAGGGCTTGAGGCCGGGCTCGACGGCCATTTAGCGGGCATGGTGGCCGCCGTTGCGATGGCCTTCGGCCCGTTCGCTCTCTTCCTCGCGCTCTGGGCCGCGAACACATGGGCAGCGCCCCTGCCGGGATGACAGCCACGCGCGCCGTCGGCTGGGCGAAACTCTAAGAGTTTCACAGCGTCTGCAATTTCTGTGTACTAGGAGCGTCTTCGAGCTGCCGGTTTCACACGAAAAGGGCGCTAGAACAGGGGTGTGGGGCGCTTGGGAAGCTTCTGCTCTACCATTGAGCTACACCCGCCACCCGAAAGGCCCTT
>DAIRES010000185.1:0-5007 GCA_036795465.1 Hyphomonadaceae bacterium
TAGCTCGTGCCCGCGTGCAGGGCAGCCTGCGCATACTCCTGGCTCGCCGCGATCTCCGGGTTCGGGTTCGCTTCGATGAAGTACGGAATGTTGTCCTTCGACAGCCGGAAGTCGATCCGGCCATAGCCGTCCAGCTCCAGCGTGTGCGCGATGCGCTTGGCCAGCGTGCGGATCTTCGTCACCACCTTGGGCGACAAATCCTGCGCCGGCCCCTGCAGGATGCCGCGCTTCTCCTGATAGATCGGATCGTGCTTCACCTTCTCGGTCGCAATCGCGTGCGAGCCTTCGGCAAGGTTGGAGAAGCTCAGCTCCCACACCGGCAGAACCTGGATACGGTCATTGCCGAGAACGCCGACATAGATCTCGCGGCCTTCGATGAACTCTTCCGCGATGGCAGGCGTGTTCAGCCGCTTATGAATGAACGCCACGCGCTCCGCCAGCTTCTCGTCGGTGTCCACGATCGAAGCCTGCGCAATACCCAGCGAAGCATCTTCCCAGAGGCTCTTCACGATCAGCGGGAATTTCAGGCGACCCGGCCGGCGCACCTTTTTCCCCATCGGGAACACTGCGAACGCAGGCACCGGCACGCGGTGATACTTCAGCAGCTTCTTCGACAGGTCCTTGCCACGCGCCAGCATCAGGCCGCGCGGGTTGCATCCCGTGTACGGCACGCGCAGCAGCTCAAGCAGCGCCACCACGTTCTGCGCATACAGCGTCTCGCCGTGGAATTCCTCGAGCATGTTGAAGACGATATCCGGCTTCCACTCCTCGACCGCATCGCGGATCGGGGCCAGCTCGGTCTGCACGCCCAGCATGCGCACTTCATGCCCGCTGGCCTTCAGCGTCGTGGAAACATCGTATTCCGTCTTCCAGACATACGCTTCCGCTTCCGAGAGTTCCGCCATGTTGTCAGGCGGAATCAGGTCGGGGTGGGCGAGGGCGAGAATACGAAGTGGCTTCATACCGCGAACCACTGCCGCCGTGAGGTGTGCAGCTGGTGAGCCACCTTGTTATGGATCAAACGCACCATCGCCTTGCGAAGCTCGCTTTCCGTTCCCGGCGCACGCAGTTTCAGGGTACGCGCGCGGCTGATCAGCTGATCAATCGTGTGTTCCAGCGCAAAGTGGTAAGCGCCCGAAACACGCCACGCTGCTTCGCGGATCTGTACGCGATTCTTGCGCAGGAAAGCAGAAGCCGGTTTCGAGCGCGCATGACGCGGCTCGTTCGAGAAGATGCGCTGGAGATCGCGATCGTAACGCGTGTCCGTGTCGATCGAATAATGCGCCAGCTTGCGCTCGTAGTGATCGGCCAGCGTCTTGTTGAGACGGCCTACGGGATCGACTTCCATGCGACGTGTCAGCCCGGCCTTCATGCCCGAAATCTCGGTCATCAGCGCGTCGACGAATTCCAGCTTCTCGAGTGCGCCCGGCCACTCGGCATATTTTTTCCGCCAGCTCGCGCGCGGTGTCAGCCACACGGCGAATGTCTCGGCGAAATCCTCGTCCGGGTGGCTCTGCGCATACCAGCGCGGCAGGTGCTGGACGAAATCCCGGCTATTCGGGTTCGGGCGATAGCTTTCGGGATAGGGCGACGACGAGCGGCCGAACATCTCCTGCCATTTGCGGCGGCGATGCAGGGCGTAAGCGTGCTGGATGATGTGACCGGCCTCATGCCGCAGAATCTGCATGCACTGGCGCTTGGTGCCGCCTTCCACTTCCTTGAACATCTTCCGCTCAAGGCGGGCGAGGCGAGGGTGAGCCAGATAGAACGGAACGGCGATGCCCGGCGTCGTGTCTGGGCTGAACCACTCGTCGGAAATCCAGGCATGCGCCTGCACGAGCCCGCGGCGCTTCAGTTCGCCGTTCAGCTCCTTCATGCAACCCTGGATCCACGTACCTTCGATCGAGACGTGGAGGTCCTTGAGCCGCATCTGCAGAAGCTCTGCATCCGGCAGATATGACCACCATGGCTGGCGCGATTTCGTGCGCATTGACCAGAGGGTTCCGCCAGAGTCGCCCATGCTACAAACGCTCCCCAACGGACGCCGCTTGCCAAATTCCGGCGCACCCCAGCCGCGCGGCTGTTGCATCAGGAATGCCGGAAATCTGGGGTGGCAAAAACAAGCGGGCGACCTCTCCGCGACGATGTGCGGATGGAACGCTTTCTAAACCATAAATCTCCGGCGGCGCTTCAGGAAAATCGATGTTTCGGGGTGAAAAACTGCACATCATTCAGGCCCCGGCGTCCGTTGGAGACCCGCCTCCACCCCCCCCGTCCCGGCGCCCGTCAGATCGGGTCGTAGGGGAAAACCTCCGCCGTCGCCTCGGTCCCGAAGAAGCTCCCCGCCATGGCGGGCAGGCAGGTGTCGAGGATTTTCTCGGGATTCCAGCCGCTCAGGTCCGCCATAGACCGGATCGGGCGGGGCTGGTCGAACAGGATGATCTCGTTGCCCCTCACGCAGAAGATCTGGCTGGAGACGGTTTTCGCCCGGTCCGAACACAGGGCCACCGCCAGCTGCGCCACCTGGTCGGCCCGCATCGCCGCCTTCATCCGGCCGACCCGCTGGGCCCCGGCTTCGTCTTTTACGGGAATCGACTCGATCATCCGCGTCCAGGCAAACGGCGCGATCACGTTGGAGCGGACGTTGTTCCGCACGCCCTCCATGGCGACCACCCGCGAAAGCCCGACAATGCCCATCTTCGCCGCCGCATAGTTAGCCTGTCCGATATTCCCGATCAGGCCGGAGGTGGAAGTGAACAGCACATACGCTCCATCCTTCTGCTCCCGGAACAGTTCGATCGAGGCGCGCGTCACATTGAAAGAGCCGCGCAGGTGGACGTTGATGACGCGGTCCCAGTCATCCTCGGTCATCTTGTGGAACATGCCGTCGCGCAGGATGCCGGCGGGGTTTACGATGGCATGCAGCCCGCCGAACGTGTCCTTCGCCTGCTCGACCATCCGGCCGACCGCTGCATAGTCCGCCACGCTCTCCGAGTTCGAAGCCGCCTCGCCACCCGCCGCCCGGATCTCCCGCGCCACCTGCTCGGCAGGGCCAGCCGAGCCCTCGTCGCCACCCTGCAGGGACCCGCCGAGATCGTTCACCACAACCTTCGCGCCCTCGCGCGCCAGCAGAAGCGCCGTCTCCCGTCCGATGCCGTTGCCGCCGCCGGTGATGAGTACGACCTTGCCTTCAAGAACGCCCATGACTGTCTCCTCGTTATTTTGCTGGGCAAATCCACCACAGCGCCGAAGGCGAGGGAAGCGCGAGACCACAACTCGGACCTGTCACAAGTCTCGCTGCCGCCATACGCACGCCGCCACGGCTCCCACACGCCGGGCCGTCACACAAAAATTCTTGCACCCGGGGGCAAACGTCCCTATTTGCACCCTCCAATAACCGGCTGCGCGAAGGGCCCCGAACGGGGAAGACGGCGACCAGCGGTGATGCACTGACCTGGGCTGAGCCAAAAAGGCGAAGCTGCGGTCGTTGGTTCGTCACTCTCGTCTTCGGAGCCTACGCCCCGTGAACACTGCCTCGACCATCCCTCCCTATACTATTTCGCTCGACGCGCCGGAGCATGCCGCCGCCGTTGAGGCGCTGTACGACGACGTGTTCGGTCCCGGCCGCTTCGCCAAGACGGCCGAGCGCCTGCGCGAAGGCAACAAGCCCATCGCTGACGCCAGCCTCGTCGCGGTCGACAGCGAAGGCCTCACCGGCGTCGTCCGCGTCTGGCCGGTGAAAGTCGGAGAGACTGGCCGCGCCGCGTTCCTCGGCCCCATCGCCGTCGCCGAACGCCGCCGTGGCAACGGCGTCGCCTTCAAGCTCATGGAGCGCGCCATCGGCGTTTGCCGCGAGCAGGGCTACGCCGCCGTGATCCTGGTCGGCGATTACGAATACTACGAACGCTTCGGCTTCCACCCCGCCGGCGACGGCCGCTTCCAGCTGCCCGGCCCCGTCGACCAGAAACGCGTCCTCATCCGCGACCTGTCGGATCGTGCGGCCAAGCTGATCGGCGAGCTAAGCGTTCCCCGGTAGTTCGGCGCTGGCGCTGATCCTCAGCGCCCCTCGCGGCGCCACGCCAGCATCATGAACGCGCACGCCAGCAGCATGCCGACCACGCCCGGCAGCAGCGTCGTGCTCTCCGTCGCACGCACCGCATAAGCGCCGCGCTGGCGCAGGCCCAGCCAGTCAGAGCCAGCCGCATTGCCGCGCTCACCCACGCGATCCACGCGCGGTATCGTCGGCGTGCCATCCGCGCCCAGCCTGAACACGCCGCCCAGCGTCGCCGCCGCCACAGGCTGCAGCTTGTCCGGCGTCGCGCGCAGATCGAGATACTCGCGCGGATGCGTCGGCCCGCGCAGCGTCACCGCATTCAGCTTGCCACTCGTCGCGCGATACAGCCCCAGCTCCTTCGCCGGAACCTGCGCGCGGTAATTGCCGGGCGACACCAGCGTCCACGGGCTCTCCGCCTTCGTGCCATCCGGCGCTTCGATCGACAGCGCCGCAGGCGTGTCAGACATCGTGTGCAGCGTCGCCGTGATCTCGGGCGCAGCCCCCGCCTCAAGCTCCAGCAGCTCTTCCTCCAGCTCCGGCTCTTTCATCAGCCAGTGCGCCGTGCGCCGGATCAGCTCCGCATACGGCCCGCCGCCTTCATAGCCGCGTGCCCACAGCCACAGCTGGTCAGACATCACCGACGCCACGCGCCCCTGACCCACGCGGTTCAGCAGCAGCAGCGGGTGCCCGTCCGGCGTCTGCATCAGCGCTTCGGACTTGCCCTGATCCATCTTCATGTACCGCATCCACGGGCCCCACCCGTCGGTCGGCAGGGTCGCGGTCACGGAATGGCGCTTGCCCAGCTCGGTCAGCTGCGGCGTGAACTTGCCGTCCACCACTTCGCCCGTAGCCCGGCCCGGCAGAACCCCGCCCAGCGGCGTGTTGTAGAGCAGGTAAGACCCCGGATACGGCTCGCCCGCCGCGATCAGCAGCGCGCCGCCGCGCTCCACATA
>DAIRES010000185.1:5107-6305 GCA_036795465.1 Hyphomonadaceae bacterium
TGCGGCTCGCCCGTCACCAGCAGCACGCGCAGGCGATCCTGCACGCCCGAAATCCGCGCCGAGGCGAGGTTGTTCGCCAGCGTCAGCTCGTTCGGAATGCCATCCACCGACAGCACGACAAGGTTCTCGCCCCGCCGCTTCAGCGTGAACGAGATCATCGACGGCTCGCCCACCTTCACGCTCTGCGAAGGCTGCGCCTCGCCATTGATCGTGATCGCCACCGGCACGGTCTGCGCCGTCGGATCATTCACCTGCACCCGCATCTCGACCTTCTGGTCGATGATCGAGAACGAGGGCACCTGCTGGATATCGATGTTGCGATCGATCTCCTCATCGCCCCCGACGATCAGCGCGTGCACCGGCCCCATCGGCTTGGCGTCGTCCGCATTCGTGGGTGCGTCGTGAATCTGTCCGTCCGTAATCAGGATCGCGCCCGCAATCCGCTCACGCGGCGCATCCGACAGCGCCGATTGTAGCGCCACATAAAGATCCGTCCCGTCCGCACCCGGATCGGTCTCCGCAACGCGAAGCTCCAGCGTCTCGTCCGCGTCGATCGTCTTGCGCACGGCGTCATAGGCCGCCTGCGCCGTTTCCGTCCGCCCGCGGAAGTTCATGGACTCCGAACGGTCCATCACCACTGCCACGATATCCTTCAGCGGCTCACGCTGTTCCTGGATCCACAGCGGGTTCGCCAGCGCGAGCGCCAGCACGGTCAGCGCCAGTGCCCTGAACAGCCACGCCTTGCCGCGCAGGTAGAAATACACGCCCCAGAGAACAACAGCGCCGCCAACAAGCACCCACAGCACAAGCCATGGAATGAGCGGATCAAACGCAAGACGGGATGCTTCGAGCATGACTAGTCAGCCTTGTCCCGAGACGTCCCCAGCCGGTCGAGCAGGTCCGGAATGTGAACCTGATCTTCCTTGTAGTTCCCCGTCAGAATGTACATCACGAGGTTGATGCCGAAGCGGTACGCCATCTCGCGCGCATTCTCGCCGCCATCCATCGTGCGCAGCGGCTTGCCGTTCCGGTCGATCGCCCACGCGCCCGCCCAGTCCGATCCGCCGATGAACAGGCCAGACACGCCATCGCCCCGCCGCGTATCGCGATCAGCCGCACCGCTCTCGATCCACAGACGCCCGTTGAGGCGGCCGGGGAAAGACCGGATCAGGTAATAGCTCTTGGTCAGCACATGGTT
>DAIRES010000186.1:0-6289 GCA_036795465.1 Hyphomonadaceae bacterium
CAAAAGAAAACGCCCGCGCCTTGCTGCACCAGCAGCGAGGTCGCGGGCGTTTGTTCAACTCACTTCAAACAGCCGAAGCTCAGTTCGGCTTCGTGTTCTTGTCGCCATCAACTGCATCAGCGATCGAATCCGCATCATTCTTCCGGTCGATGCCCAGCGTGTTGTCCACCGCCTCGCCCGCTTTCTCCAGCGCGCCGTCGCCCGGATTGGCCTTGCCGTCGCCGATCTTCTCGATCGCCGTATCCATGTCCTCGCCGGCCTTCTCGCAAGCCGCGAGCCCCGCCACGCCAAGAACCGCGCACGCAATAACCATTGCCTTCATCATCAGACGTCTCCCTTTGTCAGCGCTTCCGCGCCAGTCCTGGAGCCATCAACGCGCAACCCTGTCATTCCGTTGCACGGGCCGCCGTTGCACGAACCAAACAGACGCCATCTTGCCAAACCGCCATCCAGCCTCTCGAATGCCCGAAAGGCAGGGACACCTTCATGACCACCGAGATCGCCGCCGAAGCCGCGCGCCAGCCAGCGGACAATCGCCCGCCCCTCTCCGTCCGCATGGGCTGGGGCTCCGCCATCTTCCAGGCCGTCCTCGTCATCCTCGGCGTGGTGCTCGGCTTCGCGGTCACCGAATGGCAGGCCAATGCGCGCGAGCAGGATGAAGCCCAGCACGCCCTCTCCGGCATCATCGAGGAAATCGGCGCCAACCGCACAGCCGTGGTGGAGGCCCGCGCCTATCACGAAGAAAAGCTCGTCGCGATGACAGCCGCGCAGAAAGCCGGCACCAAACTCGACTTCCGCCTGTTCGATCGCGGCTTCGTCGCGCCCGCTCAGGTCTCCTCCGCTGCATGGACCTCCGCCAGCGAAGTCGGCGCGCTCTCGCACCTGCCCTTCGATCAGGTCCTCTCGCTCAGCAAGGTGTACGCCCAGCAAGCCGCCTATCAGCAGCAGCAGGCCACCGTCTCCAGCGTCATCTACACCGAGATTTTCGCGGGCGGCACGGAAGGCATGCTCGACCACGCCGCCGGCCTGCGCGCGATAATCTCGACCTTCCAGTACCGCGAACAGCAGCTCGAAGCGGCCTACGCATCGGCTATTGGCCTATACACGGCCACCATGCCCTGATGCCGGTTGACGCAACGGGCGGCCAGCGGCCACTCTCCGCCGGAATCGCACCCTCCCTGTCGGGGGCGCCGAGGGATATGCCATGCTCTGGATCACGATTTTAAAGGCCATCGGAACGCTCGCGGTCGTCGTGATCATTTCCGAAGTCCAGAAACGCTCCAACGTGCTCGGCGCCGCAATCGCCGCCCTGCCGCTGATGACGATGCTTGTGGTCTTCAATCTCGCGACAGATCCAAAGGCCGGCCCCGCTCAGGCGAACCTCTTTGCGAACACCACCTTCATGCTGTTCTGGCCCGGCCTCACCTTCTTTATCCTGCTGCCCGTGCTGCAGAAATTCGGCGTGCCGTTCTGGTGGTCCTTCGGCCTCGGCGTCGTCCTCACCTTCGCCGTTACGCTCGGCGCCATCGCGGCGCTGCGCCACTTCGGCGTGAAGATCGACTGATGGGCGGCTTCGAAAAGAACATGAGACTTGCGATCCTCATCGCGCTTGCCAGCGTGGTGGTGATCGCGCCTCTCATCGGCGTTTTTGCGTTCTCGCCCTTCATGTTCGTCTGGGGCGTCCAGCCCTACCAGCTCGCCGTCGCCCTCAGCGTGATGATCGCCGAGGCCTTCGGTCTGGCAGCACTCCTCATTCTGGTGCGCCGCTCGAAAAAGTAGCTAGAGCAGTTTGAACAGGTAGAGGATCAGGATGATCGGCAACGGAATGCCGAGAAGCCAGAGTGCAATGCCTTTCATGACTTTCTCTCCTAAACCTTGTCCGCCATCGTGACCGGGCGCGGCAGCCGCTCACGCTCATGCCAATCAGGGTGATCCGATCCCAGCTTGCCGCCCGCAATCGCTCCCACGGCGCCCAGCACCATCATCGCGAAAGCCCACCACGCCGTCAGCGCTGTTGCATCCTGCACCGCATCCACCTCCGCAGGCGTCAGCGTTGCAGCAGCTCCAGTCGCCTCGCCCGTCGCTGCCTGAGCCGCATTCACTGCACGGCTCGCTGTTTCCTCGATCGTCATGCCATCGGCGCCGGCCAGAATTCCGCTCACGCCAAACCCGAGCACACCCGCCGCCAGCGTGAACGCCAGCGCCCAAACGATCAGTCCTTGCAGCATGCCCGAATGATGGTCCGGCCACCGCGCGCCCCGCACGGCGACAAACGCGCCGACCTGCAGCGCGACAAGATTGGAGAAGATCAACCAGAGCCCGCCGCCAATCGTCCAGGCCGGCGCCTGCTCGCTCGTTCCCTGCCATGGGTTCATCGCCGTCGCGCCGATTGCAACACCCAGCACCAGCAGGGCAAAGCCGATCGCCACCGCCACGACGGTCCCAGCAATCGCCGCGCCCCAGTCGATCAACGGATGCGAATACGGATGCGGCGCAGGCCGCACAACGAGAGGTTCAAGCGCCATTGTGTTCTCCCACGCAGGACAAGTCTCGCCCCTAAACGCCTCACCCATCTGTTTGTTGCTCTCCAACTCCCCAAAGCACGACGGGAAACATGACCCGACACATCGCCCCAACGGCACACTTGCTCATGCCACGCGCCAGCGTAAGCTCCGCCCACGGGAGAAATCGACATGGCGGACACGGCGACCAAAACCTACGAAGATATCCTCTATCGCGTGGAAGACGGCGTCGCCGTCGTCATGCTCAACCGCCCCGACAAGCTCAATGCCTGGCGCGGTGAGATGGATCGCGATGTCCGCGCGGCCATGCGCGATGCGGCCGACGATCCTGCCGTGAAAATCATCATCCTCACCGGCGCAGGCAAAGGCTTCTGCGCCGGAGCCGACATGAACATGCTCCAGACCATACAGTCCGGCGACGCCTCCACCTCGCGTTCCGCCGTCAACGCGCTGGAGCCGTGGGACAAGACCGCGAACGAGAACTTCCAGAAGCAATACTCCTGGCTCCCCGCCGTCCAGAAGCCGGTCATCGCCGCCATCAATGGCGCAGCCGCCGGCCTCGGCCTCATCATCTCGCTCTATTGCGACATCCGCTTTGCCAGCGACACGGCGAAGTTCACCACCGCCTTTTCGCGTCGCGGCCTCGTCGCCGAGCACGGCATCTCCTGGCTGCTCCCTCGCCTCATCGGCTTCGCCAACGCAGCTGATCTTCTCTACTCCGCCCGCGTCATCAACGCCCCGGAAGCCAAGAGCATGGGCCTCGTCAGCCGCGTCATCCCGGCCGCCGAATTCGAGCGCGAAGTCATGGCCTACGCCAAAATGCTCGCCACCGAAGTCAGCCCCCGCTCACTGCGCGAAATGAAACGCGAAATCTGGAACGCTCAATTCCAGTCCCTCGGCCAGGCCATCGATGCAGCCAATGCCGAC
The DNA here is from genome assembly GCA_036795465.1 of Hyphomonadaceae bacterium. Classification (GTDB taxonomy): domain Bacteria; phylum Pseudomonadota; class Alphaproteobacteria; order Caulobacterales; family Hyphomonadaceae; genus UBA7672. The sequence goes on from DAIRES010000186.1 coordinate 3,450, forward strand.
ATGGGCCCCAGCTTCAAGTCGGAAGACTTCAAGGAAGGCATCGCCCACTTCATGGAAAAGCGCGCCCCGAAATTCACGGGCCGCTGATCTGCGTTTTTCCGCTCATTCCGGCGAAAGCCGGACCTAGAGACTGTGGCGCCATTGCCGCGCCCCCGCGCTAACGCCTTGCCTGCGGAACCTCCCCCCGCCCAGTGCGTCTATTCAGACGCGCAGCGCAGGGACCCCGCATGAGCAAGGACTTCACCGGCAAGCACATCCTCATCGTGGAGGACGAATTCTTCGTCGGCTCCGACCTCGAACAAATCCTGGTGGATGCGGGCGCGGAAGCCGTGCTGGTCAACACCGCGGCGGCGGCCTCCGCCAGGCTTGCCGAGGCAAAATTCGACGCCGCCATCCTCGACATCCACCTGCAGGATGAAAGCACCTACCCACTCGCCGACACCCTCCGCCGCAAGTCGATCCCCTTCCTCTTCCTGAGCGGCTATCTCACCATCCGCGAGGGCTACACAGACATCCCCTTCGTCGACAAACCCTTCACAACCGAAACCGTAACCAACGCCCTGAAATCCCTGCTGGCCCAGCCGACGCGGTAAAACCCGCTTCCGCATTCTTTCCAGCGCCCCGGCCCCGCCCGGCGCCAGCCCATTCCACTCCCGTTCATAATCGCTCATATAGTGGTCAGGTTCGGGAGGACTGATCCATGAGCGCTGCACGCTCCATTACATCTGCCACGCGCCGGCCCCGGCGCTTCGCCATGCTGCTGGCCGCCGTGTCAGCTGCCGCACTTCTCGGCGCCTGCGAGACCGGGCCGACGCCCGAAGAAATCGCGCAGATGGAATGGCAGACCGCCGCCCGCGTCGACACGCCCCCCGCCTATGAGGCGTACCTGCGCATGTACCCCGGCGGCGAATACAATGTCGTCGCCCGCCAGCGCATCGAAGAATTGAAGATCGTCGAGAGCGACGCCTATCGCGCCGCCAAACGCATCGACACTGAAGATGGCTATGTCGGCTACCTCGCCCGCTATCCGTGGGGCGCGAACGCTGCCGAGGCCGATGCCCGCCGCGCCGTTCTCGCCGCGCCCCGCCTCGCCGCCGAAGAAAACCGCGCCTGGCAGGAAGCCCGCAAGTCCGAGCACATCGAAATCTACGAAGCCTTCCTGAACGACTGGCCGCGCGGCGCCCACGCCGCCGAAGCCAGCTCCAAGCTCGACGCCCTCTGGCGCAGCGATCAGGGCGCCTTCGTTCGCGCCCGGCGTTCTGGCCGCCCTGCGGAGCTTCAGGCTTTCATCATCGCCTGGCCGCGCTCGAACTATGTCACCGATGCCCGGCGCGAGCTCGACCTGATCCGCGTCCGCGATGACGATGCCTGGCGCCGCGCCCTCGCGGACAACTCGGTCGCCAGCTACGATTTCTATCTCGCAAGCCAGCCCTATGGCGCCTGGCGCGCCGAAGCCTCGCGCTCGATGGAAGACATGCGCGAGCGCGATTATCAGGCCTGGCGCTACGCCGCCATGGTCGACCAGGTCTGGGCCTACGAGAACTATCGCTCCATGTATCCGTGGGGCGGCTGGTACGACACGGCCTTCTACCGCATCGACTGGATCCGCGGCGGCCGTTTCGACAACAACTGGAACACGGGCTGGAACCATGGCTGGGACCGTGGCTGGCGCTGGGGTGACGGCCGCGATCACGACCGCGACGACCACCATGACGGCGGCGGCAATGGCCGTGGCGATGACCGCAACACCTATCCCCCGCTGTTCAACGACAAGGACGGCAACAAGCCCAAGCCGCCGCCATCGGCGTCTCCGCCCCCTCCGCCATCCTCGAACCCGGCGCCCCCGCGCGGCGGGAACCGCTATAATCCGCCGTCTCCGCCTCCGCCGCCTCCGCCGCCACAGTCCTCGCCGCAGTCTTCTCCGGCGCCTGCGGCGTCGCCTCCGCCTCCTCCACCCCCGCCTCCGCCGCCCCCGCCGCGCTACAATCCCGATTCAAAGGGAAGAACACTGCCGGGGAGGGATCTGGAGTAGGTGTATGCTCCCTTTGATTCGTCCCACGATTTGTCTCCGGGGGACGTGACGGGAAGCGGGTTGCTGCTATTTCACTGTGAAGACCCGGCTGCGCGCCCTACCTCCCCCTTGGGGCAGGCCGCAACCGGAAGCGCTTCTGAAGTGGCAGAGGCCTCGAACAAGGCTGGCGGGATCACACGATGACGACCGAGACTCCCGATCTGCCGCCCGGCCGCGCCGGCCTGCCGCCAGGCGTCACGCTTTCGTCCCACGACGACGCCCCGCCCCCGAGCTTCCTCCGCCGCTGGGGGCCGCCCGCACTGAAAGTCGTCGGCACGCTCGCCGCCATGGGCCTCGTCACCTTCGGCCTGCTCTGGAACACGCTGTTCGCCCAGATGCCGTCCCTGCCCAGCCGCGAAGCGCTGTGGACGCTCAACCGTGAACCCGCCGTCGAATTCATCGATGCGAAGGGCGAAACCATCTCCGTTCGTGGTCCCCGCTATGGCCGCGCCGTCAAGGCCACCGAACTTCCTAAGCACGTCGTCGAAGCCTTCATCGGCGCCGAGGATCGGCGCTTCCGCGAACACACCGGCGTCGACATGTGGGCGATCGTCCGCGCCTTCCTCGCCAACGCCCGCGCCGGCCACACGGTCGAAGGCGCCTCGACCATCACGCAGCAGCTCGTCAAGAACCTGTTCCTCACGCCGGACCAGACGCTCAAGCGGAAGGCGCAGGAAGCCCGCCTCGCCGGCGACCTCGAACGCCTGCTGACCAAGGACGAGATCCTCGATCTCTATCTCAACCGCATCTATCTCGGCGCCGGCGCCTA
>DAIRES010000187.1:0-6272 GCA_036795465.1 Hyphomonadaceae bacterium
CGGGCGGTCGGGAACGCCATCATCTCCGGAGCGGTCTGGAGATGGGCATAATCGAAATCGAATGGTTCGTAGTAGTCGTCGATCTCGGGAAGATCAGGGTTTGCGAATATCTTGGCGAGGATGCGCCACTTTGATCCCATTCGCGGCTCGATCCGGCCGTTGGCTTTTCGACGCCAACCTCCGTTCCAGCGCTTCTGGTTCTCCCAGTTCTTCGGAAAGCCGATGCCTGGCTTGGTCTCGACATTGTTGAACCAGGCGTATTCGACGCCCTCCCGACTGGTCCATACGTTCTTGCAGGTGACCGAGCAGGTATGACACCCAATACACTTGTCGAGATTCAGAACCATCCCGATCTGGGCACGGATTTTCATCGTGCGGTCTCCTTCTGGGCGAGAGGCGTATCCAGCCAGTCGACCTTCGCCATCTTTCGAAGAACGATGAACTCGTCGCGGTTCGACCCGACGGTGCCGTAGTAGTTGAAGCCGTACGAAAGCTGCGCGTAGCCGCCGATCATGTGCGTGGGCTTCAGGATGGCGCGCGTGACCGAGTTGTGGATGCCGCCGCGCTTGCCGGTGATCTCCGAACCGGGCGTATTCACGATCTTTTCCTGAGCGTGATACATGAAGACCGTACCTTCACGTATACGTTGTGAAACCACCGCCCGCGCCGTCAGAGCTCCATTGGCGTTGAAGACCTCTACCCAGTCATTGTCGACGATGGCTGCCCGCTTCGCATCCTTCTCGGATACCCAGACGACCGGGCCGCCGCGATTGAGCGTGAGCATCATAAGGTTGTCGGTATAGGTGGAGTGAATGCCCCACTTCTGGTGCGGCGTGATGAAGTTCAGGGTGATTTCAGGATTTCCGTTCGGCTTGTCTCCTTTCACGTGCAGTGTCTTGAGATCGATCGGTGGCTTGTAGACGACCAGCGCCTCGCCGAAGGCGCGCATCCAGTCATGGTCCTGGTAGAGTTGCTGGCGTCCTGTCAGCGTGCGCCACGGGATCAGTTCGTGAACATTCGTGTAGCCCGCATTGTAGCTGACGTGCTCGCTTTCGATGCCGGACCAGATGGGAGAAGAGATGATCTTTCTCGGCTGCGCGACGAGATCGCGGAAGCGGATTTTCTCGTCTTCCTTTGGCAGCGCGAGGTGAGCGTGCTCCCTTCCCGTCTGTTTCTCGAGAGCGCGCCACGCCTTGACCGCCACTTCGCCATTTGTCTCTGGCGCCAGCATCAGGATTGTCTCGCACGCGTCGATGTCGCTGACGATACGCGGGCGTCCCCTGGCGACTGTATCGTCAAGCACCGCACCATTGAGTGATGTGAGCTTGTCTATCTCATGCTGCGTGCTCCATCCGAGTCCCTTCCCTCCGTTGCCGAGCTTGTCCAGTAGCGGACCGAGCGAGGTGAATTTCGAAAAGATCTGGCTGTAGTCCCGGGTCACTTCCGAGACCTGCGGCATCGTTCGCCCCGGCACGGGATCGCACTCTCCTGCGAACCAGTCCTTGACCCCCCGCGCCTGCGCCAGCTCCCCTGCGCTGTCGTGCTGGATCGGCGTCAGGACGACATCGGTTTCCTCGCCCAGAACCTCAGGGGCGATCGCGGAAAATGTCTCGGCCAGCCCTTTGAAAATCTCCCAGTCGGAACGCGACTCCCAGGCTGGATCCACCGCCGCGCCGAGCGGGTGGATGAACGGATGCATGTCGGAGGTGTTGAGATCGTTTTTCTCATACCAGGTCGCCGTCGGCAGGACGATATCCGAATAAACAGCCGTCGTTGACATCCGGAAATCGATGCAGACCAGGAGGTCGAGTTTTCCCTTTGGCGCCTCGTCACGCCACTTCACCTGACGTGGCTTGTCGCGGCCCATCTCGCCCAGATCCTTGCCCTGAACGCCGTGGTCGGCGCCAAGCAGATGCTTGAGGAAATACTCATGCCCCTTCCCGGACGAGCCGAGCAGGTTCGAGCGCCAGACGAACATGTTGCGAGGCCAGTTGTGGGGGTCATCCGGGTCCATGCAGGACATTTCCAGATCGCCCGACTTCAGCGCGCTCGCCACATAGGCGCGTGTATCGACGCCGGCCGCCTTGGCGCGCGCTGCAATCCCCAGAGAATTTGCCTTGAGCGCGGGCGCGGACGGCAACCACCCCATTCTCTCCGCCTTGGCATTGTAGTCGATGAAGCTGCCCGCCCAATCCCCTGGCTCGGCTGTGGGGGATAGAATCTCGCCGACGGGCACCGTTTCGTAGCGCCACTGATTGGTGTGCGCGTAGAAGAAGGAGGTCGAGTTCTGCTGCCGCGGTGGCCGCACCCAGTCGGTTGCAAACGCGAGGGGGGCCCAACCGGTTTGAGGACGCAGTTTCTCCTGGCCCACATAGTGCGCCCAGCCGCCGCCGGATTGGCCGACACATCCGCACAGGATGAGCATGTTCATCACTGCGCGATAGTTCATGTCCATGTGGTACCAGTGGTTCATGCCGGCGCCGATGATCACCATGGACTTGCCACGGGTCTTTTCGGCATTGGTGGCGAACGCTCGTGCCGTGGCGATGATGTTCTCGCGGGTCACCGATGTGATGGCCTCGGCCCAGGCAGGCGTGTAGGGCTCCATGTCGTTGTAGCTGCCGGCCAGATGCTCGCCGCCATATCCCTGGTCGACACCATAGTTGGCCATCAGCAGATCGTAGACGCAGGCCACGAGTGCTTCCTCGCCGCTGGCGAGCTTGATCTTCTTGACCGGGATGTTTCGGACGAGAACGCTGGGATGATTGGTTGAAGCAAAGCCGTTCGACGCGGTATTGGCGAAGTATGGGAATCGCACCTTTACGACATCGTCTTCGACGCCCTTCAGACCAAGCCTGAGCTCAGTCTCCGCACCCTTGGCATCGCGCTCTTCCAGATTCCATTTTCCGTCTTCTCCCCAGCGGAATCCGATGGACCCATTCGGCACGACGATCCCGCCCGATTTCTCGTCGAGTGCGACAGTTTTCCAGTCAGGATTGTTGCTTTCGCCAAGCGCGCCATCGAAGTCCGCAGCGCGCAAGAGCTGTTCGGGTACAAAGCCATCGTCCTGAGGCGCGAGCCTGACGAGCAACGGCAAATCTGTGTATTTGCGAATGTACTCCCGGAAGTACGGGGTCTGCCGGTCACGATGGTATTCTGTCAGGATGACATGCCCGAGCGCCATTCCGAGCGCTGCGTCAGTCCCCTGCTTCGGCGCAAGCCACAGATCAGCAAACTTGGACGCTTCGGAGTAGTCGGGACAGATGACCACCGACTTGACGCCCTTGTAGCGCGCCTCGGTATAGAAATGTGCATCCGGCGTCCGCGTCTGCGGAACGTTCGACCCCCACAGGATCAGAAATCCGGAGTTGTACCAGTCTGCACTTTCAGCAACATCAGTCTGCTCACCCCAGGTCTGCGGGCTGGCCGGCGGCAGATCACAATACCAGTCGTAGAAGGAGCCGGTAACGCCGCCGATGAGCTGGAGATATCTGGCCCCAGCAGCATATGACACCATCGACATTGCGGGGATGGGCGAGAAGCCGAAGATGCGATCAGGCCCCCACTGCCGGATCGTATAGGCGTTGGCTGCGGCAATGATCTCATTCACTTCAGCCCAGGTTGCGCGCACGAATCCGCCGAGGCCGCGTCGCGTAACGTAGTCGGCGCGCTTGGCGGGATCGTTCTGGATCGAGGCCCAGGCCGCAACCGGAGGAAGCATCTTGCGTGCAGCTCGCCAAGCCTTGAGCAGCCGCGCCCGCACAAGTGGATATTTCACCCGGTTGGCGGAATAGAGATACCAGCTGTAACTCGCGCCACGCGAACAGCCGCGCGGCTCATGGTTTGGCAGATCATCGCGTGTACGTGGGTAGTCAGTCTGCTGTGTCTCCCAGGTGACGATGCCGCCCTTCACATAGATTTTCCAGGAGCACGACCCTGTGCAGTTCACGCCATGCGTGGAGCGTACAATCTTGTCGTGGCGCCACCTATTCCGGTAAGCCTCTTCCCAGGTGCGGTCGTCGTCGTTGAGCACACCGTGCGCGTTCGCAAAGGTCTCCGTGCGCCGGCGAAAGAAGGTCAGGCGGTCAAGTGTGTGGCTCAAAGGAAATCTCCCCTTATTTAGCGGCGACGGGAGCGCCACGCGACTTGCGAGCGCTCTCCACGTCGAACAGGAGCCCACCTGGCCGAACGTAGACGAACCAGGTGATCAGCAGGCAAGAGACGTAGAACGCGAGGAAGGCATAGAGTGCTGCCGCCGCGCTTCCGGTTGCTGCGATCGACATCCCGAAGCTGTTGGGAATGAAGAAGGCGCCATAGGCCGCGATCGCGGAGGTGAACCCGGTGATCGCCGCGCTTTCCTTTTCCGACTGCCTGAGCAGGTGATCGCCGCGAAGATGAGGCTCCAAGCGCGCAACTTCCTTGCGCATGATCGCGGGTATCATCTGGAAGGTGGAAGCGTTCCCCACGCCTGAAGCGAAGAACAGAACGATGAAGCACGTGAAGAACCCGACGAAGGCGCCAGGCTGATCCTTCACACTCAGGAAGTAGAGCACACCGACAGTTCCAGCCATCATCACGAGGAATACGACAAGGGTTACGCGAGCGCCGCCGAACCGATCGGCGATCCAGCCAGTAAAGGAGCGCGCCAGCGCGCCCACCAGAGGCCCGAGGAAGGCGATCTGAAGGACGTTGACGTCCGGAAACTGTGTCTTGGTGAAAAGCGGGAACGCTGCCGAAAAGCCGATGAAAGAACCAAATGTGCCAGTGTAGAGCCAGCACATGATCCAGTTGTGCTTACGTTTGAAGATCACGGCCTGGTCTGCAAACGAGGCCTTCGCGGTTGAGAGATCATTCATGCCGAACCACGCCGCGAAGGCGCTGAGAACGATGAAGGGCGCCCAGATAAATCCCGCATTCTGGAGGAAGAGCTTTTCTCCCGAGGATGCGATCTGGGCTTCTCCACCGAATGCGCCGAACACGCCGATGGTGACGACAAGTGGCACAACGAATTGCATCAGACTGACGCCAAGATTTCCAAGGCCGGCATTCAGTGCAAGCGCGTTGCCCTTCTCCCGCTTGGGAAAGAAGAAGCCGATGTTAGACATGGACGACGCAAAATTGCCCCCACCAAAGCCGCACAGCAAAGCCAGGCCGAGCATGATCCAGTACGGTGTCTGCGGATCCTGGACGGCAAACCCGATCCCCAGGGCCGGAATCATCAGGGTCCAGGTCGTAAGCGTCGTCCAGAGCCGGCCTCCAAACACCGGCACCATGAAGCTATAGAATATCCTGAGTGTTGCGCCGGAAAGCCCAGGCAGCGCAGCCAGCCAGAACAGCTGATCGGTCGTGTAGTCGAATCCGACCTGTGGAAGTTTCGCGACGACGACGGACCACACCATCCAGACGGAAAAGGACAGCAGCAGCGCAGGTATCGACAACCAGAGGTTTCGCGCGGCGATCTTCTTGCCTTTGCTGTTCCAGAAGGCTGGGTCTTCAGGTCGCCAATCGTCGATCAGCTTGGGCGCCAGTGCGCGCGCCTCTCTCTCCCCGTGTATCGGCTGCATTTCGGGCAGCTGGGGTAGCGCGTCCAAGGTCTTGCCAGCAGCCTCTCGTTCCATGTGCCGGATTGCGAGATGCATCCAGATGAGCGAGGCAGAGACGATGAGGAAGAGAAGCATGAAGCTGCTCGTCCAGATGCCCGTGAGGTCGTTCAGTAGTCCGAACACGATTGGAAGGATGAAGCCGCCAAGTCCGCCCATCAGGCCAACGAGTCCGCCAACCGCTCCCACATCCTTTGGATAGTAGACCGGGATGTGCTTGTAGACGGCGGCCTTTCCGAGACTCATGAAGAAGCCGAGGATGAAAATGGCGACGACAAACGCGATCGGGCCAGTTTCAAGTCGAAAACTGATGGGGCCTCGCACGCCGTCGACGACATAGGAGGTCGGCGGGTAGGACAGAAAGAAGGTGATGGCGACGGACACCAGGAAGGTCCAGTACATGACGGTCCGGGCCCCAACCCGATCCGACAGGTAGCCGCCATAGATGCGGAACAACGACGCTGGAATTGAGTAGGCGGCAGCCAGCATGCCGGCCGTCGCGATGTCGAAGCCGTAGACACCGATCAGATAGCGCGGCAGCCACAGCGAGAGCGCCACGAACCCCCCGAACACGAAGAAATAGTAGAGCGAGAAGCGCCAGACCTGCACACTCCGCAGTGGTTCGAACTGAGCAGCGAAACTGCGCGGCTTGGTTCCCGAGGCGCGCCGCGC
>DAIRES010000188.1:0-2156 GCA_036795465.1 Hyphomonadaceae bacterium
TCGTCAAGCAGAGCTGGGCCGAGAAAAAGACCCCGATCTTCAACAATGCCGGCCAGGTGTGGAATCACACCTTCTACTGGCACTCCATGAAGCCCCAGGGCGGCGGCAAGCCGACCGGCCTGATCGCCGACAAGATCAACAAGGACTTCGGCTCGTTCGACGAGTTCAAGGCCAAGTTCGCTGAAGCCGGCACGACGCAGTTCGGTTCGGGCTGGGCCTGGCTGTCGCTGAAAGACGGCAAGCTGGTTGTTTCCAAGTCGGGCAATGCCGAGACGCCGCTGACTGAAGCCGGGGTTACTCCGCTGCTAACCATGGATGTGTGGGAGCACGCGTATTACCTCGATTATCAGAACCTCCGCCCCAAATACATCAACACTTTCCTCGATGAACTGGTGAACTGGGACTTCGCGAACCAGGCGCTTTCGGACGCCAAGTAGGCGCAGCCAACCCGCGCTTCGATCAGTTTGATTAGCGCGGGTTAGCGGTTTCGAGACGTTTTTGTGGCGTATTTGACCCGACGGACCCCGGACTGAACCGGGGCCGTGGGTGGTGAATTCGCTGCGATGATGATCGTCCCAGATACGGGTTCGGAGACTGCTGCCCGGCGCGCGCCTGCTGCGAGCGCCAGCCTGCTGGAGGCCGCCATCGAGCGCGGCGGCCTGCATCCCTTTTTCCACGCCAAAGTTTCGATGACGACGCGCAAGATCGTCGGCGTGGAAGCGCTGGCGCGTATTGCGACGCCGCAGATGGGCTTTGCCTCGCCCGCCGCTTACGTCGAACTGGCGGAGCGCAACCAGCGGATCGATGCGCTGACTTATGCGATGGCTCGCGCGGTGGCGAAGCAGGTGGTCGCGTTCGACGGCCTGCCCTGTTCGATCAACGTGAGCCCGATGTCGCTGGAGCGCCTGGAGTTCGCGGACCTGATGGAAGCGGCGATCCGGGAGTCCGGGCTCGACTGCAAGCAGCTCACGCTGGAGGTTACCGAAAGCCGCGCGATTGAGTTTGGCGTGCATGCGTTCGAGACGATGACGCAGTTGCGTGCCAAGGGCTTTGGCATCGCCATCGACGACTTCGGCGCCGGCACCAGCAATATCGACCGCCTGCGGAATTATCCGTTCACGGAAGTGAAGATCGACCCGGCCTTCATCCGGCTGGCGATGGATGAAGCGTTCGCGAAAGCGGCGCTGGTGAGCTGCGTTCGTCTGGCGCGGGAGCACGGCCTCAAGGTCGTCGCCGAGGGCGTCGAGACGCAGGAGATGTGGGATTTCATGACCTGGCTGAAGGTCGATGAAGCCCAGGGCTTCCTGCTGTCGAAACCGATGCAGGCCGAGGATTTCAAAGAGCTTCTGAAGCGGGACTGACGCCGGGCCAGCGCAAGCTGCCGGGAGTTGAGTTTGGCCGCATCCCGCGCGATGTTCCCCGCAGAGGAACGCGCCATGACCTACAAGACCATCACCGTGAAGCCGCTCTCGCCCAATCTGGGCGCGGAGATTGTGGGCGTTGATCTGTCGAAGCCGCTGAGCAATGCGCAGTTCGACGACATCCATACGGCGTTCCTGAAGCATCACGTGATCTTCTTCCGTGACCAGACGTTGACGCCGGAGCAGCACATCGAATTCGGGAAGCGCTGGGGGACGCTGAATGTGCACCCCTATGTGAAGGGGATGAACGGGTATCCGGAGATCCTGGAGATCATCAAGGAGCCGAGCGAGAAGATAAACTTCGGCGGCGGCTGGCATTCGGACATGAGCTTTCTCGAAGTGCCCGCGCTCGGGTCGATCCTTCACGCGATCGAGGTGCCGGAGGTTGGCGGGGATACGCTGTTCGCGAGCCAGTATGCGGCGTGGGATGCGTTGTCGCCGGGGCTGAAGCAGACGCTGGAGGGGCTGCGCGCGATCCATTCGGCCGCGGAAGAATATGGCGCGGGCGGAGCTTCTTCGAAGAAGCGGGCGTCGATGGATTCGGAAGTCGTCGGGGATGAAGTGCCGGAGTATGAGCATCCGGTGGTGCGCACGCATCCGGAGACGGGGCGGAAGGGGTTGTATGTGAACCCGGCCTTCACACTGCGCTTTGCCGGGTGGACGCGGAAGGAGTCGCGGCCGCTGCTGGAATACCTGTTCGAGGTTTGCCGGCGCGAGGCGTTCACCTGCCGCTTC
>DAIRES010000188.1:2256-6256 GCA_036795465.1 Hyphomonadaceae bacterium
GCGCTCAATGCGGGCTCGGTCATGTTCGCGCTGTTCGCCCTGTCGACGGCGGCGGCGCATTACCTGAAGCTTAGCGACTGGAAGGCCCTCGCCGCCGGCATGGTGGGGCTTGGGGTCGCGGGATACGCGTATTTCTGGGTGATGTTCTTCGACACCGGGATAGCGCCCTGGCTGCAGATGATCTTTTTTGGGGCTTGCATCATTCTCGCCCTCTTCGCTGTTTTGCGGCGATCGGCTAGCGACATGGCGCTGATCGTTCCGTGTCTTGGCGTGTTCGCCGGGGCGGTAGGACTGATGGGGTGGTCCGTGCTGGTTCCGGGGGGCAACGATCCCGCTGGGAATATATTCGGGTTTGCGGCCAGCCGATGGACCAGCCCCCTGCCCGGCGACAACGAGATTCCATTCCACTTCGGCTTGCAGCTTCGTGAAGCGCAGATCACGACGCCGATGTATGTCGACTGGCTGTCGAGCGACCGACCGCCGCTGCAGACGGGCATGTACCTGTTGCTCAATCTGGGGCGCGAAAGCCGGGAGGCTTATCAAGGCAGTTCGACCGCGCTGCAGATGCTGTCGATGGGCGGAATCTGGGTGCTTGCCCGCGCGATGGGTACGTCGCGGCTGTGGAGCATCCTGTCGATGACAGCGTTGTGGTTCACGCCGCTGATTTTCGTGAATGGGTTGTTCGTCTGGCCCAAGCTGCTGGCGGCGGCTTTCGTCGCCATCGTCGCAGCCATTCATTTTGCGACGCCGAGGAACGAGCGACGTTCCGTCGTGGACGGTTTGATTGCGGGGGGCGCCGCCGCGCTCGCGATGCTGTCGCACGGGGCCACGGCGTTTGCGCTGGTTGGCTTCGCGGCGGCGGCGCTGGTCACGCTGCGGCTGTTCTCGTGGCGATACATTGCGGCGGCGGTTGCAGCAGTCGTGGTGCTCTATGCACCGTGGCAGGCGTATCAGAACCTGTACGATCCGCCGGGCAACAGGCTGATGAAGTGGCATGTGGCGGGCGCCGAGGCCATAGATGACCGATCGATGACGGAAGCGCTGGTCGACAGTTATTCCAAGCTTACGCCAGCGACGTGGGCCAAGGGCCGGATGGACAATATCGATCGCATCATGAACCCGCAGCTCTGGGCGGTTCAGGATTTTGCGGCGGGACGGCTGAACGCGACGAAGTTCCGCGACCAGATGTTCTATTCGGTTCCGCTCGGGATCGGGCTGTTCGCGCTGGCGCTGTGGGGATTGCCGGGGTTTGCCATATCGGGAGCGACGCGGGCGCTGTCGATCGCCACGATTGGCGCGCTGCTGGGGTGGGCGGTGCTTTTGTTCGGAGCGGGACAAGCCGTGACGCATCAAGGCAGTTATTTCCCGCAGATTGCGGTGATTGCGATGTCGGCGCGCCTCTTCTCTGGCAACGCGATACTGTCGAAAATCGGGTTTGTGCTGTTCGGGGCTCATGTGTTGCTGATCGGATTCATCCATGCGCTTGCGTGAGAGCTTCTGGATAACCGCTCTGGCACTGACGGCGTGTGGACCCGGCGCAGGGCAGCGGCCGATCCTGACAAAGAGCGAAGCAGTCTATGACTTCTCGCACGCTGCCTACTGGACGCCGCCGGAGCTTCTGGCTGGACCGCTTCAGGGCGAGTTCTCGTGCGAAGGCCCGTGCGCAAAAACAACTCCGGCCGTGAAGCCGCCCCCGGGCCTGAAAGATCTGCGCACGACTTCCGCACAGAAGGGCGATGCGGATGTCAGCACGTTGGTGTGGCGCGGCACGATCCCGGCGGGCATCTCGTCCATAGCGCTGCCGATGGTGACGGGACCGGAGACGTCGCGGACGCGGATCGTCGCGAAATGTGGCGCTGTCACACGCACGCTGGTGCCGAAGGATGCGTGGGGATACCGCCGGCTGACATTCAAGCAGCCGGGCGCCTCATGTGAGCTTGAGATCCGTGCGATCGATGATGGGCCGGGCTGGGGGCAATGGATCGCCATCGGCACGCCGGAAATGCTGCGCTAGCTATCCCCGATCGCGGAGCAGCCTGCCCTTCTGGCGGTCCCAGTCGCGTTTCTTTTCGACGTCGCGCTTGTCCGGCGCCTTGCGGCCCGTGGCGAGGGCGAGCTTGATTTTCGCCATTCCGTTGGAGCCGAAATAGAGTTCGAGCGGGACCAGCGTGCGGCCGTCGCGCTCGACGGCGCCGGTGAGGCGGTTGAACTCACGCTTCTTCACCAGGAGGATGCGCTTGCGGTTTGGTTCGTGGTTGAACTGGCCGGCGGGCGGATAGGTCGGGATGGTGGAGTTGATGAGGACGATCTGGCCGTCCTCCTCGCGCGCATAGGCTTCCGCGATGTTGGCGCGGCCTTCGCGGAGGGATTTCACCTCTGAGCCTGTGAGAACGATGCCGACTTCGATGTCGTCGATGATTTCATAGTTGCGGCGCGCCTGACGGTTCTCAGCCACGGACTTGCGGGCGAGTTCACGCTGGGATTTGCCTTTGGGGTTCTGGCCGCTGCTGCGGGGGGACTGGGCCATCAGAGGACGCCGGCTTCCTTCATAGCCGCCTCGATTTCCTTCTTCACGTCGGCCGACTGAACGGCGACCAGCGGGAGGCGAACGTCGTCGGTGCAGAGACCGAGGAGCGAGAGAGCGTATTTGGCGGGCGCGGGGCTGGCTTCGAGGAACATCGCGCGATGGAGCCGGGCCAGTGTGTCGTTGATGCGGCGGGCCTCGGCGTAATCGCCCCTGAGGGTCGCGTTCTGCATGGCGGCGCACTGATAGGGCGCAACGTTGGCGGTGACGGAAATGCAGCCGACGCCGCCGAGGGCGTTGAAGCCGACGGCGTTGCCGTCTTCGCCTGAAATCTGGATGAAATCCTTGCCGGCGAGCGCCGTGTGGCGGGCGACGCGCGCCACATCGCCCGACGCATCCTTGATTCCAATGATATTGGAGAGCTTGGCCAGGCGGCCGATCAGTTCCGGCTGCATGTCGGAACCCGTGCGACCCGGCACATTGTAAACAAAAATAGGCAGTTGAACCGCCTCATTCAAAGTTTTGTAATGGGCGTAAACCCCATCTTGGGTGGGGCGGTTGTAATACGGGTTCACGATCAGGGCTGCGTGAGCGCCGACCGACTTAGCGTGCTGGAGGAGGCTGATAGCCTCGTCCGTGGAATTGGAGCCTGTGCCAGCGATGACCGGAACCCGACCAGCCGCCGTTTTCACGCAAAGCTCGACCACGTGCTCGTGCTCTTCGTGCGAAAGCGTTGAGGCTTCGCCCGTGGTTCCGGCGACGACCAGCCCGTGCGTTCCGGCGGCGACCTGCCGCTCGACCAGCGCCACAAACGCCTTTTCGTCCACTTTCCCGTTGCGGAAAGGAGTTACTAGGGCGGGCATGGATCCCTGGAAGATCATAAAACGCTCCGGATTGCGTGATGGCGGGGCCAATCGCGACTCGCGGGATAATCATTCCATGACAGGGTTTGGCAAGCAGATGTCGCGAACTGGCCGGGTGTTGATGGCGGCTGTGGCGCTGGGAGCGCTGGGTACGGGGCTGGCCATGGCCAATCCGGCGGCGCCATCGCTGAAGCCGTCGCCCACCCTGTCGTCGACATGGTTGGGCACGGCGGACTTCACGCTGCTGAACCGGGCGCTGGATGCGGCCGACAACAGCCAGTGGAGCCAGGTGCGCTCCTATCTGGGCCGGCTCAGTGATCCGGCGGCGCAGGCGCTGGTCCGGTGGCGGATAGCGACCAATGGCGATGCGGGGATGGGCTATTCCGACCTGATGAGCGCCCTGGAGGAATTCAAAGGCTGGCCTGACACGAGCAAGATCGAGGATCAGGCCGAGATCACGATCACGGGCTCCAGCCTGACATCGGACGAGCGGATTGCCTGGTTGCTGGCGCGCGGGCCGCGCACGGGCGAAGGCGTGCTGGCGCTGGCCGATGCGTACAACAGTCAGGCCAAGCGCGAGGATATGGTGCGCGTGATCCGCGAGGCGTGGCGG
>DAIRES010000189.1:0-6219 GCA_036795465.1 Hyphomonadaceae bacterium
TCGTCACTCGGGGCAGGGCGTCCGGCATCGTCCGTGTGCCAATCACGGGGAGACGGCGGGCGCGCATCTGGAGCGTTGAGGCGACGCTGGACACGAGCATCGCAAATGCGCGCAGCACAGCTGTCAGCCATTGCTGAGGAAGCTGCGGGGTTCCTAGTCCAGTTTGCGCGTGTTTGTGCCGTGTCATGGGCGAGAGAATAACCCTCGTCCAAGGCCCGGTTGAATCTGGAGGGCGCTATCCCCCATCTTTGTTGGCTAGAGCGCTGAATTCGGGGCCGAAGATTTTTGGCCGTCCTACGAACTCGATACCGCTCGATCCCCCATTCTCGATATCGCGCCTGAATGGTGGGGTGGGTTCGCTCAAGTTTGCGGCGCAGCTGCCAAAATCACTCGCGTGTGGGTGGAGTTGGGTGGGAGTGGTGTCGCGTGAGGAATATGGTTACCGGGCTGGGTTAAGAGCTGGCCTGAGGGGTGCATGGGTGCGCCAAAGGCTTGCAAGGGAATTGGCAAATGGACGGCGGATCAATCGATCGCATTGAACGCGAGCGCCAGTTTCATGACGCCCGTTTCGCGGGCGGCGAGGACGATCGCTCGGCCCAGATGAAGTATTATGACGCGATCAAAGGGTGTTTTGACCGTTATGCCAAACGCCGGCTGGAGCTGGCGAAGGGCGCCGTGGTGCTCGAATACGGGTGCGCGCATGGTTACAACGCCATCGCGCTGGCAGGCGTTGCGAAACGGGTCGAAGGCATCGACATTTCGAAACAGGCCGTGGACGCCGGTAACCAGGAAATCCGCGAGCGCGGCATCGGCAATGTGAACCTTTCCGTCCAGAACGCCGAGGCGATGGACTTCGCCGATGGCACGTTCGACTTCGTGTTCGGCTCGGGCATCCTGCACCACCTCGACTACGACAAGGCGATGGCGGAACTTCGCCGCGTGCTGAAGCCGGGTGGCGTGGTGCTGTTTACCGAACCGCTGGGGCATAACCCGGCGATCGAATATTACCGCAAGAAGACGCCCGAAGCCCGCACGCCGGATGAGCATCCGCTGCTGGTTCCGGACTTTCACAAGTTCAGCGCGACCTTCGAGAAAACCGACGTTCGGCTGTATGGCCTGACGACGCTCGGCTCGGTGCTGTTCCGCAGGACGCCGCTTCAGGCGCCGGTGCGGGCGATCGGGCAGGCGGTGGATGCCGTGCTGCTGCGTATCCCCGGCCTGAAATGGTGGGCGTGGTACGCTCTCATGGAAGGCAAGCGGGCCTAGGCGTTTTCGCCGACCCAGATTTTCCAGCGCGCCATGAACTCTGTCTCGGTCAGGCCGAGGCGGTTGAGGATCTGTGCGTTGGTGACATCGCCCAGCAGTTCGATCAGCTTTGCGCGGCCGAAGCTGGCGTCGATGAAGGCGACCATTGATCCGCTGACGCCATAGCGGAACTTTCCGCTCCATGCGTCGGCCAGATGGGCGGGCGCGGCGCCTGAGGCGATGGCCTGCGCTGCGGTTGGCCGGTTCACGCTGGTGAGCTGGCCGGCGACGAGGACGGCCAGGCCCTCCACGAACCAGCCCGCATCGTCCATGCCGATGAAGTCTCCGGTCGGGTTGTGCTGGCCGTGATAGACGTGGGTGAGCTCGTGCGTGACGACTTCCTGGATGTGGCCGGTGTCGTTGCCGTCGTGCTCGCAGGCGTCCGTGCTCCAGGCCGAGGGGGAGAGGAGCGCGAACAGGTTGCCGCCGCCGACGCCGACCATCCAGCATTGCGTCGGCGTGAGTTCCCATTTCGCGGGCAGGGAGGCATCGAACGTTGCGCGCGTTGGCGAGATGCTCACCCGCACGGGCGCGGCGAAGGGCTTGCCGAAGAAGCTCTCGACCTTTGCGCGGCCGGTTTCGAGCAGCGGGGACAGGCTGGCGCCGCCGGGGAGTTGTTGCGGGCCTTCGATGGTAAAGTCCTGTGCGGCGGGCGCGGAAGCGCAGGCCGTCAGCAAGGCGATACAAAGCAGGGCGGAGTGGGTGCGCATGCAGCGTCTCCTTCGTGACGGACAAATCTACAGGCGGCGGGAGAAAGCGCCCATGCCGGCGACGGGGCTGATGAATCCAGAAATATCAGGGCTTTAACAGCGGGCTGCTTGAATCGGTCCGAATCACGCACAACTCCCTGTATAATCGTCCACAGGATCGGCCAGCTTGTTGCTGGCGTCACCGGCGCGCTGCGGCTAGCGCCGGAGTTGGTTTGGATTTCTAGAGCGGCATGCGGTTCCCGGAGGAATTTCTCAACGAGCTGAAGTCGCGTGTGCGGCTCTCGGACGTCGTGGGGAAAAAGGTCTCGCTGAAGAAGCGCGGCAAGGACTGGGTGGGGCTGTCGCCTTTCTCGAGCGAGAAGACGCCGTCTTTCTATGTCCATGACGATCGCGGCTTCTACAAATGCTTCTCAACGCAGAAGTCCGGCGACGCCATCACGTTTCTTACCGAGACGGAGCGGCTGACGTTTGCCGAGGCCGTCGAGAAGCTGGCGCGGGATGTCGGGCTGGAGCTGCCGACGCAGTCGGCGGGCGAGGCGCAGCAGTACCGCAAGCGGGCGACGCTGATCGACTGGGTCGAGAAGGCGTGCGTGTTCTTCGAAGACCAGCTGCGCAAGCCGGCGGGCACGGAAGCGCGGGAATACCTGCAGAAGCGCGGCTTTGGGCCCGAGGCGTGGTCGCGGCACCGCATGGGCTTTGCGCCCGATGGCTGGCGGGCGCTGTCGGATTTCCTGACCAAGCAGGGCGCGTCGATCGAGGAGCTGATCGAGGCGGGACTGCTGGTGCAGCCGGATGATGGCAAGCAGCCGTGGGATCGCTTCCGCAATCGCGTGATCTTCCCGATTACCGATCACTCCAACCGTCCGATCGCGTTCGGCGCGCGGACGCTGGAGCCGGACGGGAAGCCGAAATACCTGAATTCGTCGGACTCGCCGCTCTTCCACAAGGGGCGGACGCTCTATCGCTACATGGATGCGCGCGAGGCGCTGGCGCCGCTCAAGGAAGGTCCGCTGTCGCGCGGGCTGATCGTGACCGAGGGCTATGTCGATGCGATCGCGCTGGCGGAGGCCGGGATCGGAACGGCGGTTGCGCCGCTGGGGACCGCGCTGACGGAGGAACAGCTCGACCTGCTGTGGCGGGCAGGGCCCGAGCCGATCCTGTGCTTTGACGGGGATGCGGCGGGTATCCGGGCGGCCTGGCGTGCGTGCGACCGGGCGCTGCCGCTGATCGAGCCGGGCAAGACGCTGTTTTTCGTGCTGCTGCCGAACGGCATGGACCCGGACGATGTCGTGCGCGTCAGGGGCGCGCAGGAAATGCGGGACATGCTGGGGTCCGCGCGGCCGCTGGTGGACCTGTTGTGGTCGCGCGAACTGGAAGCCGAGCCGCTGGATACGCCCGAGCGGAAGGCCGGATTCGAGGCGCGGCTTATGGCCGCTGTGAACCTGATCAAGCATCCGGGCGTCAAGAAAGCCTATGAAAGGGAGCTGAAAGACCGGCTCTACTGGCATTTCCGTCCGGGGAAGGGTGGTCCCAACGGGGCGACGGGCAAGGCCTGGGAAGGCAAGCCGGGGGAGGCCCCTCACAAGGGGCAGAACCCCGGGAAAAAGGGATTCTCGCCCGGTCCGACCGGCATGGCGGGGCTGGGATTGCTGGTCCGGGCGATCGAGACCCCCGAATTGTTCGAGTCAGCCCGGGAGGCTCTGGCCAAATCCGAGTATGACGACCCGGATATCGGAGCGATCCGGGATACAGCCTTTGACGTCTATCAAAGCTCCGAAAAGCTTGACCTGCCTACTGTTGCAGCCCATTTACGTATCCTTGACCGCAAGCGGGCAGTCGAACTTCTGGAACCGTTCCTGAGACGGCAACCGGGTAACAACCCGGATGGCGCGGGCCAAGATTGGCTCGATGCAATGGAAAGGTTTCCCGTCGCAAGAACGCTTGTGGCTGAAGTGCAGGCGACGAAATGGGCTGAGGAGGAGGGCGTCGAGATCATGGGCGCCGTTCACCAGGCTCGTATCATGCAGAAAGTGATCGCGCGGCGCAGCGCCAGCCGGTCAGTGGTGGATGAAGCGGTGACCTCTCCAGCCTCAGAAGGCGCTCAGGAACTGAGGAACGCTTTAGGGGGGATGGGCGCTGCCATGGAGTCGAAACGCTCTGAAGAGTGACGTGAAGAACAAGGCAAAACACCCGCCGGCCAAGGGAGGCAAAGCCTCCGCCAAGGCCGAAGTCAGACGGGACAAGCCTGCTGCAAAGCCGGGCTCCGCCAAGGCGGAGACGAAGAAGGATTCTAAAAAGCCAGAGCCCAAGCCCGTACTCAAGGGTGGAGCAAAGGCGGCTGTTGCGGCGAAACCCGCGCCAGCCAAGACCCAGCCGGTGAAAGCGCCAGTTGCCCAGGCTCCGGCCAAGGCTCAGGCCAAGCCGGTTGCGAGCAAGGAGCCCCCGCCCAAAGGCGGGAGTGAAAAGACCGGCACGGCGAAAGCCCAGCCGGCGAAGGTCGTGCCGGCGAAAGATGTCCGGCCTGACAAAACGGGTCTGCGGAGAGACGGAATGGCGAAAGCAGAAGCAGCAGCGAAACGGAAGTCGGCCCCAGAGGCGACTGACGGACCGCTGCTCGACATGAACGACGCCACGGTGAAGAAATTCATCAAGTCCGCGAAGGCGCGTGGATTCGTGACTTACGACGAGCTGAACAAGGTTCTGCCGTCGGACCAGAATTCGTCCGAACAGATCGAAGATATCATGTCCCAGCTCTCGGAGATGGGCATCAACGTGGTCGAGTCCGAGGACGACGTTGAAGACAGCGAGCGCGAGCAGGAAGCCAACGAAGAAAGCGAAGACGGCGAAGAGGGCAGCGCTCCGGCGCGCTCCAAGTCGACCGCGCTGGCCACCACGACGAAGGATCGCTACGACCGCACGGACGATCCGGTGCGGATGTACCTGCGCGAGATGGGCTCGGTCGAGCTTCTGTCCCGCGAGGGCGAGATTGCGATCGCCAAGCGTATCGAAGCCGGCCGCGACGCGATGATCCGTGGCCTGTGCGAGAGCCCGCTGACGTTCGAAGCCATCATGGTATGGCGCCAGGAATTGACCGAAGAGCGCGTGCTGCTGCGCGACATCATCGATCTGGAAGCGACCTATGCGGCCGCCCATGGCGGCATCGTCGACAACTCGCAGATCGTGCTGAACGGCGGCGCGCCGCCGCCCTCGACCGCGCCGATCACCGCCCGGAAACTCGCCGAAGCCGAGAAGGCCAAGGAGAAGCCCAAGCCCGTCAAGCGCGTGCGCGACGAGGACGTGGATGAAGTCGAACTCGAGCGTCAGAAGCAGGCGGAAGCCGAAGCTGCCGAAGCCGAGGACGAATTCGATGATGGCGGCGCCATGTCGATGTCGGCGATGGAAGCCGAGCTTCGTGAAGGCGTGACCAAGACGCTCGACGCCGTGGCCGAGAACTTCCAGCGCTATCGCAAGCTGCAGGAGCGGCTGGTCGCCCGGAAGATCGAGGGCAAGGCGCTCACGCCGAAGGACTACAAGGAATACGACGAGCTGGTTTCGGCGATCACCGAGAACCTCAAGACGCTGCACCTCAACAATGCGCGTATCGAAACGCTGGTCGAACAGCTGTACGAGATCAACAAGCGCCTCATCCAGCATGAGGGCAAGCTGATGCGCCTGGCCGACCTGCATGGCGTCGGCCGTCAGGACTTCCTCGACAACTATTTCGGCAACGAGTTGAAGCCCGACTGGCTCGACAAGGTCTCGCTGCTGTCGAAGCAGTGGAAGAAGTTCGTCACGTCGGAGACGCGCAAGATCGGCGCGCTGCGCGATGACGTATCGACGCTCGCCCAGGAAATGGGCGTTCCGATCGACGACTTCCGCCGCATCGTTCAGACGGTTCAAAAAGGCGAGCGCGAAGCCCGTCAGGCGAAGAAGGAGATGGTGGAAGCCAACCTCCGTCTCGTGATCTCGATCGCCAAGAAATACACGAACCGCGGCCTGCAATTCCTGGATCTCATCCAGGAAGGCAATATCGGCCTGATGAAAGCGGTCGATAAGTTCGAATACCGCCGCGGCTACAAGTTCTCGACGTATGCGACGTGGTGGATCCGTCAGGCGATCACACGCTCGATTGCTGACCAGGCGCGCACGATCCGTATCCCGGTGCACATGATCGAGACGATCAACAAGATCGTCCGCACGCAGC
>DAIRES010000190.1:0-6192 GCA_036795465.1 Hyphomonadaceae bacterium
ACGATCTCGATCCTGCGCGGCCTGAAAGAGAAGTACGAAGTCCACCACGGCATCCGCATTTCGGATGCCGCCATCGTCGCCGCCGCGACGCTGTCGAACCGCTACATCACTGACCGCTTCCTGCCGGACAAGGCCATCGACCTGATGGACGAAGCCGCCGCGCGCCTGCGCATGGCTGTTGAATCGAAGCCCGAAGAGCTCGACGAGATCGACCGCCGCCTGATGCAGCTGCGCATCGAGGTGGAAGCGCTCAAGAAGGAGAAGGACGACGCCAGCCAGGATCGTCTGAAGCGCCGCGAGTCCGAGATCAAGGAACTGCAGGCCAAGTCCGACGAGATCACGTCGGCCTGGAAAGCGGAGAAGGACCGCCTTGCTGGCGGCACGCAGGCCAAGGACCGCCTCGACAAGGCCCGCGCCGAACTCGCCGACGCCGAACGCCGCTCCGACTGGGCGCGCGCAGGCCAGATCAAGTACGGCGACATCCCCGCGCTCGAGAAGCTGATCGCGGATGCCGAAGGCAAGGAGACCTCAGGCCAGGACAGCAAGAGCCCGCTGGTCAAGGAAGTGGTGGACGAGGAAGCCATCGCCGCCGTCGTCTCGCGCTGGACGGGCATCCCCGTCGACAAGATGATGGAAGGCGAGCGCGAGAAGCTGCTGCAGATGGAAGACAAGCTGCGCCAGCGCGTTGTTGGCCAGGAAGAAGCGCTTGAGATCGTCTCCAACGCCGTCCGCCGTGGCCGCGCCGGCCTGCAGGACCCGAACAAGCCGATCGGCTCCTTCATGTTCGTCGGCCCCACCGGCGTCGGCAAGACCGAGCTGACCAAAGCGCTCGCCGAATTCCTGTTCGACGACGACAGCGCGGTGCTGCGCATCGACATGTCGGAGTACATGGAGAAGCACGCAGTCAGCCGCCTGATCGGCGCGCCTCCGGGCTATGTCGGTTATGAAGAGGGCGGCGCGCTTACCGAAGCCGTCCGCCGCCGTCCGTATCAGGTCATCCTGTTCGACGAGATCGAGAAGGCGCACCCGGACGTGTTCAACACGCTGCTGCAGGTGCTCGACGATGGCCGCCTCACCGACGGCCAGGGCCGCACCGTGAACTTCAACAACACCGTCATCATCATGACGTCGAACCTCGGCGCGCACGCCATCGCTGATGACAAGTCGGAAGGCGATATTTCAGGCCGCACGCGCGATGAAGTCATGGAAGCCATTCGCGGGCACTTCCGCCCGGAATTCCTCAACCGCGTCGACGAGATCGTTTTCTTCAAGCGCCTCGGCCGTTCGGAGATCGACCGCATCGTCGGCGTGCAGCTAAAGCGCCTCGAGAAAATCCTCGCGGATCGCCGCATCACGATCAAGCTCGACGACGAAGCCAACCATTGGCTCGCCGAACGCGGCTACGATCCGGTGTATGGCGCCCGCCCGCTCAAACGCGCCATCCAGAAGGAACTGCAGGACCCCCTCGCCCGCTCGCTTCTTGAAGGCCGCATCAAGGATGGCGACGACGTGAAGGTGACCGTCGACAAGGAAACCAACACGCTCGCCCTGAACGGCGTGCCTGCGCAGATGAAGCGCAGGGCGATGAACTAGGGACAATCCGGCTGGCGAACCTGTCGGCGCCAGCCGGAACCTGTTTCGCGCAGAACACGAAGCGCCCGGCCCGCGGGTGGAAAATCTGTAACCCAAGCGCCACACGCGCGGGGAACCCGCTTCCGCATGGCCCGGCTTGCGTTGCGTCATGCATTGCCCGCCCGCCACGGGCCACCCAGCTTGTCCGCAAGAGATCGCCACAGATGCGGTCGTTGGAGGGACAGATGCTTCTTCGCTCACTGAAATCGACGATTCTTGCTGGCGTAGCGGCAACCCCGCTCTTGTTTGGCGTCGCAATGGCGCAAGCACAGCCTGCCAGCGATGACATCATCATCGTCACCGGCACGCGCGTTGAGAACCGGTCAGCTCTCGACACCGCAGTCGCGGTCGACGTCGTCGGCGAGAAAGCTCTCGAGCAGGGCGGCGTCAGTGAAGTGAACCAGGCGCTCTCGATCGCGCTCCCATCCTTCAACTTCCCGCGTCCAGCGCTCAACGACGGCACGGATACGATCCGTCCCGCAACGCTTCGCGGCCTCGCACCTGACCAGACGCTTGTGCTCGTGAACTCCAAGCGTCGTCACGCCTCGGCGCTCGTCAACGTCAACGGATCGATCGGTCGCGGTTCATCTGCGGTCGACATGAACACCATCCCGACAGCTGCCATTCAGGGCATCGAGGTCCTGCGTGATGGCGCTTCGGCGCAGTATGGTTCGGACGCCATCGCAGGCGTCATCAACGTGCGCCTCCGCGAAGCCAATAGCGGCGGCAATATCTCGGCCTCCTATGGCCAGCGCGAAACCAGCTACGAAGTCCCCACCAACCCCTTCCCAGGCAACCTCGGCTTGCCGGCGGCGCCTTCAACGATTAGCCGCGATCGCAGCGACGGCCAGACATCGACCGTCGCCGGCTGGATCGGCCTGCCGCTGTTCACGGACGCAGGCTTCCTGACGGTATCCGCGGAATACAAGCACCAGGAACGCACGGAGCGTCCCGGCTACGACACGCGCCAGCAGTACGCATTCATCGGCGGCAACCCGGATCCGCGCGAGGCAAGCGCCCATCGCTGGAATGGCTGGTCTGGCGAGCCGGACATGGATCAGTACACCTTGCTCGCCAATGGCGGCTACGATCTCGGCAATGATGCGGAGCTGTATGGCTGGGCCAGCTATCAGAAGCGCGAAGCGACATCCGCCGGCTATTTCCGCCGTCCGGTGGATGACCGCAACATCACGTCGATCTATCCGGACGGCTTCCTGCCGAAGATCGCCCCGACCGTGACGGACTATTCGGGCGCCTTCGGCTCACGCTTCGCGCTGGGCGACTGGGATATCGATACGTCGCTTGTTTACGGCAAGAACAAGATGGAATTCCAGATCGTCGATACGCTCAATCGCTCGATCGGGCCAACGTCCAAGACCTCGTTCGACGCAGGCGGCTTCGAATACGATCAGGTTGTGTTCAACTTCTCCGGCGTGAAGCAGTATGAAGTCGGCCTCGCTTCTCCGCTCAACGTCGCCGCTGGCGTCGAATGGCGCAAAGAGCGCTACAGCATCTTCGCCGGCGAGCCGGACAGCTACCGCAATGGCGGCGTCCTTCTTCCCGTCAACACAGGCGGCTGCACTCTGGCCGGCGTCGGCAGCACAGCCTACGCGGCGGCCCAGCTCGCCGGCGGCTGCCCCACGCCCAGCGGTTCGCAGGTGTTCCCGGGCTTCCGCCCCTCGAACGAAGTTGCCGAGAGCCGCAACGCAGTCGGCGTATATCTCGACCTCGAAGCCAACGTCACGGACGCCCTCCTCCTGTCCGCCGCCATCCGCGCCGAAGACTATACGGACTTCGGCGACACGGTGACCGGCAAGCTGTCGGCCCGTTACGACTTCAACGACATGTTCGCCCTGCGCGGCTCCGTGCAGAACGGCTTCCGCGCGCCCTCGCCGCAACAGCAGTACTTCGCCACCACCTCGACGAACTTCATCGACGGCATCGCCTATGAAGTCACCACCTTCCCCGTCAGCGATCCTGTCGCCATTGCCCTGGGCGCCCAGCCGCTCAAGGCTGAAGAGTCGATCAACTATTCGCTGGGCGGCGTCTTCCGCATGGGCGACCTGAACGTCACCGTCGATGGCTACCGCATCGACATCGATGACCGCATTGTGCTTTCGGAAAACCTCACGCAGGCGAACGTCCGCAATTACCTGCAAGGACAGGGCTTCGTCGCCGTCGGCGGCGGCCGCTTCTTCATCAACGGCGTGGACACCGAGACTCAGGGCGTGGATATCGTCGCCAACTACGAACTCGGAACCGGCTTCGGTGATTTCGACTTCACCCTCGGCGCCAACTACACCGAAACGAAAGTCACGCGGATCCCGGCCATCCCCGTCCTGTCCGCGTTGACCCCGGCCCCGCCGCTGTTCGGCCGTCTCAACGTCCTGACCTTCGAAAAGGGCCAGCCCAAGGACAAGTACACGTTCGGCGTGGCGTGGGAGCTTGGCGCGTTCAGCGCCGGTGCACGCGCCATCCGCTATGGCGAGGTGCTCGTTCCGGGCAGCGTACAGGCGAACGACTTCACACTCTCGCCCAAGACCGTGCTTGATCTCGATGTTTCCTGGCAAGCGACCGACATGGTCAAGCTGACAGTCGGCGCGGACAACGTGTTCGATGAGTATCCGGATGCGCTGCGCCCGAGCCTAAACACGCTCGCCAACGTGCCGTTCTCGTCGACATCGCCGCTCGGCTATTCGGGCCGCTTCCTCTACGCCCGCGTCGGCGTCGACTTCTAAGGACGCGACAGAAAACAAAACGCGCCGGAGTTGCCTCCGGCGCGTTTCTCGTTTCAACGCTTGCCCGGCCTCAGCCCTTGGGCTTCGTCAGGTTCATCGGCATGCTCAGGCCCGGCCAGTCCACGGGCTTGCCGCCCTTCAGGCCGGGTTGGAATTCCATCTTTTTCATCGCCTCGACGATGCGCGCGTCATAAGCGGCCGGCTGGCAGTTGGGCGTCACGTCCTTCACCTTGCCGTCAGCGCCGACTGAATACTTCACGTTGCACACGCCGCTCTCATCGACCTGCTCGATCGCGCGGGCGATGTCCTTCTGCTGCAGGTCGGCCTTGAGAACCGGCGCCTTCTCGCCGCGCGGATCGACCGCCTGCTGCGTGCCGAACTTGAAAACCTGCTTCATCGGAAAGCTGTCGAAGAATTCGCCGCCGGTGATCTCGGCATCCCAAGCGCCGCTCTCGATCGTGCGGATCGCGTAGGGCGCCATGTCGGGTACGGAGCAATCCGCCTTGATGTCCTTGGCCTTGCCATTGACGCCGACGATGTAGGCCACCGTGCATTCACCACCCTGTTTCAGGGCTGTAAGCCCTTCCCTGATCGGGCTCTGGTCGAACGGCGTGGTCTGCTTCAGCGCGCGGTCTGGAAGGTCGGTTTTCTGTGCGAAAGCCGGCCCGGCAACCATCGCGGCCAGAGCCGCGACACAAACCCATCTCAACATGTGGACCTCCCCGGAGCGCCAGCCTTTGCCTGTTTGGGAGGCCGGCCATTGTTTCAGGCGAGTATAACGCAGGCTTTTCCGCCCCGAAGGAAAAAAGGCGCCCGGTTTGGTGCGGTTTGAGAGGCTGGTTTGCCTTCACGCCGCCGTGAGCGACCAATTCTGGTGCGCAAACGTCACACCGAGACGCTTCTTCACTCTCTCTTGTGCATGTGCGAATAGCGGAGACTCGCGGGCCTCGGTTCGCGTGTTAGCGTAGTTCGATTCACAGCACAGGCGTCATACCCGCATGACCGGCATTCGCACCATCGGCGTCATCGGCGCAGGACAGATGGGTAACGGCATTGCGCACGTCTGCGCGCTCGCCGGCTTTGACGTTGTCCTGAACGATGTTTCGGCTGAAAGGCTCGAAGCCGGCATCAAGACGATCCAGCGCAACATGGAACGCCAGGTCCATCGCGGCATGATCTCGATCGAACAGCGCGACGCCGCCATGAAACGCATCAAGCCCGTCACCACCCTGGACGCATTCGCCGAAGTCGAATTCGCCATCGAGGCCGCCACCGAAAAGGAAGCGGTAAAACGCGCGATCTTCGACGACGTATGCCTCAAGATTCCCAAGACGGCGATGCTCGCCACCAACACCTCCTCCATCTCGATCACGCGCCTCGGCGCCTCGACCGACCGCCCGGAGCGGTTCATCGGCCTCCACTTCATGAACCCAGTGCCGCTCATGAAGCTTGTCGAGGTCATCCGCGGTCTCGCCACTGATCAGCAGACCTACGAAACCGCCGTCCACATCGTTGAGCGTCTGAACAAGCACGTCACCAACGCAGAAGACTTCCCGGCCTTCATCGTCAACCGCGTCCTGATGCCGATGATCAACGAGGCGGTGTACACGCTGTATGAAGGCGTCGGCACGGTGGAGTCGATCGACACCGCCATGAAGCTCGGCGCCAACCATCCGATGGGCCCGCTCGAACTGGCCGACTTCATCGGCCTCGATACCTGCCTCTCCATCATGCAGGTGCTGCACGATGGCCTCGCCGACACGAAATACCGCCCCTGCCCGCTGCTCGTGAAATACGTGGAAGCCGGCTGGGTCGGCAAGAA
>DAIRES010000191.1:0-6145 GCA_036795465.1 Hyphomonadaceae bacterium
CCCGGCGGCAGTTCGCTTGTCGCGCCGGTCAGCTGCTGGAATGCGTCATTGATCCCGCAGACGCTGCCATCCTCATCGACGCGCACCGCCGCAAGCCCAAGCGCTCCGAGCTGCTCGAGCAATGCCGCCGAGTCGATGCCGTTCAGTTCTGGCAAGGTCTGAAGCCCCTGGGCGCAACATCAGTGAAACCACCCGGCGCACCCTAGGCCGTCGCATGTTAATGTGGCCTTTCCGACGGGGTCGGAATCGCCCTCAACCAGCGACTTTCCCAGCAAATTCAGCATGAATTTGCGGCAACTATCCCGACGTAACTAGCGGTCCTCCCATGATTTTCTGCAGCCCGCCCATGCCGCCAACCTCATTCTGGCGGGCAATGAACCTTGCATCGGTAGAGGCGAAATAGTCGCGGGACCGGATGTTCGAGACCTTCACGAACTCCGCCTCGACGAGGTCCGCTTTCAGCGTCAGCAGCGTGAACCCCTTCGCGAAGGCGTTATAGTAAAGCACCTCGTTGTTGGCCTCCGGCATCAACCAGTTCAGCTCCTCGAACGGCAGGCCGTCCCCTGCTCCCTGCGACGTGATCGACGTGCAGCCCAGCTCGATGCCGCGCTGCTGGCCCGAATTGTCGTGCAGCTGGTTGGCCCATCCGGTGTGCGTGTCGCCGGTCAGCGTGACCAGCCGCGCGTTCGCCGCCTTCGCCGCCGCATACAGCCGCTCGCGCGCCGCCGGATAGCCGCTCCACGAATCCGGATTCCAGTCGAGACCGTAGCGCGCCGTCGACCATGAGCGGCGCGATGCCTGCGGCACCTTCTCCCATTGGGCTGCGGACAGTCCGGTTTGAAGATCCGGCATCCTGACCTTGGCCATCGTCACCTGGTTGCCCAGCACCTGCCATTTCTTGTTGGACGCGGTCGATTGCTTCAACCCTTCCGCCAGCCATGCCTCCTGCTCGAAGCCCAGCATGGTGCGGTTTGGATCAGCGATCTTCGCCTTGATGGCCGCCGCAATCGCCGGCCGCTCTGCATCAGGCGCCATGAACAGCTCGCCATAGGTCAGGTCGTCGCCACGCCCGACCAGTCGACTCTCCAGCAGGAACAGCGTCGCCAGATCGCCGATATCGACCTTGTGCCAGATCGATTCACGCGCGCGGCCCGCCGCCGGATCGCGCACCGGCATCCATTCCAGATACGCCTGTATCGCTCCCGCCTTGCGAACGGACCATTCGCCTTCCGTCTCGGGCTGATGGTTCTCCGCGCCGGTGCGGTAGGAATTGTTGGCTGTCTCGTGGTCGTCCCACGTGCAGAACCACGGCGCGATCGCATGCGCGGCCTGCAGATCAGGATCAGCGCGATACTGCGCATAGCGGATGCGGTAATCGGCCAGCGACACACACTCATGCGCAGGCTCGTGATTGCGGTCGATCTCCTTGCCGACCGCGCCGCCATAACCGCTGACGCCGTATTCGTAGATGTAGTCGCCAAGATGGATGACCGCGTCGATCACGCTGGTCTGGCCGCGCTTGGCGATCTCGCGATAGGCGTTGAAATACCCGAACGGGAAGTTCGAGCACGAGACGACCGCCATCCGGTAGTCCGCCATGCCGCTGGCGGGCAGCGTGCGCGTCACGCCCGCAGGCGACGATGCCTGCCCGGCCGTGAACCAGTAATAATACAGCTGCCCCGCCTCGAGCCCGTCGACGTCGATCTTCACCGTATAGTCGCGCTCGGGCCCCGTGGTGAACACGCCCTTCTTCACCACGTCCTTCATCGCGGCGTCCCGCGCCACATTCCACATCACCGGAACCGGCCCGGCGGCATCCGGCGTCACCCGCGTCCAGATGATGACCGCCGTCTGCGTCGGATCGCCCGAGGCGACCCCGTGCCCGAATGCCGCTTTCCCGGCATAAGCCGCGCCTTCGCCCGTGGTTGTGCAGGCGGCAGCCCCCAATCCGGCAACCCCGAAGCCCAAAGCGCCGCGCCGCGTCAGCCTGGTCATGGATTAATCCCTCGCGCTGGGTTACTGGCCCATACAATTCCCTACCTTGCACCGCACCGCGACGAAAGCATGACGCCTGAAACTCCCGAGCCCATGTCGATTACCGCCCCTGCGGAAGCCGCGGGCGCGCGCCTGGACAAATGGCTCGCGGACGCCGGAACCGGCATGTCCCGCTCGCGCCTGCGGGTACTGATCGAAGAGGGCCGCGTCACCGCAAACGGCCAGCCCGCCACCGACGCCAGCGCCAAGGTCATCACCGGCGCCGTCTATACGATCGACCTGCCCACCCCGGTCGGCGCTTTGCCCGAACCCGAAGACATCCCGCTCGACATCGTCTTCGAGGACAAGCACCTCATCATCATCGACAAGCCGCCCGGCCTCGTCGTCCACCCCGCCGGCGGCTCGGAGCGCGGCACGCTGGTCAACGCCCTGCTCTTCCATTGCGGCGCAGGTCTCACCGGCATCGGCGGCGTCGCCCGCCCCGGCATCGTCCACCGGCTCGATAAAGACACGTCCGGCGTCATGGTCGCCGCCAAGAGCGAAGCGGCCCACACAGCTCTCACCAACATGTTTGCCGCGCATGATATCGAGCGCGTCTATCTCGCCGTCACGCGCGGCGCGCCGCGTCCGCTGATCGGCCGCATCGAGACCAACATCGCCCGCTCGCCAAACGACCGAAAGAAGATGGCCGTCGTGAAGGACAAGCACTTCCGCGCCGACCACTGGTCGAACGACACCACCAATGGCGAAAGCGCAGAACCCGCCGGCAAGATCGCGATTACCAACTACCGCGGCATCGAGACCTTCGGCCGCCTGGATCACACGGGCACGCAACCCGCCGCCGCTCTCGTCGAATGCCGCCTCGAAACCGGCCGCACCCACCAGATCCGCGTCCACATGGCCCACGTCGGCGCGCCTGTTCTTGGAGACCAGACCTACGGCAAGCACCGCTGGCTAAAAGCCGACGGCAAAGGCCCCGCCTTCGAACGCGCAACCGCCACCGCCAAGGCCTTCGAACGGCAAGCGCTCCACGCCGCCATCCTCGGCTTCGAACACCCGATCACCAAGGAACCCCTGCGCTTCGAACGCCCGCCGCCGGCAGACATGGCTGACCTGATCGAAGCCCTGCGGGCGATGCCGCAGTAAGCCGCCTACCGACCCACCTCGACACGCCACTGATAGTCGAACTGATAGCCGCAGATTGCGAACGCCTCACCGTTGAACTCGGCCGGCTCATACTTCGCAGTCTTCGCCCAGTTCAGCGTCGCCTCGTCCAGCGTCTTCGAACCCGAAGACTTCGCGAGGTGAATGTCCACCAGCTTGCCCTCGGACGTGAGACACGACTCGATCGTCGTCGTCCCCGACTCCTCCCGTTCCACCGCAGACTCGGGATAGCGCGGCGGCGGCGTCGACTTGTCGATCGCCGGCCGCTTGGTGAGGCCGGGAAGCCCGGGCTTCCATTGCACGAAGAAATCCGGCCGCTCAGTCTCCGCCGGACCAGCGCTCCGCACGAGTGCGGGCTCCATTCCGGCTGGCAAAGCCGATGGGCCAAATCCGGGCAAAGGTAATGACAATCCGGAACAACCGGCCAGGGCCGGCCCAGCCACGATCATCAGCCCCCCGGCCCACGATCGACCTGCAGCAAGCATGCTGCTCCTCCGTCTCTGGAGCTGCACGAAGATTGAACTCTGGCGCCAAACCCGCCGGCCCGCGACTGGATTCCATCCGATTTCAGGGACAATCCACGTGCGAAACGATGCGCGAAACCCGTTTTTTCTGGATCTTCGGCTAATCCCCGAAAGCTGATCCCGTAAGTCGCGTATTAGGCGCGCTGCAAGGTTCGCTGAGAAAGCATCGCACTGGCGCCCCCTTTAACAGGCATTACCGCCTACCCATCTCAGACCTTCGATAGACGGGGGTCTAGGTCACAATCCTGCCGAGAACCTTCGCAAATTAGGGGCGTTACGGTCATGTAATGGCCACGACGTGCCGGGGTAATAAAGCTTCGCGAGCCTTCCTCCCCAGATAGGCGCTGCGGACAAGAAAAGAAGAAGGAGACGGAACATGGCCAGCCTCGCAATAGCACTCTCCCCTGAACAAGGGCTGTCGCGTTACCTGTCTGAAATCCGCAAATTCCCGCTGCTCGAGAAGAACGAAGAGTTCATGCTCGCCCAGCGCTGGGCCAAGCATCAGGACTCGGAAGCCGCCGAGAAGATGGTGACGTCGCACCTCCGCCTCGTGGCGAAGATCGCGATGGGCTATCGCGGCTATGGCCTGCCCATGGGCGAGGTCATTTCCGAAGGTAACGTCGGCCTGATGCAGGCCGTGAAGAAATTCGACCCGGACAAGGGCTTCCGTCTGGCGACCTACGCCATGTGGTGGATCCGCGCCTCGATCCAGGAATATATCCTGCGCTCGTGGTCGCTGGTGAAACTCGGCACGACCGCCGCCCAGAAGAAGCTGTTCTTCAACCTGCGCCGCCTCAAGGGCGAAATCAGCGCGATGGAAGAAGGCGACCTGCGCCCGGAAAACGTGGCTGAGATTTCCAGACGCCTCGGCGTCACGGAAGAAGAAGTCACGTCGATGAACCGCCGCATGTCCTCCGGCGGCGACGCCTCCCTCAATGCCCCCATCGGCGGCATGGATGGCGAAGCCGAATGGCAGGACTGGATCGCCGACGACACCCCGGGCCAGGCTGAACGCCTCGCCGAAACGGATGAATTCGGCACCCGCATGAGCCTGCTCGAGCGTGCAATGGAGTCGCTCAACGAACGTGAGCGCCACATCATCACCGAGCGGCGCCTGAAAGAAGAACCGACCACGCTGGAAGATCTCTCGACTGAGTACAATGTCAGCCGCGAGCGCATCCGCCAGATCGAGGTCCGCGCCTTCGAGAAACTGCAGAAAGCGATGCGGGAAGCCGCACGCGAACAGGGCCTCGTCGACGTGAACTAGAAACTGCACCCGGCCCGGTCGAAAGACCGGGCCGGATCGCTTCCTGGGTTGCTCATCTTCTCCCGCGAAGTGGGGAAGCATGGCGAAGCCGGGATGGGGGCGGGTCCAGAAGGGACTCTCGAAGCCTCAGTGAGACATTCGTGAACGCGCGCGGTCCGCCGCGCGTCAGCCCGCTTCCGGCGCGTGCGGTGGTCCCCGCGCTCCGGGAGCGGGCGAAATTTTCTACTCGACGTGAATTTTCCCGAACGCCACCTTCGGATCGTTCTGCACGCCCGCCTCACCCGCCGGATGACCAACCGAGATGGGATTGGGCCCGACATAGAGCGGATAGTCGCCGGGGCGGATCGGCGTGAACGTGAACGAAGCCTCGCCCTTCTCATCCAGCTCGATGGCGCGGAAGCTCATCCCCTGGAGATGAACCTCGATCCCGCTGATGGTCAGGATGCGCAGATGGATGTTCGACAGGAACTCGGTCAGCTCCACCCGCCGCGCCAGCGGCTCGCCCCGCTCATCCTTGCCCTTGCCATCGCTCGATAGCGTCAGCCGGTAGTATTCGCCTGTTATCAGCCTGATCTCCGACGGCGCCAGCACAGGTTTGCCATCCGGCGCGGTCGTGATGTCTATCCGCACATCAACCGGCGGATACTTCACCAGATTTCCGCCCACCTGCGCGTGCGCTGTTCCGGCCAGCCACAACGCTGCGGCGATCCCGATCAAGCTGCGCATCATGTGTTCCTCCCGCCAACGCCAAGCCTCGTCAGTCCTGTATCCTTTGCCCCCAGCCGGGTCCCGGCCGAAATTTGCGTGATCGGCCACAGCGCCTCTTCCCCACCGCCCCCAAATCGGCTAGAACCTGACACTGTCAAGTCGAACGAGCTTCCTCCCCGAAGCCTTTCCGCCCCAAAGCCTCCTCAAGGTGCCCCCATGGCCGACACAGCAACCGCCGCCACTGCCCTCAAAAGCTACAATGACATCCCGGTGCTCGACTGGGACCTGCAGAACCCGGAAGCCTCGTCCTACGAGCTGTTCCGCAAGCTTCGCGAAGAGACGCCGCTGGTGAAGGTGCCGATGGGCATGGGCTCGATGGTGCTCGCCCTGCGCGCCCGCATGGTCGACCAGATCGTCTCGCCGGAGAACACCCGCCAGCTCGAAACCGAGATGAAGATGATGCAGGGCATCTTCGATGGCCCGATCT
>DAIRES010000024.1:0-27994 GCA_036795465.1 Hyphomonadaceae bacterium
AAAGCGGGCAACTTCCAGTTGGAGGCAAGAAAGACAGAACGGGCCATCCGGCTCAGCCATGATCGCACTTTGGGGCTGGCTCTGCGCGAGCTGTTCGCGTTCGGCTTGATGCAGACCGATCCCAACTTTGCCAATTATCGCTGGCAAGCGGACACGGGGCGTATCGTTCTTCTAGATTTCGGAGCTGCGCGCAGTGTTCCTGTTCAAACTGTCGAAGCGTATCGTCGGCTGTTGCGTGCAGGTCTCGCGGGCGACCACCTTGCGCCCTGTACGGCTCTGATCGAGGCGGGTTTTATCTCGATGGCGGCTTTGCACCGCCACCGTCAAGCGATTGATGAAATCATAAAAATGACGATAACGCACGTCGGCAAGCCCGGTCCGTTCGACTTCGCAGACCGTTCATTTGTGGAGCCGCTGCTGCGCCACATTGAAGTTATCGCAGCTGACCGGGCCGCATGGCACGTGCCGCCTGCCGACACCCTTTTCGTGCAACGCAAGGTGAGCGGCATGGCTCTGCTTGCAGTTAGAATGCAGGCACGCATGCCATTGGGTGAAATGGTAAGTGAAGTTCTATCGACCTGATGCAGGCTGGTGCTGAAAAGTGAAGTCTAGAACGACCCGTTTAGGCAGAACTGTTGGGTTAACTCAACGCGGCTCTGCCGGGCTTTCACAACGGCCTACTTAATCACGCCACCGCCCTGCTCCAGACAGATTCCGAGCGTGCCCGCAGCACACGCGTCGCGCTGCGGCTCAGCAGATGCCGCTGCGATCCGGCTGAGCCGGCCAAGAGCTGCCGGTCATCCTGCCCTAACGACCCTGGCGTTTCTTCGCCGGACTCCGCCGCCCGCCGCGATGTCTGACACGGATCGGGCTTTCGATTGCCGCCTCGGGCAGGCTATCCGGCGGTGGCCAGCGCGTTCTCTAGATCAGCGATGATGTCTTCGATGTGCTCCAGGCCAACCGACAGCCGCACGTAGCCGTCGGTCACACCGGTCGCCAGCTGCTCCTCTGGCGTTAGCTGGGAATGAGTTGTGCTCGCCGGATGGATGGCGAGGCTGCGTGCGTCGCCGATATTGGCCACATGATAGAACAGCTCAAGGGCGTCGATGAACTTGCGGCCAACCTCGCGCCCGCCCACGAGCTCGAACCCGACAAGGCCGCCATAGCCACCCGACAGATACTTGTCGGCTCGCTCTCGCATCGACCCCATTTGGATCGAAGGGTGGATGACCTGCGCGACGTCCTTTCGGCCTTTCAGGAACTCGACCACTGCCTGAGCATTGGCGCAGTGCCTCGGCATCCTAAGCGGAAGCGTCTCCATGCCCTGCAGGAACTGGAAGGCATTGAAGGGCGACATCGCCGCGCCGAGGTCTCGCAACAGGACGACGCGTGCGCGTATCGCGTATGCGATCGGGCCCAACCCCTTCACTGCGTTGCTCCAGACCGCGCCGTGGTAACTCGGATCCGGGGTGTTGAAGAGCGGCTGGCGTTCGGGATTGGCTTCCCAGTCGAAATTGCCGCCGTCAATCAGGACCCCGCCGATTGAGGTGCCATGCCCGCCGATATACTTGGTGGTCGAATAGACGACGACGGCCGCGCCGTGGTACAGCGGTCGGCAGAGCAGCGGGGCGGCTGTGTTGTCCATGATCAGGGGGATGCCCAGCGGTCGGCCGATGGCCGCCACCTCTGCGATCGGGAAGACCGCCAGCTTCGGATTGGGCAGGGTCTCCGCATAATATGCGCGCGTGCGGTCGTCCGTCGCGCGCCGGAAGGACTCTGGATCGGCCGGGTCGGCGAAGCGGACCTCGATGCCGAGATCCTTCAGCGTATTGGCAAATAGATTCCACGTGCCGCCGTAGAGGTCAGTCGAACTGACCACATTATCGCCCGCCCGTGCCAGGTTCTGGATCGAAAAGGCCGAGGCGGCCTGACCCGACGCCAAGGCGACCGCAGCCGCTCCGCCCTCAAGCGCGGCGATCCGCTCCTCGAGGATCGCCGTCGTGGGATTTCCGAGGCGTGTGTAAATGTTGCCCAGTTCCTTCAGGGCGAAAAGGTTCGAGGCGTGTTCGGTGCTCTGGAACTGAAACGATGTGGTTTGATAGATGGGCGGCGCCACGGCTCCGGTCGTTGGATCTGCGCGCCAGCCTGCGTGCAGAACGATGGTTTCCGGGTGGCGGCTTTTCCTGGCCATCTTCGTCATGCCTCTTGTTGGATTTGCAGTATGATTTCACGGCCAAGGTCCGCTTGAAAGAGATGTTTTGACTGGCTTTGTGAGGCAGGCATTATGGAGGATGTCGTAAGGCCACCTGACATACTCACGGCAACTGCCGGACTTCGCCGACGTCGTCATTCGAGGATGCTTGGCCAGTTCTAGCTGACGACGATACCGTAGCATTCTCCGCTTCTGACGGGTGGCAGAAATAGGCTCCCATCCTGCCCGAGCAGCGAGAGGTTACAAACGGCAAGGTCGCCCCAAAGCCGTCACTGAGCGCCAGTGGTTCAATACGAACGGACCTCGCCCAATCTCGGTCGCTCGGTATGCGCCCATTCGGTCTCGCAATACATCCGAGGTTGGTTCCGACGCGCAGGCAACGATCCAACTCAAGGGAACTCTGCCTCACGTCGACCGCGCAGGATCGTTCTCAAGGAGGATCGGCTGACCATGCGGCGTGGCATGCGCCGCACGCTGCCAAGCTTCTGTCAGCGCATCGACCTCGGTCGTCGCGGTGACATTCAAGGATACCAGCAGGCTTTCAAGCGCGGCGATCCATGCAGCGTAATAGCTCTCGCCGCCGGGCCCTTTCACCTGCGTGGAAAGCGCATCGGCCCACTGGTTCCAGCTGAACAGGCCGCGTTCATGCAGCGCGACCACCATCGCAAAGGCCTCAGCCTGCCACGGTTCTGCGAAGACAGGGGCATCGGGCGCGGGATCAAGCCGGGACAAGATAGCTCTCCCACGCATCGATGCTGACGGTGAGGCCGGGATTGGCCGCCTCGCCCCACAACTCCTCGCCGGTAAACACGACCGTGTAAACGTATTCCTGCGCTTCGCCCGCGCCGTGCGCGTTGGTGTCCGGAAACACAAAGCCACCGTGCACCGCCTCGATCGTGCCAACACAATCCCGCGCATAACGCGGCAGGCGGGTGTGACCCGTCGGATGGGTCCTGCGCGTGCGGACGCGGTCGCCAGCAGCAAAACGCGGCGAGGTTGCCATCGGTCGGTCGCACGGCCCGCCACGCGCCAGCGCGGCTGCGACGTTGTCAGCGGTCAGAATTCGACTCGGCCCAGGCACCAGATCGACGGCGCGCTGCGCGGCAAGATCAGCCGCTGTGATGAAGCCATGCCGCAGCAGCAGCGCCTCAAGCGCCTTGGTCCATATCTCGTAATAGCTCGACGCATAGTAGTCCGCCGGATGCAACGACTCGCGCGCGTGGCGGCTCTCGTCGATCGTCCATTTGCCCAGCGCGCTCGCGCACAGAGTGAGGCCGAGTGCACGCTTTTCCCAAGCCGCATGGAACACAGGCTCTTCGACTTCAGGAGCAACCAGCCCGAAGCCCATCTGGCCGCCGAGATCTTGTGGCCCGTTCATGCCTTGCCTGGAGCTCGTGCAAGGCCCGCCCCAATCATGCTGTCGCGCGTTACCAAAGCAGCAAGCGCCTCGGCGTCGAGGTCCTCGGTCCCAGCTGGACGCTGCGGGATGACGAGATAGCGCAACTCGGCCGTGGAATCCCATACACGAATAGATGTGTAGGCAGGCAACCCAAGTCCGAACTCCGCCAGCACGCTGCGAGGATCGATGACCGCACGCGAACGATAGGGCGGCGACTTATACCAGACTGGCGGGAGACCAAGCACCGACCACGGATAACAGGAGCACAGCGTGCAAACGACGAGGTTGTGCTCGCCTTCCGTGTTGAACACCGCCCGCATATGTTCGCCCTGGCGGCCCGTATACCCCAATGAAGCGATGGCAGCGGTGGCGTCGGTCTTCAGCCACGCGGCGAAGCCTGGATCGGTCCAGGCCGTCGCAACGACGTGCGCGCCATTGCGAGGTCCGATCTTCGTCTCGTAAGCCTCGACAATGGCGTCGATGGCGGCGGGATCGACCAACCCCTTGCCAACAAGAATGGTTTCCAGCGCCCGGACGCGCGCCGTCACCGGGTCAAGCTCGTTGTCAGGGTGATCGTCGTCGTGATCGTGATGATCGTGCGCCATCCCAAGACAGTAGGTCGCGCCGGCAAATTGCCTAGTCGATTTTTGACAAATCAGTCTCTCGGCGCGCCGATCGGAGAGGGAGCAAAGCCTGTTCAAACGCTGGCATTGCGCAATCGACAGGCCCTGCCCCGCGAATGCGCTTGTCTGTCGCTTGAGGAGCGCATTCCGGTCACTCAGATATACTGCGGCGACCGGTCATTTATCGAGCGCTTTCCTGCCGGATGGACGAAAGCTTACGACCGGCAGTTCATCGCCCATTTTGCGACATTGGCCTTCTTCGGAGAAGGCGTTGCAGAACGCCTGCGCTTCGACGACCTGCGCGCCTCACTCGCCGCTGAAGTGGAAACCGTCCGCCAGGGCGGCGCCTGCACCACGCCTTGCCAGAAGGTAGGCCGCCGGAGCGCGTCGTCTGAGGGCGGTGATCCCGCTACAGGCTAGTGCGGACTCAATGGTTCGACGCAGAACCTCGCCGGGGCGTACGCGCCCTCAGGCAAAGCTTGCTCAGAACCCGCAGATCCCGAATGGTTGGCTCTTCCGCGATCATCACCGCGGACTTGCCCGTCATGCAAATCCGCAAAGGCGAAGCGCCACGCCGCACGCGGCTGAGCCGAGGACAAGCGCGATGACGCCGACCTTGAACCGAAGAAGAGCGATGGTTGCAACAATGCACATCAGCGCCGCAGCGACCTGGAAGGATGACCAGACAGGCAAGGGGACTTCTGCGCCAAGCGCCAATGGCAACACGGCGACCTCACCGAACACGACGTGGAGGGCGAACCAAATGGCGAGGTTGGCAATCACGCCGAGCACTGCCGCTGTGATTGCCTTCAACGCCGCGTTTGCCCAGCGGTTCGCTCGCAGCCGCTCGGCAAAGGGAGCGCCCGCAAAGATCCAGACGAATGAAGGTGCAAAGGTGCACCAAGCGGCCATGAGGGCGCAAAGCGTTGCAAGTGCGAGGCCTCCCCCATCTTGCCACCCGGCAACGAAGCCCACGAATTCGTTGACCAGCACGAGCGGGCCCGGCGTCGTCTCGGCGAGGCCCAATCCGTCAATCATCTGGCTGGCTGTCAGCCAGCCATGCACATCGACCGCCTCCTGCTGCAGATAGGCGAGCGTTGCATAGGCGCCGCCAAAGGTGACGACGGCGAGTGTCGAGAATAGTTGTCCTACCCGGGTCAGGACGTGGACCGGTCCCAGCACCAGAAGGGAGAGACCGAGCGGCGCCAGCCATGCGACGCCCCAGGCGCCCGCGGTTGCCATCGCGCGCCATGCGGATGGCGGCGCTCCTGCGGTCGCCTCAGGCGACGATTCCACGGTGTTGCGTTGAAGCACCACCAGTACAAGGCCAACGGCTCCAGCTGCGAGGATAACGACGGGGAACGGCGCACTCCACACGCTCAGGGCCAGAAAGGCGGCGATGGCGACTGGCCATGCTGCCGGCCCCTTCAGGGCGCGCTTGCCAACACGGATCATCGCCTCGAGCACCAGGGCTACGACCGCGGCCTTGATGCCGAGGAACGCTGCGGCCACTAGAGGCTGCTGACCCGCCGTGACGTAGATCCACGACAACGCAAACACGATGGCTGCGCCGGGAAGAACGAAAAGCAGTCCGGCGATTATTCCGCCTGTCACGCCGTGCAGCAGCCAGCCGACATAGGTGGCGAGTTGCTGAGCTTCCGGACCCGGCAACAGCGTGCAATAGCTCAGCGCGTGCAGGTAGCGATCCTCGTCGATCCACTTCTTCTCGTCGACGAAGACCCGATGCATCAGCGCGATCTGGCCCGCCGGCCCGCCAAAGCCGAGGCAACCGACCTTGAATGAGGCCGCCGTCAGGTTACGAAGCGTGGGACGGACGTTAGCTGTCACGCAGCCGTCGCCTTGGCGAATTCGGTGTCCGCATTGGCCCAGTCGAGGGCCCCCATGTATGCGTCGACGTAAACTGCGGCCTTCGCCCCGAAATCCATGTGATAGGCGTGCTCGTACATGTCGAGCGCGATCAGTCCACGGCCGTCGGCGATCGTCATCGTATGGTCAGCGGCCCACTGGTTGACGAGCTTGCCCGCCCGTGGCGACCATATCAGCAGCACCCAGCCCGAGCCGCCGCCCAGCGCCTTGCCCATCGCGCCGAACTGGTCGCGCCACTTCTGCTGGCTGCCGAAATCCTTCTCAATCTGGGTCGCAAGCGAAGCTCCAGGCCTGCCTCCACCTTTTCCAAGCGAAGCGAAGTACAATTCATGCAGGATCATGGAGTTCATCGCGAGCAGTTCCTCGCGCTTCAGTCCATTGTACATGAAGCCCGGCGCGGCCGGATCCAGTTGGGCGACCTGCGCCTCTATCGCGCCAAGCCGAGAAACCGCGCCGACATAGTTATTGTCGTGGTGGCTGACGAGAAGTCGCTCGGACAATCCGGGGATCATCTTAGGATCGAATGGGAGCGGCTGTGGCTGATACCCTCTCGACGAGGCGACCGCTGCAGGCTGCTGCGCCGTTGCACACCCTTGTACGGCGAGCATAGCCCCGGCGGTCAGCGTGGCAGCCAAGGCGGTGCGGCGATCGATACCTGTCGTCATCACGGGGTCCTTCATGAAGTGGCGAGGAACATCCTGATGGCTTGCGCCTAAGTCAGCCCTGACTCAACCCTCAGGCCGATGAGCTTAAGTCATTCCCAAGGCCCGCTTCGGTTGGCCGCTCCATGGCGCTGGTGCGTCAGGGGCGGTGATGAGGCCAGCGCCTGTGCAGATCGTCGATGACGAATGCATGCGCGTGCTCGGGGCCACCGCCTGCAAGATGTGGGTCGTCCGGGGAAAGGCCATCGTGTCGGTGAGGCAGACTCTCCGGATCATGTGAGGGCCACAACATCCATGTTGCCAGCGACCCAGCCGCGCATAGGATTGCAAGAACAAGAAATGCTGCGTCTGTGCCCGATGTCGCACTGACCAGGCCGGCCAGCGGATAGGCGATCAACCAGCAGGCATGCGACAGCGCAAAATAGGCAGCAAACAGGCCGGGGCGGTCTTCCGCCGACGCAGAACGCCGGAGCGCCCTGCTCGCAGGCGTCAGCGTCAGTGAATACCCGATGCCAATATCAAACCACATCACCAGGAGCGCGTAGTAGCCGCCGTGGTGATGGAAGACCCCGGCGATGAGACCTACGGTCATTATCGCGCCGCCAAGAATCATCACGGTGCGATCGGAAGCCTCCTCCAGCAGACGCGGCACGAGCATCGCGGCTGACATCGACCCCAGCCCGAAGACAGCCAGGGCCCAGGCTGTATGCTGCTCCGATAGCGCGAGCTGCGTCTGCACAATGACGACGGTGTTGATGAACACCATTGCCCCGCCAGCGGCAGTGGCAAGGCTGATGGCTATCAATGCGCGAAGCCTCGGCGTCAGCGCGAAAAGTCGAAATCCAACTGTCAGGCGTTGAGCGAAGCTCCTTTGCTGGACACTACGCGTGGTGGGGAGAGCCGCACTCAAGACCATCAGAGCGGAGAGGAAGAAGCCGATCGCCGTTCCCGCAAACAGATCACTATACGCCATGAACGCCAGCAGGACGGCAGCGATGACAGGGCTGCCGACGCTCTCCAGGTCAGACGCCAGTCGCGACAGGGAAAGCGCCTTCGTGTACTCGCGCTCGTCGGTCAGAATGTCCGGAATCATCGCCTGAAAAGCAGGCGTGAACGCGGCCGAAGCGATGTAGAGAACTGTCATCAGGGTGTAGACCTGCCAGGCCTCAGTCACAAACGGCAGCAGGGCGGCGACACCAGCCCTGACCAGATCCAGACCGATCAGGAGTGTCTTTCGGGGCAGATTGGCGGCGAGCGCGCTGGCGAATGGAGCCACAGCAACATAAGCGACCATCTTGATCGCAAGGGTGATGCCGAGAATTTCTCCTGCGCTGGCTCCGCCCAGACGGTG
The DNA here is from genome assembly GCA_036795465.1 of Hyphomonadaceae bacterium. Taxonomy (GTDB): domain Bacteria; phylum Pseudomonadota; class Alphaproteobacteria; order Caulobacterales; family Hyphomonadaceae; genus UBA7672. Next base: position 8,135 of record DAIRES010000024.1, read on the forward strand.
TGCCAGAAGCCCGAGTGCTATGGTCGCGAGGCCAGTGCCCAGCAACGCCACAACCTGCGCCGAAAACAGGCGGAAGTAGGTGGCGTTGCCGAGGGGCGAGAGCATCGCGGCGATCCTCAGTCGTATTGTTTCATGTCGGTATAGTCCCCGCTGGTGCGGAGGGTGATGGTGACAGGTTGTCCGCTGCGATTGCGCCAGAACCAGCCATGGCTGCCGGTGAAGGCGGCGGTCAGCTCGCCTTCCTGGCGGTCTACATTCGTGCCCTTGCCGTAACCGTGATAGTTGATCCCGGCGCCGTCGCCATGCGTGTCGTAGTTCACCTTCGGGCCGTTGGTGAACCATTCGAAGCGTGCAGTCGCTCCCTTCTCCATGACAAGTTTGACCTCGTAGCCGTCATCTGGCGCGAGATTGACCGTCGTAGTGTCGGCCCATGCCTGGGCTTGCAGCGCTGATGGCGCCGGCGTCGGCTGGACTGCCGGACTGGGCGACGCCTCTGCGGGACCTGACGGCAAAGACGGCACGTCAGCCGGAGCAGCAACGGCTGATGATCCTGCAGTTTCGGCAGCTGCGTCAGCCTTCGCCTCTTCCGCAAGCTGCATCTTGATGCGGCCCATTTCCGTCAGGCCGAGCAAGGAGCCCACGCCCGTTGGATCGACGCCGTACTCCGCGGGAAGCACCGTTGTAACCAGAAGAGCGCTGGCGATGACGGCTGCAATGCCGGTCGATTTGAGAAGCCTGCCGGTCGAAGGCAGGTCAGAAGGGGCAGGTCTTTCTGCGTTGAACATGGAATGTCTCCGATCAAGCGACGAAGTAGCCGACGAGCTGGTAGCCCGTCAGAACGAAACCGAGGGTCATGACGACTGTGTTGGCTAGGTAGGCGTGCTTCCAGAAGCCTGACGTTTTGCGCCAGAAGCCCATCGCGATGAGAATGGCGCCCAGAGCCAGAAGCTGACCCAGTTCAACACCGATGTTGAAAGCAATAAGGTTCACGACGAGGCCGTCAGGCGCCATCTCGAAGTCCTGCAGCTTGGTCGCAAGGCCAAAGCCGTGGAACAGCCCGAAGATAAGGGTTGCCGCCTTGGTATTCGGCTGGAAGCCAAACCAGCGCTGGTAGGCGCCCATATTGTCCAGCGCTTTGTAGACAACCGACAGACCGATGATGGCGTCCACCAGGTACGAACTGACGCTGATATTGCTCAGAACGCCGAACAGCAGTGTCACCGAGTGCCCGATGGCGAACATCGTCACGTAGATGCCGATGTCCTTCATCCTGTAGAGGAAGAAGATCACGCCAAAGAGAAAGAGCAGATGGTCATAGCCCGTCACCATGTGCTTGGCGCCAAGGTAGACGAAGGGCCAGAACACGATCCCGCTCGTCTCCTGAATGTAGCCCTTGTCGCCGGCTTCAACCCCGTGGGCGAAGGCTGGCTGGCAGAACAGCAGCACAAGAAGTAGAGACACCAGGAGCCACCTGTGGGCGTAGATCCAGGGGACCACCGTGTGAGCGGACGGTTTGAAGAGCACGTCAGTCATGCGGAACTCCATCGACGACCCGAAGCTGCAGCACGCCATCTGATCCAATGGCTTCAGCTGATATGGTGGCGGACGAACGAGCCGTCCCCATCTTCCGCAATGCGGTGAAGGGATAGAGGGCAGCGTCCTGCGTTGCGACAACCACGCCTGCATCGTTGAGAACCTCGACGTGTACGTGCTCACGCAGCGGCCCGCGCGGTAGCGCACTACGATTCACCTGCCCCGCCAGCCTGACGCTCTGCTCATCGCGTTGCGCCTCGACGCCCCAGATCCTGAGCTGCTCGCCATGGACAAGCTGGACGGAACCAGGCGCCTCCGACTTCGTCACAGTCGTGCAGCCGGCCAGCAACAGCCCCGCGCACAAGACAGCTGATCGACTGACCACCGCTTTCCTCCTCAGTTCATTATGCATGTTCATCAGTGCGCCGCCTCCCCGGTCGCCAGCACGATGCCGATTTCGCGCTCATCTCGCCTACGCCGTTGCACGAGACGATAGAGCGCGGGCAGGACGAACAAGGTCAACGCCGTCGATGAAATGATGCCGCCGATGACGACCGTCGCCAGCGGCCGCTGGACTTCCGCACCCGCGCCCACGTTGAACGCCATGGGGATAAAGCCGAGGCTGGCAACCAGCGCCGTCATGAGTACGGGTCGCAATCGCGCCAGAGCGCCCTCACGGATGGCCTCGTCGATGCCCAGGCCCTGATCACGAAGCGACCGGATGAAAGTCAGCATGACGACGCCATTGAGGACGGCAACGCCTGACAGTGCGATGAACCCAACGCCCGCCGAGATCGATAATGGCAGGTCACGGATCAGCAATGCCGCAACCCCACCTGTCATTGCGAGCGGAACGCCTGAGAAGACGACAAGTGCGTCACGCGCTGACCGGAACAGGGCATACAGCAGACCAATAATCATCAGGAGTGCGACGGGGACGACCAGTGCAAGGCGCTGAGCGCCTGAGATCAGCTGTTCGAACGTGCCGCCATACTCGACCCAGTAGCCTGCCGGCACATCGACCTCTTCGCCAATGCGGCTCTGAAGCTCGCTGACAAACGAGCCCAGATCACGTCCCCTGACATTGGTCGTGACGACGACACGCCGCTTGCCGTTCTCGCGGCTGATCTGGTTGGCGCCAATTGACAGCTCGACCTTCGCCACTTCCTGCAGCGGAACAAATCCACGCATTTCCCCGGCGCGCTCGGGCAGCGGAATACGCAAGCGCCCGATCGCATCGATATCCCTACGCAGTGTCTCCGGCAGGCGGACCACCACGTCGAACTGACGGTCACCCTCGAAGATCGTGCCAGCATTGGCTCCGCCAAAGGAAGCTCCGACAACAGCCTGGAGATCGGAGACGTTGAGTCCAAGCCGCGCCAGGGCAGTGCGATCGGGGATAATCTGGAGCACAGGCAAGCCCGTGACCTGCTCGACCTTGGCGTCCTCAGCACCCTCGATCCCGCTGATCAGTCCCTCGATCTCGTCGCCAAGCGCCAGGAGCTGATCGGTGTCGTCGCCAAAGACCTTGACGGCGACATCCGACCTCACCCCGGAGATGAGCTCGTTGAAGCGCATCTGGATCGGTTGCGTGAACTCGTAGTTGTTGCCGGGAATCTTCCGGACGATTGTTTCGAGTTCCGACACGACCTGCGCCTTCGGCTTGCTTGGATCAGGCCACTCCTTGCGTTCCTTCAGGAGGACGTAGGTGTCCGCAACGCTTGGGGGCATGGGATCGGTGGCGATATCAGCCGTACCGATCTTCGCGACCACCCGCTCGACTTCCGGCATCTGCTTGATCGCGCTTTCAAGCGCTGTCTGCATCTCGATTGCCTGGGTCAGGCTGGTGCCGGGAATCCGCAGGGCGTGAAGCGCGATGTCTCCTTCGTCGAGGTTCGGGATGAACTCCGATCCCATGCGCGACGCCGCGAAGCCCGCAAGCGCCACCAGGGCGACTGCGCCTGCGACCACGCAACTCCGGAAGCGCAACGCCATCTCCAGCAGGGGCTGATACGCGGAGCGAGCGCCCCGCATGATCGGGCTTTCCTTCTCGGCGACCTTTCCGGTCACGAAGAGGGCGATGGCAGCAGGCACGAAGGTCAGCGAAAGCAACAGCGCCGCCGTGAGCGCGAGCACGACGGTGAAGGCCATCGGGTGGAACATCTTACCTTCGACACCCGACAGGGCGAAGATCGGCACATAGACAAGCGTGATGATGATCACGCCGAAGATCGACGGCTTGATCACCTCGACGGTGGCATCCTCCGCCAGCGCAAAGCGCTCGTCTCTGGTGAGCAACCGCCCCAGCTGATGCTGGGCCTGCCCAAACCGCCGCAGGCAGTTCTCGACGATGATGACAGCGCCATCGACGATCAAGCCGAAGTCCAGCGCGCCGAGGCTCATCAGATTGCCCGACACACGGTTGGAGACCATGCCGGTGATGGTGAGCAGCATCGAAAGCGGAATGACCATGGCCGTGATGATCGCAGCCCTGATGTTTCCGAGCAGCAGGAACAGGACCACGACCACGAGCAGAGCACCTTCGACAAGGTTGGTCTCGACGGTCTGGATTGTGCGATCTACCAGCTCGGTCCGGTCATAGATCGGCTTCGCCGTGACGCCGGGCGGCAGGGCGCGGGCGGCGACATCGAGTTGCTTCGCCGTCGCCTGAGCGACCTCGCGACTGTTCTCACCCACCAGCATGAAGACTGTGCCGAGCACGATCTCCTTGCCGTTCTCGGTTGCAGCGCCGGTCCGGAGTTCTTCGCCCATGACGACGTCTGCAACATCGGTGACGCGGATAGGAACGCCATTGCGGTTTGCAACGACGATTCCCTCAAGGTCCGCGATGCCACCCGCCTGCCCCGGGGAGCGAAGCAGGAGCTGTTCGCCATAGCGCTCGACATAGCCCGCCCCGAGATTTGCATTGTTGTTCTCGAGCGCCGCGACGACATCGCCCAGCGTCAGACCGAGAGCAGACAGACGTTCGGGCCAGGGCGTCACGTGATATTGACGCACGAAGCCACCGATCGTGTTGACCTCGGTAACACCCCTGGTGTTGCGCAGCTGCGGCCGGATCACCCAATCCTGCAATGTACGCAGATCTTCGGGCGTGTAGGCTGATCCATCTGGCTTGCGCGCGCCCTCTTCCGCTTCGACGACATACATGAAGATCTCGCCGAGCCCCGTTGCGATCGGGCCAAGCTGAGGTTCAAGCCCGGGCGGCAACTGGCTGCGAATGCTCTGGAGACGTTCATTGACCTGCTGACGCGCAAAATAGATGTCCGTGCCGTCCTCGAAGACGACGGTGACCTGCGACAGTCCGTAGCGCGAGACAGAGCGGGTATACTGCAGCCCTGGAAGCCCGGCGATCGCGGTCTCCACCGGGAAGGTCACGCGCTGTTCTGCCTCCAGCGGCGAGTAACCCGTTGCCTCGGTGTTGATCTGCACCTGGACGTTGGTGATGTCAGGCGTCGCGTCTATCGGCAGGCGCTGGAAATTCCAGATACCCAGACCGCCAAGCAGGACGACGACCGCCAGCACCGCCCAGCGGTGGATGATCGACAGGTGGATGATGCGCTTCAGCATGGCCCTGCCTCAGTGATCATGGCTCGCGCCTGTCTTTTCGACATCAGCGCGGATGAGGAAGGCATTGTCGCTCACATAGACTTCGCCCGGGGCAAGCCCGCCGAGGACTTCCGTCCATTCCGGCGACTGACGGCCCAGCTCCAGCATCCGGACTTCATAAGTGTCGTCGACGCGCGCGTAGACGACCGTGAAATCCCGGAAGCGCTGCAGCGCGCGTGTACGTACCGCCAGCGGCACGTCGTCTGACGCCACGACCACGCTGCCTTCGACCGCCTGTCCGGGACGCCAGGTCACGCCGTCCGGGTTAGGAAGCTCAACGTGGGCGACGACGGTCTGTGTCAGCAGATCGGAGGTTGGCAGTATGACCTCGATCTTCGCCTTGAGCGTGCTCGCACCACCGACGCTGGTGACAGTGACGGGCTGTCCTGCCCGCAGGCGCTCGGCATCGCGCGGATAGATGAAGAACTCCGCATGAAGCTTGCGCGGATCGGCAATCACATAGAGGGGCGCGGCGCCGGCCACATCGCCCGGCGTTGCATTGCGCTCCATTATCACCCCGCTGATCGGCGCTGGAATGGCGTAGGTCTGGAGGCTTTCACTGGACATGACAGTTGCGAGCGTCTGTCCCTTCTCGACCCGGTCACCAATCGAGCGGGTCATGCTCACGATGCGGCCAGGGTACCAGGCGCGGACTTCTGCCCGTCCTTCGGGCTGCAGTTCGACACGGCCCGTAAGCGCGACGATCTCGTCGATCGCGGCTGGACCGGCCGGCTCTACCTTGACGCCCGCTGCATCAGCCTGGTCCCGGGCGATGGTCGTACGGCCTTCGAAGGAATCGTAGTTCCATTCGTATGTCTTGCCCCCGCGCGTGGCGGTCACCTTCACCTGGAAGGAGTGCGGCTCGGTGACGGCGCCATTTCCGAGGAGGTAGTCTTCGCGCGGCGCAAACGCGAACCTGTCGATCCTATTGCCAAGCCTCATGAGCTCCACGCCGAGCTGGACCTCGGTCGGGGGAAGCGGCTTGTCGTTCTCGTAGGCGTAGACATGGAATTCGGGATCAACGCCATCTTCGAAAATAGTCATCTCGATGGCAAACGGCCCATCGCGAAGCATGCGTCCGCGGTGTGGCCCACGCTCATACTCGCCCGATGCTGCGGCGGCCTCTGCACCATTCTCGGCGCCCGAGGGTTTTTCACCGCAACTTCCGGCCATCAGAGCGGAAGCGGCGGCAGCGACAAGAATGGTCAACTTGAAGGTGTTCATGAGAGACCTCACTGAGCGGCGCCGTCGGCATAGCCGCCGAGCAGGCGTTTGAGCGCCGCCTGGGCGCGATGATGGGAATCGAGAGCGGCATTGCGCTGGAGTCGCGCCGCTGAAAGAACGCGCTGTGCGTCCAGAACATCCAGATACGAGAAGCCGCCCTGATTGTAGCCGGCACGCGCCCGCTCGACGGCCTCCTGGGCGGCTGGAATCAGGCGCGCATCGATCGCGGCGATCTCACGGGCGGCAATGTTCATCTGGGAGCGAGCTGACGCGGCCTGTCTTTCGAGATTGCGCTCGAGAATTTCGGTCTCGAGGCGCGCGCGCGAGCTCTCCGCCGCCGCCCGCGCAACTGCCGCGCTATTGGTGTCGTTGATGCCGAGCGGGATGGAGAAGCCGACTACAAAGGCTGCTTCGCTTCCATCCCGGAAATAGCGCAAGCCCGCTGAGACGCTCGGATCAAGCGTGGACTTCGCACGCTCAACCGCGATGCGGGCCTCCGCCTCCTGCTGCGCAGCGCGCGAGACGGCTATCTCAGGCGCGAGCGTTGCACCGCCGATCTCAAGACCAGACATGCGATCGAAAGTTGACATGTCGACCTGGAACTCTCTGGCGCCGCTCCAGAACAGTGCGAGATTGTCGCGTGCGGCGAGATCCGTGAGACGGGCGTTCTCAACGGCGATCTCGGCTTCAGCTACCAGAGTGTTCGAACGGGATGCAGCAAGAAGCGGGTCGCGTGCCGCCTCAACGCGCCGTGCGACTGTCGCCGCCACTTCCAGAGCGAGTGCAAGTCTCTCCTGGGCGGCCAGAACGTCCGCCTGCGCACGCTGCGCGCGAATGTAGGCAATCTCGACGTCGTGAAGGAGATCCTGGCGGGCGACGTCCCCGCCTGCGCGAATCCGCTCCCCCTGACGAACAGCCAGTTGTGTACGCGCTTCGCGGTCGCCACCCCATTCAAGCTGCTGATTGAATGTGAGGGTCGCCTCCGTTCGGTCGATGCCCTGATAGAGCCCCGTACCGAGGGCGTTCTCGAGCAGGAAGTCGATCGATGGGTTGGGGCCGCGATCGGCCTGTCGAACGCTCGCATCGGCTGCTTCGCGCGCGGCTTCCGTCGCCTTGAGCACAGGCGTCTGGCCGAGCGTGCGGGCAAATGCGTCATCGAGGCTGACCTGAGCGCGTTCGGCAGATGTCTGGCCGTGCGCTGCCTGCCCGGGGGCCAGGCATGCCACGCACGCAGCCCCAAACAGGGCCGCATAGTTATGGACTGACACGTAGAACTCCTCTGTCGCAAACCGTCAGTGTCCGCATGGCAGCGGACGCGTTGTCTGGATCAGAGGAAGGTGCGCGGCGGCTTCTTGAGAGGCACAAAGAGGCCAGAGACACGAACGGTTGACTGTTCGGCCCGGTTCACCACCGCCGTGGAGATCAGTTCGGGAACTGCCGAGGGCTCACTGACGGTCGTGAAGGAGGCAACTGCATGAACATGCAGGCCTCCTTGCTCTGCCGGGGCGCTGTCATCGCCCGGACCATCATCATGATGGTCGAGAGCTTCGTGGTGATCTTCATCGTGGTGAAAATGGTGATCATGATCGACCGCATCCTGCGCCACGGCGTGGATCGCGTAACCAGCAGTATCGTGATGCTCATGAGCGTGCACCGGGGCAGCCGCGATGAGGCCGTAGCCTGCAAAGGCAAGCGTCAGGCAAAGGCTCATGAGGCGTCGGAAGAACGACATGTTTTCAGGCTAGAGGCGAATTGTTGCAGGTTGCTGAACAGCAATTTTTATACCAGAAAAGCGCCTGCGGGAATCGCGTTCGCCCAACAGACGCAGCATTTCACACCATCGTGTGGGGTTCCGTTCGGCTAGCAGGATGACCAGGTAGCCAGGGCCGAGACGGAAGACTCCGGGCAACGCCCAGAGCCCAGCCCGCGTTGGCGGGGTCGCGCCAGCACGGCCTACGCGTCAGCCTTCCTATCCCGCGCGCCATGATCCGCAAGGATCATCGAGGCGCTGGCCGTGAGGTTGCCGTGCGTCGGATGTGCAGGAATTACAAAGGTACATGCGCGTTCGGAGGCGGGTCCAGCACCCCAGTGATCAGAATCTGAGCCTGGGTAAGCGCTTCCCGATCATGCCAATGATGTCCGGAAGATGCGCAACCTCCGTAGTTTTCAAGCTTCAAAACTTGAGGCAGTCGCCTCCCGGACAAGCGCGCGTTCGTCGAAACGTCAGCTGGGCGTCTTCATGCTCATCATGCCCGAATGCATTTTCATCATCGATGTGCAGCGTTCGTCTTTCATCATCTCTGCATGAGGCATCTTGTGACACGCCATCATGACCGTCATGTCCGCCTCCGACATTTTCATGCTGCTCATCATGCTGGTGCAACCAGGGCTCTTCATCATGTCTTCGTGCGACATGGACATGCAGGATTGCATCATCATGTGATCCGCGTCGGCCATCTTCATGTCGGCTCCCGGCGCGGGAGCTTGAGCGCAGCCTGCAGCAACCAAGGCAATCGCGGCGATTGCGAATGCAGCACGTTTTGACGAAATCATGGTTATTCTCCCTAAGGCCCGCCGGTGGGCAAGTACAGAACGCCTGAAATGAGGCACATCGTGGCGTACGAACCTCGGGTGCTGCTCCAAGCAAGCTATGGCGAAGCATGCGCAATAAGAGCTGGACAATGTCTTGCGTTGGATCAAGCTCACCGTGTTTGACGAGACGCAATGTTGTAGGCGTTATTCATCGCACAGGCGGGCGCGCGACTTGACTGACAGCGTCCCCCCTATCTCCTGCCAATCAACCGGCTGCCCGCCGGGCGACTCCGTCGCTCGCGCACGAGAACTTGCAAACGAGTTGAATCGCAGCTGCTTCTGCATCACGCTCGACCGCCACGCTTTGGCCAATGCGATGCAGGCGGTTGCTGCTGTTCCTGATTTTTACGCGACCCATATTGTGAGCCGGCCTCATCTGTTCGCGAATGTGCCGGTGTTCCTGCCGGAGTCTGATCGTGACGCGATGCTGGCAATCGTGCTCGCGATCGAGAAAACCGCCCGGCTCCCCGCCTACATCGACGCCGTATTGAAGTGGGCGCCTGATATTGCGCTGCGCGATTTTGGTCCGGCCGGCGCATTCATGGGATACGATTTTCATCTTGGTTCAGAGGCGCCTCGCCTCATCGAAATCAACACGAACGCCGGCGGCGCTTTTTTGAATGCCTTCAGTGCGCGTGCGCAGCTTGCCTGTTGCAACATAGTCGAACCGCTCAAGAAGGGTACGACCGTGGGAGGGTTTGACGAGGCCGTGGTCACGATGTTTGAGAGCGAGTGGCGGCGGCAGCGTGGCGCGGGGCGGCCCCAGACCGTCGCGATCATCGATGATGCGCCAACGGAGCAGTATCTCTATCCCGAGTTCCTGCTGGCGCGGCAGCTGCTTGAAGCTCAGGGGGTCTCGACCATAATAGCCGATCCAGCAGAACTTTCCTACGTGGGAGGAAAGCTTCGTGCAGGCGAAACCGTCGTCGATCTTGTCTATAACCGCCTGGTTGATTTCTCACTCACCGAGGAGCGCCACAAGCCACTGCGCGATGCCTATCTTGATGGCGCTGTCGTGGTGACGCCCAACCCCCGCACGCACGCACTGTTCGCCGACAAGCGAAATCTGGTGCTACTATCCGATCTGGACCAATTGCGCGGCTGGGCCGTTACGCCTGATGCCATCCAGACGTTGGCATCCATTCCCAAGGCGATTCGCGTCACACACGACAACGCTGAGCAACTATGGTCCCAGCGCAAAGGGTTGTTCTTCAAACCGGTTGCAGGCCACGGGGGCAAAGCGGTCTATCGCGGCGACAAGCTGACGAAATCGGTCTGGTCCGGGATACTCGTCTCCGAGTACATCGCACAGGACATCGCCCCACCCGGCGAACGCCTGGTGAAGATCGATGATGCGCCGCTGCCAAGAAAGACCGACGTGCGCCTCTATACCTATGAGGGAAAGCTGCTGTTGGCGGCGGCTCGGCTCTACCAAGGCCAAACGACAAATTTCCGCACTGAAGGCGGCGGTTTCGCCCCTGTGCATTTTCTTTGAGCTGACGATCTCGGTGAACGCTTTGGCTGAGACTACAGGCAAACGACGACTCCGGGCGGCACTCGGACAGCCGACCAACGATTTATGATTGCGACGGCATCGGGTGCGAAGCTGTCAGCGCCGGAAGACGCCGACGAGTTCTTCGATGACCTTTTCCTGGTCTGAAGCGTTCTTCGAGTTCATGGCGCGGTGCACGCAATGGCCAAGGTGTTGCCGCAACAGGTCGCTTTCGATGCGCGCGAGCGCAGCACGGGCCGCTTCGATCTGTGTCACCACATCAATGCAGTAGCGGTCATCTTCGACCATTTTGGCGATGCCCCGAACCTGCCCTTCTACCCGGTTCAGATTCTTCAGAACCTTCTCGGAAACCGATCTTTCCATATACCCCTCCCGGGTACTTGATTTGATACCCCCATAGGGTATATACGCAGGAGACGAAATGCAAGTCCCGGAGGGCGCCATGGCGCATACCCACCCTGAAGGATCTGAACTGAAGGATCCTGTCTGCGGCATGACGGTGAAGCCGGACACGCCGCATCGCGAAACGCATGACGGCAACGAGGTGTTGTTCTGCAGCGCGGGCTGCAAGACGAAATTCCAGGCCGAGCCTGGTCGATATCTGAAACCTGCCACCAAGGCCGAACACAGCTGCTGCTCCGCGGGTGGGACCAAGGCTGCGCATGCTAGCGGTCAGGATGCCGGGAGCCATCATCACCTACATTCACACGCTCCATCCCCTGCAGCTGCACCAGCGTCCGCTCCTGCCGGCGCGAAATGGACCTGCCCAATGCATCCGGAGATTGTGCGGGATGGCCCGGGCTCCTGCCCGATCTGCGGAATGGCGCTCGAGCCGATGATGCCGACGGCAGACGCCGGGCCGAACCCCGAGCTCGCCGACATGTCGCGTCGCTTCTGGGTGGGTCTTGCGCTCGCACTGCCAGTTCTCGTGCTGGAAATGGGCCGTCACTTATTCAACGTCGATGCTCTTGTACCTCCGAATATCAATGCGTGGATCCAGTTTGGCCTCGCGACACCGGTAGTCCTTTGGGCGGGTTGGCCATTCTTCGAACGGGGCTATGCTTCGCTCGTCAACCGTAGCCTCAACATGTTCACGCTGATTGCGCTCGGCACGGGCGTGGCATGGACTTACAGCGTGGTTGCCCTGCTCTTCCCGTCGGCCTTTCCGCCAGAATTCCGCGGCCCCCACGGTGATGTCGCTGTCTACTTTGAAGCGGCAGCCGTCATCACAGTGCTTGTGCTCCTCGGACAGGTTCTGGAGCTGGGCGCCCGCGAGCGCACGGGCGGGGCCATCCGCGCCCTGCTTGACCTTGCTCCCAAAACTGCACGGCGCATCAGTGATGGCGAAGAAGCGGAAGTACCGCTTGATGCAATCATGGTCGGCGATCGGTTGCGTGTCCGTCCGGGCGAGAAGACGCCGGTCGACGGCGTTGTCATCGACGGGCGCTCGACGGTCGATGAGTCCATGGTGACCGGCGAATCCATGCCCGTCACGCGGGGCGTCGGTGACGCCGTCATTGCCGGGACCCTCAATCAGACCGGCGCTCTCGTCATCGAAGCAAAGCGCGTAGGCCGCGACACGATGCTGTCGCAGATCGTTCAGCTGGTCGCGGACGCGCAGCGCAGCCGCGCGCCGATCCAGCGCCTCGCGGACAAGGTATCCGGCTGGTTTGTGCCGGCCGTGATCGCTATCGCGGTCCTTGCGTTCATTGGCTGGTGGGTGTTCGGGCCGCAGCCCTCTTTCACCTATGGACTGATCGCTGCCGTCTCCGTCCTGATCATCGCATGTCCGTGTGCGCTTGGCCTTGCTACGCCCATGTCCATCATGGCGGGCGTCGGTCGGGCAGCACGTCAGGGCGTCCTGATCCGCAACGCCGAGGCGCTGGAACGCTTCGAGAAGGTCAACACGCTGGTCCTCGACAAGACCGGCACGCTGACCGAAGGCAAGCCCGGCGTCGTTGCGATCAAGCCTGTTGCGGGGATAGTGGAAGCTGACCTCCTGCGCGCGGCAGCAAGTCTCGAGCAGCGCAGCGAGCATCCGCTGGCGCTTGCCGTCGTGGCGGCTGCCAAGGAACGCGGCATATCCCTGGTCGAACCGACCGAGTTCGACTCGCCGACAGGCAAGGGCGTCATCGGCAAAGTCGAAGGCAAGACCGTCGCGCTTGGCGCCGAACGCTATCTGGATGAACTCGGCATCGCGACATCATCTCTTCGCTCCGAAGCAGAACGCCTGCGCGCGGATGGCGTCACGGCCATCTTTGTCGCGATAGACGGCGGACTGGCTGGCGTTCTGGGGATCGCTGACCGGATCAAGGCGACGACGCCTGAATCGCTCAAGGCGCTGCGCAGCCAGGGCATCGAACTGGTCATGCTGACCGGAGACAATCGCACGACGGCGGAGGCTGTCGGTCGGACACTGGGCATCACGAATGTCGAGGCAGAAGTCCTGCCCGAAGACAAATCGCGGATCGTCGAGCGACTCAAGCGAGAAGGCCGCATCGTTGCGATGGCAGGAGACGGCGTCAACGACGCGCCCGCGCTTGCGGCGGCTGATGTTGGAATTGCCATGGGCACCGGCACGGATGTCGCTATCGAAAGCGCTGGCGTCACACTGCTCCAGGGCGATCTCTCCGGGGTTGTGAAAGGCCGGGCTGTGTCGCGCGCCACCATGGCAAACATCCGGCAGAACCTGGTTTTTGCCTTCGGCTATAACGCCCTCGGCATCCCGGTTGCAGCCGGCCTCCTCTATCCATTCACAGGTCAGATGCTTTCGCCCATGATCGCAGCGCTCGCCATGGCGCTGTCTTCGGTATCGGTGATCGTGAACTCGCTGCGGCTGGGGGCCACGCCGCCAAGCGAGGGGCCCGGACCGCATCCGAAGCCTACGCCTGCACCCCCAACCCAATTGGCGCCAGCTCCCACTAGTGTTCCCGAGGCGAAGCCCTAGGTGAGGGTTCCGCCCATGAGCCGCGTATTATCTATGACGCCCTCCCCGCCGCACCAAATCTGCGGCTAGATCAACGAGCATCCTATGAAAAACAAGGTTCTGACTCTCATGCTGGCGGCGGCTCTTCTGGGCGCATCGCCCGCCTTCGCCCACGGCGGCATGATGGAAACCAGCATCCACGACAAGGCCAGCCTTGTGCAGGCCCCGGCCGAGTTCAAAGTGACATTCCAGCATGAGAGCGCCATCACTAGCCTCATGCTGATGACTGCGGACAAGAAGATGATCGCGGTCGATTTCAAGCCTTCAAAGACGATGGGCAAGGAGTTCATAGTCCCGCTGCCGACGCTCGCCAAAGGCTCGTACACGCTGTCGTGGAAATCGATGGCTAAGGACGGCCATGCCATGCCAGGCGCCGTGCGGTTCACGGTGACGGGCCAGTAGCACCTTGACCGGGGACGGACTGGCACTCCTGCAGCTCGCTGACCGAATCGGTCTCAATCTTTTTGCGCTTCTGACGATCGGTTTCGCGCTCCATGCCGCTTCAGGCGTCGTGGAGCGCGATTCATTTCGGGGCCTGCGCCCGCGTATCGCCCTGACCGGCGCTGCTGTGGTGCTCTTCACAGCAGCGCGTCTTGGCATCCTCGTCGCGCAGATGGGGGATGGAGGAAATTTCCTCGACCCTGAACTGATGCCGCTGGCGTGGTTGGTTCTTGGCGACTCGACGCTCGCGATCCTTGTAGGCGCGGTTGCCTCCATCGCCGGAATGTGGTTCGGCTCACGGGTCGTCGCCGGTCTCGGCGCAGCAGCGCTCAGTGTTGGCTTCGGCCTCACGGGCCACGCGCAGGGGCTGACCGCCGGCCTTGCGCCCATAATGGTCGCCGCGCATGTCTTGATCGCGGGCTTCTGGGTCGCTGCTCCGATCAGTCTTTATCCAGGTCCAACGCTGGACAGTGCTCGGCTTACCAGCCGTCTCCACCGTTTCAGCACAATCGCCGTCGCGGCCATCCCGGTCTTGATCGCCCTGGGCATCTGGCTTGCGTGGATTCTTACCGAGGGGGGCGAGAAACTGCTCGTCACAACCTATGGGCTTCTGTTGCTCGCCAAACTCGCGATTGGGGTCATCGCGATAGGCGTTGGCGCGCTCAACAAGCAGGTCATCACAGCGAAGGTTGCAGCTGATCCGGCCACCGGCAAGAAGTGGCTACGCGTTGCGCTGCTTTGCGAAGCGACTTTGTTTGCGGCGGCTATAATCGCCGTCTCCGCGGCCACCACGATTGGCGCCCCCGCCGGCTGACTGGCGAGCAGCGATCCGCATCAAGGCAGGCAGCACATGGACCGATCTCGATCATGCCGCTGGCCGCTCGAAATCAAGAGGCTGTCCAATCCCTGCGTGAATTCGGTCGTCGCTGCGTATAGACTGGAAGGGACGGACGTATTGGGAGATCGGCATGTCGCCTAACCTTGAACACCTGCTGACAGAATTGCGCCGGCAGCCCCCAGACCGTGATCTTGGCGGCCTGACTGTCGAGGTCAACGAGGCGCTGGCCGAGCGCGCGGCGATCGCCGGCCAGACCTGGCGGCTGCGTGCGGCGGCTATGGGCCTTCTGGTCATGGGAGGCGCTGTCGTCAGCGCCTCGACGGCATCAGCGGTGGCTCGCTCAACATCCCCGTTCGCCGCCTGGTCCAGCCTTGCGCCGTCAACCCTCCTGGAGCCTTCCGAGTGAAGGTTTCGGTTCGCAGCGCCATCGTCACTGTTGTTCTCGCCTTCTTGGCGGGCATTGGCGGCATGTGGCTTGGGCGCCAGTTGCTTACCGCCCCGGCGCACGACCAATCCCTGCACGCGATGGTGCACAACGAACTTTCGCTCACGGCCGAACAGGACAAAGCCCTTCACGCTCTAGAGGCGGACTTCGCCGCCCGGCGGCAGACCCTGGAAGCCGAGATGCGAGAAGCCAACGCTGAATTGGCAGCAGCAATCCGGGCAAGCGAGACCGCAGGACCGGCCGTCGAGGCGGCGGTGCATCACTTTCACGACGCCATGGGTGCGCTCCAGACGGAGACAATCGCGCACGTCTTCGCCATGCGCAAAGTGCTTGCCCCGGAACAGCGCAGGCAGTTCGACGACAGGATCGGCGAGGCGTTGACCGCCGACGCTAAATGAGCGGCGCCAACCCGGATGATAGCGACGCCATGCTGGCGGCGCGCGCCCTCAAGGGCGATCGTTCCGCCTTCAACCATATCGTCCGGCGCCACCAGGAACCGCTCTACCGCTTCATCCGCCGGTATGTCGGCGATACCGATGAGGCATACGACCTGCTCCAAGAGACTTTCGTTTCAGCCTGGCAGGCGCTCGGGCGCTATGATCCGGCGCGCCCCGCCGCGACCTGGCTCCGTCGCATCGCGCTCAACAAGTGCCGGGACTGGGGACGCCGCCGGGTCGTGCGGCGGTTCTTCTACGGCGCTCGAGCGCTTGATGAAACCACAGCGGCGCCTGAAGCGAGCGCAGACGACGCGAATGAGGCCGCGCTGACCCGTCTCGACCGCGCGATCGCGGCCCTGCCCGGCCAGCTCAAGGAGCCTCTGCTTCTCACGGCATTCGAAGGCTTGTCTCAAGCGGCGGCTGGCGAGGCGCTCGGAATTTCGGCCAAGGCCGTCGAAACCCGCGTCTACCGCGCCCGCAAACAGCTTGCGGAAGCCCTCAAGGCCGATGGCCTTGATGTCGACGAAACTTGAACGGCAACTATTTTGCGGCGCGCGACGACCAGTGAATATGGGCGATGCGCCAGCCTTCGGCAGTCTTGCGCAGGATCATCGTTTCGGTGGTCACGCGATCAATGGGCTTGTTCTTGTACTTTCCTGTCGCGCGACTGTCGCTGACGATCCAGGCCGTGTCGCCTTCGACAAAGCCGGCCCGATGCGTGAGCTTCGAGGGAACAGCTGCAGCATAGGCGGCGTCGGCCCCAGCATGATGCGAAGCATACTCGGTTCTCGATCGTTCCGCATGGCCGCTCTCGAAGATCAGCGCATCGTCAGCGAGTAGCGCCGCAGCGGCTGCGCCATCGCCTTCAGCAAGTTTGGCATGGAAGGCGTCAACCGCCTTCGCCGCCTCCTGTGCTTCTGACGACATGAGCGCGACCGACGGTGCTTGACCATCCTGCGCTATGGCGACAGCGGGCGCCATCGCCAGAAGCGATGCCGCCAGAATCCAGCGAATGCGATTGCGGGTCATGCCCTGCTCCAATCTCCTCCAGGCCGCTCGTCAGTACCACGCCCGCAGGCCCACGACGAAGCTCGTTGTCTCCGCGTTCTCTCCGTCGGCCCGCGCATAGTCAGCGGTATCCCCGAACTTGCGTTCCCACGAGATTCCAATGTAGGGGGCGAATTCGCGCTGAAACTCGTAGCGGAGACGCAGGCCCAGCTCCGCGTCGGAGAGACCGGAGCCAAGACCAATGGCGGCATCGTCTCTGGCGGCGAAATTCACCTCGGCGCGCGGCTGGAGGACGAGGCGCTGCGTCAGTCGGAAATCGTAGTTTCCATCCAGGCGTCCAAGCACCTGGCCGCGTTCGCCGACGAACAGCGCTCCTTCCACCTCGAACCAGTAAGGCAGGGCCGTCTCGAAGCCGAGCGCAAGGTAGGTACGCGAAGGATTGGGTTCGATGTCCTGCCGGATGCCAATCTGAAGGTCAGTGACGTGATCCCAGGCGCGCGAGTAGAGCGCCTGGATTTCTGCAGTCTCGATATCCTCGCCGCCTTCGCCTTCCGTCTTGATGACAAAGCGATCGATGTCGCCGCCGAACCATGCCTCGCCATTCCAGGCATAGCCATCCTCGCCGTCCTGGCTCCGATACTCGATCATGTCGCCCATGATCTTGTAAGTGAGAGCGCCGCCATGCTCGTCGCGCAGGATGCCGCGCGCCCGGTTCATATCGTCCACTCCAAAGAAGCGGTCGGCAGCAAATTCGGCCGGCGCGTCGGGCGGTACATCATTGCCAGCTTCCAGCGGATCAACGGCCTCCTCGGCCATCTCGTGGCCAGCATGCTGGTCCGGCGCGGCAGCGGCGGGTTTGTCGCCATGATCGTGCTGTGCGTGCGTTTCGGCGGGCGCTGCGGGTTGCTGTGGCGGCCCTGGGGTCTTTGGCGCGGGCGTTGGGGGAGCCGGTGTTTGTGGCGCACCATGGCCTTCGTGCTGAGCAAAGGCCGGAGCCGCGCCTCCAAGAGACAGGGCGATCAGGAGGAGATACCGGTTCATGCGGTAGCTCCATCGAGCGGACGCACAGTGAAGACCTGAAACATCCCTGCGTGCATGTGGTAGAGCATGTGGCAGTGGAAGGCCCAGTCGCCAGGGTCGGCCGTGAAATCGAACTTCACGATGCCGCCCGGAGCGACGATCACCGTGTGCTTGCGCGGCATGTGGCCAAGCGGGGCTCTCTGCGCCAGCTCGAAGAAATGTCCATGCAGGTGAATGGGATGCGCCATCATCGTGTCGTTGACGAGACTGACACGGACACGTTCGCTCTTGCGGAAAGCATAAGGCGCCGGCTTGTCGGAGAACTTCTTGCCGTCGAAGCCCCACATGAAGCGTTCCATGTTGCCAGTGAGGCGGATCTCCAGTTCGCGCGATGGCGCGCGCGTGTCGGCGTTGGGTTCAAGAGCGATGAGATCCCGGTAGACGAGTACGCGATGGCCGACGCTTTCGAGACCCTGCCCCGTTTCTCCGGTGCGATCCATTGGCATGGGTGCAAGTGACTGCACACCCGGCCCAAGTTCGACCTGGGGGGCGTTCATCCAGTTTCGCATGGACATGTCCATGCCTTCCATTCCGGCCATGTCGCCCATGACATCCGAACCACGCACGCGGGGCGCGGCCATGCCGGGTGCAGCCATCGCAGCCATATCGGTGTGCCCGGCGTGCTCCGCCCCGGTCATGCCGCTCATGTCGTGCGCCATGCCCATATCTTTCATCGTGCCGAGAGGGCGCTCCCGTAGTGGCGGGACTTCCGCTGTCATGCCAGGGCGTGGCGCAAGCGTTGCGCGCGCCATCCCCGAACGATCGACGGCCTCAGCAACCAGCGTGAAGGCCCGATCTTCGGTCGGCGTGACGATGACGTCATACGTCTCGGCGTTACCGATCTGGAACTCGTCAACCGTGACTGGGCGCACATTCTGCCCGTCGGTTGCCACGACGCTAAGCTTCAGGCCGGGAATGCGCACATTGAAAATGGTCTGTGCCGCGGCGTTGATAAAGCGCAGACGTACGCGCTCGCCGGGCGTGAAGAGTCCTGTCCAGTTATCGGCAGGTCCGCGACCGTTGACGAGGAAGGAATAGACTGCCCCGGTAATGTCCGAGATGTCGGTCGGATCCATGAGCTCGCGGGCCCACTCCATGCGCTCTGCAATCGACTGGTCCTGGCCAGTCAGAAGCCCCGCGATGGTCTGCTTCTGAAAATTGAAAACGCCCGCTTCCTGCTTGAGCTTCTGGAACAGGCGGTGTGGATGGATGAAACTATAGTCCGACAAAACGATGACATGCTCGCGATCGTATGCCACCGGATCGGGACCTGCGGGATCGATGATCATCGCCGCGTAGTGTCCCTCCTGCTCCTGCAGACCAGAGTGGCTGTGGAACCAGTAGGTGCCCGACTGCCTCACGGGAAACTCGTATGTGAAGGTTTCGCCAGGGCGGATACCAGGAAAGCTGACGCCCGGCACGCCATCCATTTCGAACGGCACCAGGAGTCCGTGCCAGTGGATCGACGTGTCTTCTTCGAGTGTGTTGGTGATATGCAGGCGAACGGTCTGACCTTCCCTGAGGCGGATGGTCGGCCCCGGCACGGTTCCGTTTATGGTGATTGCGTGCCCCGTACTGCCGTCGATCGTGATCGTGCCATGAGCGATCGTCAGGTAGATGTCCGAGCCAGACAGGGTCTGGGGCGCCATGGCTGCGACAAACGATTGCTGCGCCCACGAGCCGGGACCAGTGGAGATGGCGACGCCCGCGATGGCTGTCCCGATCAGAAACTGGCGCCGGCCAAGGCCTCTCGCCGCCCTGTCGACCATCCGCAACTCCTCGTCAGAAAGTGTCGCGCCGTTGCGCGTCTACGGACAGTACGCAGAACAAGCCGGAATCCCTCAACGCGGGGTGTCGAGTTTAATCGAACGCCAGCCGACCTGAAACTCTCGAAGGACTAGCTGGCTTGGCGCCTCGGCGAAGGCGGCCAAAAGGTCTGCCTTCGGAAGGGGTGCTGACAAGTTAAAGTCCAAAGCGACCTATTTCGAGTCTCGGCGCCCCAGAACGCGGTCTGAACCCATGGATGATTTTCGATGGGACAACGGCCGTTCAGGACCGAAAGCACTTAACTTGTCAGCACCGTCGGAATTGCTCCGTGTTGCCGGATGCTTCCGAGGGGAACTCGAAACCAGTGTG
>DAIRES010000192.1:0-6068 GCA_036795465.1 Hyphomonadaceae bacterium
GAAGGGCGCCCGCTTCACGCCGGTGTCGCGCCGCAAGGATCGCCCGGATGCGATCGCCTGGTTCCTGCGCCACCACCCGGAAATCACCGATGCGCAGATCTCGCGCCTGATCGGCACGACCAAGTCGACCATCGAATCCGTGCGCTCGCGCCAGCACTGGAACGCGACCAACCTGAAGCCGGTCGATCCCGTGACGTTGGGCCTGACCACGCAGATCGAACTCGACGCTGTCGTGTCGAAGGCTGCCGCAAAGCGCACCCAGTCGCGCGACGAGAAAGACGCCCGCCTTGCCGGCCCGACGCTGCGCAAGGTCGTGACGCCTGCCCCGGCCGCTCCGGGCGACGATACGAACGCCGACGGCGACGAGCCCAAGCGCGAGAACATCACGGCCGAGCAGCTGTTCGCCAACTTCGGCAAGAACAAGCCGTCCGAGGAATAGGCAGCGGACCCACGCAAGCGGGTCCTGACGACCGATCCGAGCGGATGTCATGGGCGCGCCCGGCACATCACCTGAGCAGGGGACTGAGCCTGAGCGGGCGATACCCGCGAAGCGATCTCCCCTCGCCGTCCTGCTGGTGTTCCTGCAACTTGGTCTGACATCGTTCGGCGGGCCGGTCGCTCATATCGGCTATTTCCGGCACGCTTTCGTGGTTCGCCGGGCATGGCTGACCGAGCAGGAATTCGCCGACCTCGTCGCGCTTGGCCAGTTTCTCCCGGGGCCCGCATCAAGCCAGGTCGGATTTGCAATCGGACTTCGCGAAGCAGGCCTCGCGGGCGGCATCGCCGCGTTCGTGGGGTTCACCGCTCCCTCGGCGATCTTGATGCTGGCGGCCGCCGCCGGACTCGGGCTGCTACCGGATGGAGTCAGGGCCGCGGTTTTCCATGGGCTCGTCCTGGTCGCGGTCCCAACCGTTGCGCACGCCGTAACCGGCATGGCGCGCAGCCTTTGCAACACGATCACCACCGCAATCATGGCGATCGTCTCTGCAAGCATGCTTCTGCTGGTCAGCCAGGTCTGGGCCCAGCCCGCCGTGATCGCAGCCGGCGCAGTTGCGGGCCTGATGTTGATCCGGGGCAAGGCGCCGCCCCAGGAAGCGCGAGCGATACGCGTGCCGGGAACCGCCATCGCCTGCCTTGCAGCGTTTGCAGCCCTGCTCGTTGCGTTGCCGATCGCGGCCGAGCTTACCGGCTCCCCCACACTTCTGGTCGCGGATGCATTTTACCGGTCAGGCGCGCTGGTGTTTGGCGGCGGCCATGTCGTGCTGCCCTTGCTGGAGGCTGAAACGGTTGGCCGCCACTGGCTGGATACGGAAACATTCCTCTCCGGCTATGGCGCGGCTCAAGCGCTGCCCGGGCCGCTATTCAGTTTCGCCGCCTATCTTGGGGCTACGGCAGACACAGGACTTGGCCCCATGGCTGGCGGCCTCATCGCGCTTGTCGCCATCTTCCTTCCCGGACTTCTGGTGATGGCCGGCGCATTGCCGATGTGGGGCGCGATCAGGTCCCGCGCGTGGGCAACCGGCATGATGCGTGGCGCGAGCGCCGCGGTGGTCGGCGTGCTCGCGGCGGCCCTGTACACGCCCGTTCTGACATCGGGGATCAGATCGCCGCTGGACGCAGCAATCGCAGGTGTTGGTTTCGTAGCTCTGATGGCGCGCGCGCCGCCTTGGCTGGTGGTCGTGGGCGTCGCCCTCGCTGGCGCCTATTCCTCGCTGGGATAGGCCGGGCCGTCATCGCTGGCGCGCTCGGCCGCCGGTTTGTTGGAATAGGCCGGCCGTGGCGCGGGCGCGGCCCTGCCCGTCAGCGCATCCTCGATGCCTTCCAGCCTGTCATGCGACCGGTTCAGCACGACAAGCACGTCGGCCAGCATCCGCAAGCCCACCCAAAGCGAGA
Source organism: Hyphomonadaceae bacterium (assembly GCA_036795465.1). Classification (GTDB taxonomy): domain Bacteria; phylum Pseudomonadota; class Alphaproteobacteria; order Caulobacterales; family Hyphomonadaceae; genus UBA7672. Next base: position 1,894 of record DAIRES010000192.1, read on the forward strand.
ACGGAAGCGCTATTCCAAGCGCAACCTGAAAGGCCGCTATCAGGTAGAACTGCCCGAGAATGCTCCCGACGGCGAGAAACAGCCCCACCGCCGAACAAAGCGCCAGAAACCCACCGGCCAGCGCAAGCGCCGACCGCAACAGGCTGGGCGACACAGGCTGTTCGTTGTCCCAGAGGCCTCGCATCGTTTCTCCCTCGTCCGCCGACACACGCCCCTTGCAGCGCACATTTCGCGCGCCGGGGCGAGACGTCAATCAGGAGTTGGGACAATGCAGGCGGATATCCGCGCATGCAGCCCAAGAGCAGACCTGCATGCGCGGGAAATCCGGTGTGAGATAGCTCCGCAAAGGAATGCGGAGGGCCAGCCTAGTTCCTGAGCTGGGAAATCTCGTCTTTTATTCGAAGCTTCTTCCGTTTGAGTTCGTGGATACGCAGGTCGTCGCCGGCAGGATGTTTCTGTTCGGCCGCAATGGCCGCCTCAAGGCGCTTATGGCGCTCGCTCAACTCCCGAACGCGTGCTTCCTGGCTCATATAGGGCATCTCCTTTTCAGGGGCCGCCCAGACCTTGTCCGCAAACGGATTTCAGCCCGGCACGACCCACCCCGACCGCGAGCGAAAGGGCGGCGTCCGCTACGGTCCCGATGGAGAAATCGGGAGAACCGTCGCGGCTCGCTGACCAGCCGCACGGGAAGAGAAACACGAGAAAATTCGCGCGTCACGACTTGAAAGACGGCAAATGACATCTCCGCATGAAAAAATATCAATCCGCCTCCGGCACGAGCCCATACGCCCATGCGTAAGGCATCTCGGCCCCGCATTCTGCGCCGCGCCGCCTTCACGGAATCGTCTGGATTTGATATGGCCAACGCCGGCGGGAGGGCAGACGGGCGACAAGCCCGTCGCGTGGCTTCTCGCGTTCCAATGCCTTGAATCGCCCCGGATTCCGGAAGCGATGCGGTGTCGGCAGAACCGGAGTCGTCGAGTTTGAGCGATATCGTCTTCGACCCCACTGACATGGACGGGATGCTTGTCCGTCTCGAAGAGCTGCGCGCGCGGCACCGCGAACTCGATCGCACCATCGAAACGCTGGAGCTGGCTGGCGGCGACGACATCAAGGTCATGGGTCTGAAGCGCGAGAAGCTGCGCGTGAAAGACCGGATCGCCTGGCTCTCGTCCAAGATCATGCCGGACATCATCGCCTGACGAACTCGCCGGGTCGCGCTCGCGCGCAAGGCGAAAACCAGCGCCCTCTGCACAGACGTTTCGTGACAGTTTTGCATCGACAATGCGCAATCCGAATTCCCGACACGAATTCGCGCTGACAGTGCAAGACTCCTGAAACCCGTTCGGGTGATCTGCGCTCCGGAAATTCACCGGGGAGCGCGACCTATGTCTCGATCAAAAATCTCAACCGCAAAACTCATGGCCAGCCTGATGGGCGCCGCCTCCGCCGTCGCCCTGATGGCGGCGCCGGCCAACGCCCAGCAGACAGCCGACGACAGCCGCCTCGACGTCGTGATCATCACGGCGACGCAGCGCGAGGAAAACCTGCAGGACGTGCCGGTCTCGGCGGCGACCCTGCCTGAAGACCAGCTGGCCGCGATCTTCTCGTCCGGCGAAGACGTGATCGCCCTCGCCGCGCGCGTCCCCGCCCTCTACGCCGAAAGCTCGAACGGCCGTGTCGCCCCGCGCTTCTACATCCGCGGCCTCGGCAACACCGACTTCGACCTTGCTGCTTCGCAGCCCGTCTCGATCATCATGGACGACGTGGTGATGGAGAACGTGGTTCTCAAATCGACCCCGATCTTCGACGTTGACCGCGTCGAGGTGTATCGTGGCCCACAAGGCACGCTGTTCGGCCGCAACACGACGGCCGGCATCGTTCGCTTCACCTCCGTGAAGCCGAGCGACGAATTCGACGCCCGCGCGCAGACGTCTTACGGCTCCTACGGTTCGTTCTCGTTCGACGGCGGCCTCGGCGGAAAGATCGTCGATGGCGTCTCGGGCCGCATCTCGATGCTCTACCAGCACCGCGACGACTGGATCGACAACACGACGATCCCCGGCGACAACGACTTTGGCGGCTATGACGAAATCGCCGCCCGCGGACAACTACTGTTCACCCCGAACGAGCAACTCGACATCCTGCTCAACGGCCACGTCCGCAAGCTCGACGGCACGGCCGCCATCTTCCGTGCAAACGTGATTGATCAGGGCACGAGCGGACTCAACGACACCTATGACCGCGATCGCGTTTCTTACGACGGAGGCGGCGGCAACCCTCAGGAATACAAAGGCTGGGGCGCGTCAGCCAACGTCAATTACGACTTCGGCGACATGGTGCTGACTTCGATCACAGCCTACGAGTCGACCGAAGGCTTCAGCCGCGGCGACATCGACGGCAGCCCGGGACCGTACACGTTCAACTTTACCGGCCCCTATACCTACCCGGAACTGCCCTTCTCGTCCGACACGCAGGACTCCATCGACGAGCTCGATCAGACGACGCAGGAGCTGCGGCTCGCCAGCGATACAACCGGCCCGCTCTCGTGGCAGACTGGCGTTTACCTGTTCGATTCGTCGTTCACGATCACTACGGTTGGTCCGGGCGGCTATCCTTTCCCGACCACGCTCAAGCATGAGAACACGTCGTGGGCCGTGTTTGGCCAGGCCAGCTACGCTGTTTCCGATGTGCTGACCCTGACCGGCGGCCTGCGCTACACCGACGATGAAAAGGATCTCACGGTCCTAAACGCCCCGATCAGCAACCCCAACGTTGCTGACGGCGATACAGTGAACATCTCGGATGACCACATAAGCTGGGATATCAGCGCGATGTACGACATCTCGCCTGACTTCTCGGTTTTCGCTCGCATTGCCGATGGCTTCCGTGGGCCCTCTATCCAGGGCCGCGACATCGCCTTCGACAATCCGCCCTCGGTCGCCCAGTCGGAGAGCGTGATTTCCTACGAAGCTGGTTTCAAATCGACCCTTCTGGACAACACGCTGCGCCTCAACGCCGCCGCGTTCACCTATGAAGTTTCGGACATCCAATTCACCGCTGTTGGCGGCGGCGGCAACCTTGTGCAGCTGGTCAACGCCGACAAAGGCAAGGCTTGGGGCTTTGAAGTCGACGCCGAATGGGCGCCGCTCGACAATCTCGTCTTCACGGGCGGCTTCTCCTACGTGGACAGCGAGATTGATGATGACAATCTTGCGGTGGGCATCTGCGCGCAATGCACTGTCACGGATCCGCTCGTCGTGATCAGCGGCCGCAACCGCGCCCTCGTTGACGGCAACCCGTTCCCGAACGCGCCTGAGTCGATCGCAAACTTCACCGCGCGCTACTCGGTACCCTTCGGCAATGACGGCGAACTCTTCGCCTTCACCGACTGGGCCTATCAGGGCAAGACCAACCTCTTCATCTACGAGTCGACCGAGTTCACCACCGACGATCAGTTCGAAGGTGGCCTGAAGTTCGGCTGGGCCCGCACGGATGGCACGCTTGAAGTCGCAGCCTTCGCCCGCAACATCACGGACGAAGACAACATCAAGGGCGGCATCGACTTCAACAACAACACCGCGTTCGTCAACGACCCGCGCGTCGTCGGCATCTCGGTGCGAGTGTCGAACTAACCCGAACGAAAATCCGACCTGAAAGGCCGCTCCGGAGATATCCGGAGCGGCTTTTTGTTGGCCCTGGCCGGGCGCTCCTAGACCACCCGCGTCGACGCAACATCGTGGATCTCGACGCCACTCGAAGTCACCGCCATTTTTCGAATCATTGCTGCCGTCTCGCGGCTGTAGTCCTTGGCGAAATGCTCGTGCACCGCCGCCATGTCTCGCCAACGCTCCACGAAAACGAATGTGTCGGGCGACATAACATCCTCATGGAAGGCATGGCTGATGCAGCCCGCCTCGGTGCGCGACAGCGTCACGTGATGCGTGGCCGCCGCAATGAACGCGTCGCGGTTCTCTCTCCCAATCACGACCGTGCCCGTAATGATAATCATTGCGCCGCCTCTCCGCTGGATGCGCGCACCCTGCCCCGTCAAACCCCAAATACAAAGCGCCGCCCCCGTGAGGGAGCGGCGCCAGGCTGAGTAGTTCAAACCTTGAAGTTACGACGACTGCTGCGGCGTTTGCGGAGCGGTCGGCTGTTCCGTGACCGGAGCA
>DAIRES010000193.1:0-6067 GCA_036795465.1 Hyphomonadaceae bacterium
ATCGGCCGTCTGGGCCAGCTGGCTCATCGCCACGATCTCCCATCCACGCCCCGCCAGCACGATCCGGAGTTTCGGGTTGAAGCGCCGCACGAACGCGCCGGGCTGAGCGTCAACCTGTTCGTCCTCGACCCGCAACGACGCACGCGCCGAAGCAGGATCGAACACCAAGGAGAAGCTACGACGCGCACGGCCAAGCGCAATCGCGCTTTGCAGCGCCGCGCGATCCACATTCACATCGACGTAGAGATCAATGCCGCCGCCGCACGGCAAACGTACATCAAGGTATGGCGACCCCGTGCCATAGCGCAGCGTGCGGTTTGTACCTTCCTTCATGGCGATCTGCGCTTCTTCGGTCAGCGCCTGTTCCAGACATCCGCCGGAAATGCTGCCTGCGAAACGTTTGTCGCCGGCCACGGCCAGCTGTGCGCCCAAAGGTCGCGAGAACGGTCCATCCAGGCTGACGATGGTGATCAGCGCCGCAGGCCGTCCGGCCGCCAGCTCGGCCTCGGCAAAGGCCAGCACGTCCAGATCGCCGGTCAGGCCCGGAGGCAGATGGCGGTCGCTCATGAGGCGGCGACCTGCAGGTACACTACGTCAGTCACACTTTGATCTCCGGCGGGCGAGCACCCCGACACGGGTAATTCCTCCCCTTTCACGGGCGCGGCGATCGCTCTTCGCCGGTTTTCTGGTCTGCCCGCTCACGCAGCCTCTTGCCTCCCCAACGGCAACCGGCCTAGCGCTTGGACAAGGTTGGTAAAGGCGTTGTCCGGACGGGTCAACGCAGGCGGACGGGCGCGTGCATCAAGGGTCTGTATCCATGGAATACGCTGGCGGAAGGCTGGTAGCGGCCCAGGAGGGCCACATCGGCTGGATCACGTTCAACCAGCCCGAGAGGTTGAACGCCGTCCGGCGCGACATGTGGGACGATCTGCCAGCAGCTGTCGCGAGCCTGCTGTCAAATCAGCAAACCCGCGTAATCGTGGTCAAGGGCGCCGGGGACAAAGCCTTCATCTCCGGGGCCGACATCGCCGAGTTCGACGTGCAGCGCCATGACGCAACCTCCAACAGACCATTCACGAGCGCAGTGACGGCCGCGACCGCTTCACTGATCGAAGCCGACGTTCCGGTGATCGCCATGATCGACGGTTTCTGCATCGGCGGCGGCGTAGTGATTGCGAGCGCGTGCGATATCCGCATCTGCTCGGAAGGCTCGCGCTTTGGCGTGCCTGCCGGAAAACTCGGCCTGGGTTACGAGCTGGACAACCTCGCGCGCTTGCAGTCGATCGTTGGGCGTGGCGTGGCCATGGAGATGCTGGCTACGGCGCGACACTTCACGGCGCAGGAAGCGATGGCGGCAGGCTTCGTCAATCGCGTCGTTCCATCCATCGCTTTGGACCAGACCATACGCGAGATGGCGGATCAGATCGCGTCGACCGCGCCGCTGAGTTTTGCGGCCGCCAAGCTTGCAAGCCGCGCCGCGAGTAACCCCGAATTGCTGCACGAGGCTCAGCGCGCCATCGACACATGTTTCGACAGCGACGACTTCAAGGAAGGCCGCGCTGCTTTCCACATGCGCCGCGCACCCATCTTTACTGGCAAGTGAGATTGCACACATGACCACAGCAGCCGAACTTCTCAACCAAGACTTCGCCACGATGCCGGACCTGATCCGGGCGCATGCCAAGGAGCGCCCCGGGCACACCGCCGTGATTGACGGCGACAGGACGCTTACCTTCGCACAGTTCGACGCGCTGATTGACCGCGCCGCAGCGGCGCTTCAGCGCGATGGTGTCGGCGATCGCGGGGCTGTCGCCATGTGCGGCCCATCATCGATCGAATACGTCACCGTCTATATCGCCGCCCTTCGTGTCGGCGCAGCCGCCTGCCCGCTTGCACCTTCATCGACCGCTGAACAGCTTGCCGCCATGGTCCGCGATTGCGGCGCCGGAATTCTGTTTGTCGATGACAGCGCATCCGCCGCGCTCGACACGGTGGCCGACAAGCTGACCGTGAAACGCATCGCACTTGAAGGCGCATCCAATCCGTCGTTCGCGTCATGGCTGGCGCCCGAAGGCGCGAAGCCTGCGCCGGTTACGCTCGATCCGGATCAGACATTCAACATCATCTATTCGTCGGGCACGACAGGCACGCCAAAAGGCATTGTCCAGCCACACAAGATGCGGTGGGGCCATATCCGCCGCGCCGAAGCGCTCGGCTACGGTCCTGACGCGATCACCATTGTCTCGACACCGCTCTATTCAAACACGACTCTGGTCAGCCTGATCCCCGCGCTCGTTCGCGGCGGTACAATCATCCTGATGCGCAAGTTCGATGCGCGAGGCTTCCTCGAGCTGGTCCAGAAACACAAAGCCACGCATGCCATGCTAGTGCCGGTCCAGTATCGCCGACTGATGGATCTGCCTGACTTCGACAGCTTCGACCTTTCCTCGTTCCGGATGAAGACCTGCACCAGCGCGCCGTTCGGAGCCGATCTCAAGGCAAACATTCTGAAGCGCTGGCCCGGCGGTCTCGTGGAGATTTACGGCATGACTGAAGGCGGCGGCTCATGCCTGCTGGCCGCGCATGTGTATCCGGACAAGCTGCATACGGTTGGCCAGCCTGCGCCGGGACACGATATTCGCATCATCGGAGACGATGGCCGCGAATTGCCACGTGGCGAGACCGGCGAAGTTGTTGGCCGATCAATGTCGATCATGACCGGCTATCACAACCAGCCAAAGAAGACGTCCGAGGCCGAATGGTTCAGTCCGAACGGCGAGCGCTTCATACGCACGGGAGATGTGGGCCGGTTTGACGAAGACGGCTTCCTGGTTCTGGGCGACCGGAAGAAGGACATGATCATTACCGGCGGTTTCAACGTCTATCCCAGTGACCTTGAAGCCGAACTGGCAAAGCACCCTGCGGTCGCCGAGTCTGCTGTCGTGGGCATTCCATCGCGCGAATGGGGCGAGACGCCGGCCGCCTTCATCGTCCTGCGCGACGGCGCGGTGGCGACGGCCGAAGAATTGAGGCAGTGGCTGAACGCCAAAGTCGGGAAAACGCAGCGGCTGACATATGCGGTGGTCGTCGAGTCGCTGCCGAGGTCGTCGATCGGCAAGGTGCTGAAACGGCAACTTCGCGACGAGTTGAAGCCCGCTTCAACCTGATCTGTCCGCATTGCCCATAACGGCGATGCCGCTCTATGTTGCCGGCATACAACCGGGAACCGGGGGGAAACGAACCATGAGCCAGATCGACAATCTCACGGACGAGCAGCTGATTGCCCAGGGCATGACAGTTGCCGTCCATGCCCGCCGGACACCGGATCAGCTGGCCATCATATCGCCGAGCGGCAATCGCACCTGGCGCGAATTCAACGCGCGCGCAAACCAGCTTGTTCGCCTGTTCCGGCAGCGCGGGTTGGCGTCCGGCGATGGCGTCGCCCTGCTCGCGCACAACGGACCCGAATTCGCGGAAGTCTGGGCTGCTACGCAGCGGGCCGGCCTGCGGCTTACCGCCGTGAACTGGCATCAGTCGGCGGAACTCATTGCGTATGTGGTGGACAACTGTGACGCGAAAGCGCTCATCGCCAGTGGCCGCTTTGTGGCTGGCGCGACCGAAGCCGCCGCAAAAGCTGGAGACAAGCTGACGGTCAAGCTCTCGTTTGCGGGCGCCATTCCGGGCTTCGACGATTACGATACGGCGCTGGCCGGAGAGAGCGACGCAAACATCGACAATCCGGAACCGGGCTCCACGATGCTCTACACGTCCGGAACTACGGGGCGTCCCAAAGGCGTCTATCGCCGGACGCGCCCGGTGGTTTCGCAACTCACCGGCGTCTGCAATGAGACGGCGAAGTGGAATCCTAAGACCGATCTCTCGCTTCTGACCGGCCCCCTTTATCACGCCGCGCCGCTCGGCATCAATTTCGTCATCCCGATCAATGCCGGTGTCGGCGTGCTGCTGATGGACAAGTGGGATGCCGAGGAAACGTTGCGGCTCATCGAAACGCACAAGGCGACCCATACCCATATCGTACCGACCATGATGCACCGCATGTTGCAGCTTCCGGAAGCGACGCGGAAAAAATACGACATCTCGTCAATGCGCTGGATCATCCACGGAGCGGCGCCCTGCCCTGCGCATGTGAAGCAGCAGATGATGGATTGGTTCGGCCCGACGATTTACGAATACTATTCCTCGACAGAAGGCGGCGGGGTGTTTGTCGGGCCGCATGAGTGGCTGAAGAAGCCAGGCACGGTCGGCAAGGCGGTGCCCGGCGTCGAGATCAAGCTGCTCGACATTGACGGCAATGTCGTGCCGCAAGGATCGGAGGGCCTCATCTATGTAAAGGCGCCGGACACGGGGCGCTTTGAGTATTACAGAGAGCAGACGAAAACGGACTCTAGCTATCGCGGCGACTGGTTCACGCTTGGCGATATGGGTCGGTTCGACGCCGACGGCGATCTCTTTCTGACGGGTCGCACAGCGGAACTGATCATTTCCGGTGGCGTGAATATCTATCCGGTCGAGATCGACGAGATACTGATCCGGCATCCGGACATCGCAGATGCGGCTGTGGTCGGCGTACCGAATGAGGACTGGGGCGAAGAGATCAAGGCAGTGGTGGAACTGAAGCCGGGCGTTTCACGCTCGGCAGAGACGACCCAGTCGATCCTCGACTTTGCGAAGGACAAACTGCCGGGCTTCCAGCGTCCGCGTACGGTCGACTATGTCGATACTCTGCCGCGCAATGCCGCCGGCAAGGTGTTACGTGCGCAGGTGCGCGCGCCGTACTGGGCCGGGCGCTCGAAGAGCATCTGAGGAAAAGAAAAAGGGCGGCCGAAGCCGCCCATCTATCAGTCCAGGATTTCTGGCGGCCGACCCTTGCGAGCACAGCCAGACAGATATCCGTGTTGGTTATTCCTCACTTCAGAATGCCAACTCGTCTTATGCCGGTCCTGACTCCGGCACCCGATTTCTCGCATGGAAGTTTTCGCTGTCACAATCCCCATCGCACGCGATTGAATGTGCGTGTGGCACACTAGTCACAACGAAAACGCCCGGCTGGGCGAGTTTTTAAGAGCTTTGGGGGCTATCCGGCGGCGGTGCGCACGATTGCCGCGGTCAGGGATGCGAGGTCGGCGGCGTCTATGGTGTAGCTCGGCGCAAGGTAGATTGCCTTGCCGATCGGCCGGATGAAGACACCTTGGTCGATAAAACGCCGACGCATGGCCTGCACATCGAAAGCCTCGCGTAGTTCGACCGCACCTACCGAACCGCGAATGCGAACGTCGGCGACCTGTGGCGCGTCACGCAGGGGCTCGAGCGCCGATTTCAGATCCTGCTCGATCCTTGCGACCTGCTCCAGTCGCGGTTCCTGTTCAAACAGATCGAGCGATGCATTGGCTGCCGCACAGCCAAGCGCATGACCCATATAGGTCGGCCCATGCATGAGAGCCTTGGTCGCGTCATCCGAGTGGAAAGCTTCGTAGATGCGCCGGCTGGCGATCGTGGCTGCCAGCGGCGTGACGCCGCCCGTCAGCGCCTTGCCGAGCGTCATGATGTCAGGCGTGACGCCAGATACGGTCGCGGCGAACATTCCGCCAAGGCGGCCGAAGCCGGTGAAGATCTCGTCGAAAATCAGCGGCACGCCGTGGCGGTCACATGCCGCGCGGATGCGCCGCAAGGTTTCGACGTCGTGCATTCGCATCCCCGCGGCGCCTTGCAGCAGCGGCTCGACGATGACCGCTGCGATATCGCGATGTGTGTCCAGCATCCTGTCGAGATCGACCGCCGATCCATCATCGACTGGAAGCGCCGCGATGTATTGGCTCGGGAGAGCCGGTCCGAACAGCGAGTGCATGCTGTCCTCGGGATCGCACACTGACATCGTGACGAAAGTATCGCCGTGATACCCGCCCCTGAACGCGAGAAACCTGGAGCGAACCTGCCCCGTCGTGTTGCGCCACCACTGCACGGCGATCTTCAGCGCCACTTCGACCGCGACAGATCCGGATTCACAGAAGAAGACCTTGGACAGGTCACCCGGCGCCAGTGCAGCCAG
>DAIRES010000194.1:0-6057 GCA_036795465.1 Hyphomonadaceae bacterium
TGCCGCGGGCACGCAATTTGCGAGTCGTCCGGCTGGGCCCATTCAGACCCGGCCCGAAACGTATCGCATGGTTACCAAACTCGCCCTCGTCGCCGCCGCAGTCCTTTTGGTCACGCCAGCCGCCGTCACGGTGATGCTGCCGGAGCGTCAGGACGGTGCGGCTGCGCGATCCGTAGAACTCAGCGATCCAATTCTCTCCTTCACCCAGATGGGTGATCGCATCCAGATCCGGCTGCGCCCCGCCGCAAACGAAGTCGAGCGCGATGCGCGCCGGCAGGTGACGGTGCGCACAGCCAAAGGCGAAACAACGTCTATCCCGCTGAAAGCAGGTCAGACCTGGGCTAGCACCGAATTGACGGGTGACATGGCCGACGCTGACGAACTGATCATCAGCGTCGACTGACGTCTCTCGCCCGCCGACTCACTCGGCCGGATTGCCATCCGCATCGACAACGTGAACGTCGCCGATGTTGAGGTCGCGAATGCCCTTCTCGATCTTGGCGCGGTCTCCGACGATCACCCAGACATGGTTCTGGTTCGGGATCATCGCCTTCGCCGTCGCTTCAACCTCCGCCGGCGTCACATTGCGATAGGTGTCTGCATACTTCGCCCAGTAGTCTGACGGCAGGTTGTTCAGGGAGATATCCTGCAACGTGCCCAGCACGGCGTCCGCCGTTTCCCACCGGCTCGACAGGCCGAGCAGCGTGTTTGTCCGCACCGTGTTGAGTTCGGCATTCGTCGGCGGGCGTTTGCCGACAATGTCGGTCAGCTCCTTGCGAAGTTCGACCAGCGCGCCTTTCGTCTGATCCGTCTGCACCGGCGCCGAGATGAGGAAGGTGCGCGGACCGCGACCAGAAATAATCATCGAGCGGGCGCCGTAGGACCATCCCTTGTCCTCGCGCAGGTTCATGTTCACGCGGCTGGTGAAGTTACCGCCGAACAGTGCGTTGAATGCCGAGATACGCGTGTCGTCCGCCGGGTTGCGCGGCGGCTGTGGCGAACCAACGAGGATGACGGACTGCGCGGAATCCGGCCGGTCGACGAGATACACCACCGGCTTGGCCGGCCTCGCACCAACGGGCACCGGCTGGCGCTTGTTCGGCGCATCGGCCCAGCCCTTGAGCGCGGCTTCCAGCTTCGGCGTGATCTCGGCCAGCGTGGTGTCGCCGACGACGAACAGCGTCGCGTTGTTGGGGCCGTACCATTGCTTGTGGAAAGAAGCAGCGTCGGCGCGCGTCATGGATGTGATCTCGTCCACCGAGATGAGGTGGCCATAGGGGTGGTTGTCGCCCCACAGCACCCTGGACATGACACGCTGGCCAACCGAGGCAGGGTCGCGCAGCTGCGCCTGGAGCCCTTGAGCCGTTTGCGCCTGCACGCGCCGGAAATCAGCTTCGCTGAACGCCGGATTGCGCAGCACGTCGGCCCAGATCGCCATGACCTGGTCGAGCGTTGGCGTGAGCGCGGAGAACTCTACGGACGAGCTTTCCCCGCCGCCGCCCGCACCGACATAGCCGCCCAGCCGATCCAGCTCATCCGCGATCTGCAGGGCCGAGCGTGTAGTCGTGCCCTCGTCCAGCATGCTGGCGGTCAGGCCCGAGAGACCGTCCTTGATGGTCGTCTGATCGGCCGGATAACCCGTGTCGATCAGCATCGACACGTTGACCTGCGGCACGTCATGCCGCTCGACCAGCATGACCTTCACGCCATTCGAAAGCGTCGCGGTCTGGTATTGCGGGAAGATCGCGTCCGCGATCGACCCGGGCGACGGCATCTTCGAGCGATCAACCGCAGGCGCGAATGCCTTCGGGTCGCCGAACGGCAGGACCGTCAGCGTATAGGACCCACGCGTCAGCCATTTGCGCGCAGCAGCCTGCACGCTTGCAGGCGTCGAGGCTTCGAGGCGGCTGAGCGATTGCTTCCAGCCGCCGGGATTGCCGGAGATCATCTCCCACTGCGCAAGATCAGCCGCCTTGCTCGATGTGCTCTCAAGGCCGGAAATAACGCCCGACACCGTCTGCACGATGTTCTTGTCGATCTCGGCCTGTGTCGGGCCGGACTGGATGAGGCGGTTCACTTCCTCGTCGATCGCGACTTCGATCTTCTTGAGATCGGCGTCCGGCTTTGCCGTGACGATGATGCGGAACTGCCCCGCAAGCTCGCTCTGCGGATTCATCACCGCAACGCTGGTCGCGATCTGTTCATCGTAAACAAGCCGCTTGGTCAGGCGCGCATTCTTGTCGCCGCCGAGCGCCGCCGCCAGGTTGTCGAGCTGCTCGCCTTCCGGATTGCCGAGTTCAGGCACATTCCAGGTCTTGTAGATGCGGGGCTGGGCCACGCGGTCATACATCACCTCGCGCTGGTTCTCGGCCAGCGGCGGCACCCAGGATTTCGGCTGCGATGGCGGCGGCCCCGGCGGGATCTCACCGAAGTATTTCTCCACCTGCGCCTTGGCGTCTTCCGGCTTAATGTCGCCCGCGATCACGAGGATGGCGTTCGAGGGGCCATACCAGGTCTTGAACCAGTCCTGCACGTCCGACAGCTTGGCCGCGCCCAGATCATCCATCGAGCCGATGACAGTGTGATCGTACGGGTGGCCTTCAGGATAGGTCGCCGCAACGTGGCGGTTGTTGACCTGGCCGTAGGGCTGGTTCTCGCCCTGCCGCTTTTCATTCTGCACAACGCCGCGCTGCTCATCGAGCCGCGCCTGATCGACCGCGCCGAGCAGGTATCCCATGCGGTCGGATTCCAGCCACAGGATCGAGTCCAGCGCCGCCTTCGGCACGGTCTGGTAGTAGTTGGTGCGGTCGGTGTTGGTCGACCCGTTCTGGTTGGTCGCGCCGAGCTGCTGCGTCGCCTTGAAGAAGTCGTCGTTGAAATGCTGCGATCCGTTGAACATCAGATGCTCGAACAGGTGTGCGAACCCGGAGCGTCCCTTGGGCTCGTTCTTGGAGCCCACATGATAGACGAGGTGCAGCGTCACCGTAGGCGTCTTCGTGTCCTCATGCACGATGAGGGTCAGGCCGTTCTTCAGCACGTATTTGGTGAAGGGAATGTCGTAGTCCATCGACGCAATCTTCGCGACGACAGGATCGCGCGCCGGCGCCGCTGCCTGCGGCGAGGGCTGGGCCGAAATCATCGGGGCGGCGTAGGTGTCCGACGCAGGCGGCGTTGCGCACGAACTCGCCAGCAACGACGCCAATACGCCAGCGACCGACGTGATCGTTCTTCTCGACATCTCAGACCCTTTGTTCCGTTGCCGGAGCACTCTAGGGGCTGCACTTATCGAGAAGCAATAAATTTCCCGTCAGCCCTCGGGACCGTAGATTTCTCCACCCCGCGCGGCGTAGTCGGCCAGAACGGCTGCCCCCTCGGCGCGCAGGAATCCTGATAGAAAAACCACGCCCCTCGCCTCCATCTCGATGCGCAGCTGCTCGGTCCCCGCCCCCTCGCTGAACCCGACCGCTTCGGCATCTTCCTTCAGCGCCGCGGAAACGATCCGGCCGATCTGCGCCCAGTGCGACGCCCCGAGACACATGATGCAAGGCTCGCAGGAGGTGAAGAGCGTCACCCCGCCCGCTTCGGTCAGCCGCCGACCCGCGAGCGAGATCGCAACTGTCTCGGCATGGAGCACCGGGTTGCCGCTCGCCATGGCGAGGTTGACGCCCAAAGCGAATATCACGCCGGTAGAATCGAGGCGTATCACGGCGCCGAACGGCCCGCCCGAACGGCGCGCGACATTTTCGCGCGCGGCGGCGATCGCCAGCCGCATGCACGCCTCATCCGACACTGGCGCCGGCGGCAGCGCCATCGTCGCGAGCCAGTCCGGCAGTCTGATCTCAGCACTCACCGACGCCATGTCGCAAACCTCTACGGCCCAAAAATGCATATCTATCCGAGCGAATCAGTTGTGCGAATCCGGCTGCTCGGCCGCCGCCGCCGCTGTCACAAAACTCCGCCACGCGGCTCGCGCTACTAATTGATTGCGGATTCTGAATGGTTGTTGGCAACCCACTGAAGGCCCGCAAGATTTTATTTACACGCTCAACCTATGGACCTATATACATCGCGCCGGCGGACATCGGCTCGAGGCTCTGCGCCTTGATTCCACGTGGCGTCTGAACTTCCCAAGGGTTCCCACTGAAAGGAACCCGCTCCTCAAAAGAGGAGCTCCTCTGAACGAGGTGGGGTTTGGATGACGTGTGCGGGTTGAGAGGCAGACTTAACGAGTTGAAAGCCCGTACTAACGCCGGATTGGGTTCAACAACTAACAGGGGTGTACGTGAATTGCTCACGTTTCATACGCCCCTGGACCTGGTCCGGGAACGACTCCCAGAGCTGCCTGTCGCATGCGTGCGACCGGAGCGGGTGTCTATAGCGGCTACCTGGTTCAGGGATAATTTTCCGGGCGAAGTTCTTTACGCAGTAAAGGCGAACCCTTCGCCGTGGGCGCTCGACGCATACTATGCGTCTGGCCTGCGCGGGTTCGATGTCGCTTCGGAAGAAGAGATCAAGCTCGTCACATCGCGCTATCCAGACGCGAAGCTGGCGTTCATGCATCCGGTGAAGTCGCGCAAGGCTATCGAGCGCGCCTACTTCGAGCATGGCGTTCGCACCTTCTCGCTGGATTGCGAGGCCGAACTCGAGAAGATCGTCGCCGCTACACAGCGCGCTGACGACCTCACGCTCGTGGTGCGGCTCGCCGTCAACAATGCTGACGCGGTGTACGCCCTGTCGAACAAGTTCGGCGCTTCGGAAGAAGCGGCTGCTCCCCTTCTCCAGAAGGCGCGCGGCTATGCCGACAATCTCGGCGTCTCCTTCCACGTCGGCTCGCAATGCATGAGCCCGTCGGCCTTCCGCGATGCGATGGACCTTGCGTCCGGCATCATCGTGAAAGCCGGTGTCATCGTGGACGTCGTGGATGTGGGCGGCGGCTTCCCGTCGGCCTATCCCGGCATGACGCCGCCGGACCTCGAGCTGTACCTCAACGTCATCAAGTCGGCCTTCGAAGGAATGCCGGTCGCGATGAACGCCAAGCTGTGGTGCGAGCCCGGCCGTGCGATGGTTGCGGAATCAAGCTCCATCCTCGCCCGCGTCGAGCTGGTGAAGGACGGCGCGCTGCACATCAACGATGGCAGCTACGGCAACCTGTTCGACGCCGCGCATTGCAAGTGGCCCTTCCCCGTGAAGGCCCACCGCCCGGATGGCGAATTCGAGGCTGGCGAACAGGGCTTCAAGCTCTATGGCCCGACCTGCGACTCGCTGGATGCGATGGAAGGACCGTTCGTCCTCCCCGCTGACATCCGCGAAGGCGACTACATCGAGATCGGCATGCTCGGCGCCTATGGCGTCGCCATGCAGACGCGGTTCAACGGCTTCGGCGAAACCGAAACGATCGGTGTCGAGGACCTGCCCTGGACCACGATGTACGGCGCCGTCGAAAAGCGCCAGCCTGCGGCCCCGCGCCGTTCGGCCCGCAAGTCGTCGCGTCGCCTCAAGGTTGTATCGTAGTCAAACTGACACAAACTGGAAGCGCGGGCCAAATGAACCCCGGCCCGCGCTTTTCCATTGAACTCGCGGGTCGCGCGCTTTCTTCACAAGACGCGCTTCGCGCTTTGGCTATTTAAATCCATCCGCACACTGCTATATCCCCGCCCAATCCCGGAACCGGGAGCCAAGGCTGGCCGTCGCCCTTCTGACGTCCTCTCCTCTGGAGTCATCCTGCTATGGCCACGAAATCCTCCGCCAAGGCCGCGCCGGTCAAAGCCGTCGCGAAGAAGCGCAACAACACCAAAGCCCAGCTGCTCGGCAAAACCGTCGAGCATGTCGACATGACGTCGTTCGACGCGCGCCCGATCATCGACTCGATGCGCAAGATGTCGTTCTCCTCGCGCGACACCGCCCGCGCTGCCGACATCTTCAACATGGCGCTGAAGGAAAAGGGCTGCTCGACCTGGCTGATCCTCGCCGGCTCCACCTCGGCGGGCGGCTGCATGCACGTTTACCGCGACATGGTGAAGTTCGGCATGATCGACGCGATCGTCGCCACCGGCGCCT
>DAIRES010000195.1:0-6047 GCA_036795465.1 Hyphomonadaceae bacterium
ATGGTCGGAGCGGCGGGATTCGAACCCACGACCCCTAGTCCCCCAGACTAGTGCGCTAACCGGGCTGCGCCACGCTCCGCCAATTCAGGAGCGCCCTTATAGGGGGCTCACCCGCCGGGAGCAACAACGGGATTCCCAAGCAAAACAGGTGTTTTCGAATATCGAAAGCGGCCTAAGCCGCCGTCCGCACCGCATCGAGGCGCGACTTGAGGCTGGTCAGGTCCGACAGCAGGGACTCAAGCCGCTGCTTGGCGGCCGACGACGTCTGCACTTCGGGGGCGCGGAAATCGCCACGCTCGACGGCGTCGCGCACGGCTTCCTGAAGCTCGCGCACCGATGCGCCGGTCTCCACCGGAATCATCATCTCTTCAGCCCCTTCGGCTTCGACCTCGGCAGCCGCCCCCGGCTGGTCTCCGATGTCGCCATCGAGAGCCTTGATGGCTCCGCGAACGGTCAGTCCCTGCACGTGCAGGAGATTCTGAAGCCTGCGCAACAGCTCCATGTCATCCGGGCGATAGAAGCGGCGGCCATCAGGGCGCTTCATCGGGCGCAGGTTGTCGAATTTCGTTTCCCAGAAACGCAGCACGTGCGTTTTGAGCCCTAGCTCCCCTGCCGCCTCGCCGATCGTGCGGAAAGCTTCAGCGGATTTGTCGCACGCATAGCCGGACTCGGAATCCGACTCCGGCGACAGGACGGCCTGCGATGTGGTGGACATCAATCTCTCCGGGCGGTCTGTGCAGCTTCGACCCTCTGCCGCAACAGCGGAGAAGGCTTGAACGACACCACCCGTCTTGCAGAAATCGGAGCCTCTTCGCCGGTCTTGGGATTGCGACCGACGCGTGCTTTTTTCCGACGCACCACGAAATTGCCGAAGCGGGCGAACTTCACGTCCTCGTCCCGCTCGAGCTCCACGCACACCAGCTCAAGCACTCGCTCGAGGAAGTTGCTGGAATCCTGTTTGGTCAGCCCGACCTTCTGGACGAGCCGATCGACGATATCTGCGCGCGTAAGAGTATTCTCCGGCACCCAGCCTCTCCGTAGTGATGGGAAAGACTAAACTGGTGCGATTCGGATGTTAAGGGGTCATTCCCTCAAATCCCGAACAATTTCATCCGTTTACGAGATGTTAAAGTCGGATGAGCGCCGAGCCCCAGGTGAGCCCCCCGCCAATCGCCTCGATCAGCACCAGATCGCCCTGCTTGATGCGGCCATCCTCGGTCGCAGCTGCCAGCGCCAGAGGCACCGAGGCCGCCGACGTATTCCCGTGTTCCGCAACGGTCGAGACGACCTTGTGCTCTTCCAGCCCAAGCCTTTCCGCAACGGCGGAGAGGATGCGCTGGTTGGCCTGGTGAGGCACGAACCAGTCGATGTCCTTCACGTCGATCCCGGCCTGCTGGGCGGCGGCGCGGACACTGTCCGAGATCTTGCCCACCGCGTGCTTGAACACCTGATTGCCGACCATGCGGAGATGGCCAACGGTCTGCGTCGTCGACGGCCCGCCATCAACGTAGAGCAACTCGCGGAATTTCCCGTCCGAGCGCAGGTGGATGCCCTTCACCCCCCGGTCGCCGGCTTTCGCCTTCTCCTGGCGCTCCAGCACGATGGCCCCCGCCCCGTCGCCGAACAGCACGCAGGTGGAGCGATCGGACCAGTCGAGAATGCGCGAGAACGTCTCCGCGCCGATCACCAGCGCGCGTTCAAACTGTCCGCGCGCAAGGAAATTGTCCGCTGTCGCCACCGCATAGACAAAGCCCGAACACACCGCCTGCAGGTCGAACGCCGCGCCGCGCGAGATACCGAGCTTGTGCTGGATGACCGTGGCGGTCGACGGGAACGTGTAGTCCGGCGTCGCCGTGGCGCAAACGATCAGATCGATGTCGTCAGGGCCGACGCCCGCTGCATCCATCGCCTTCTTCGCCGCCTTCGCGCCGAGGTCGGACGTGTACTCGCCATCAGCCGCAATGTGCCGCTTCTTGATGCCAGTGCGCGCGGTGATCCACTCGTCCGTCGTATCGACCATTTTCGCGAGATCGTCGTTCGTCAGCACCCTCTCGGGGAGATGACCGCCAACGCCACGCACAACCGATACGAATTCTGTCACGCAAACGCCTCGTGTTACTTGGCGGCCTGTTCGCTTGTCACTGCAGCGGGCGCCGCAGCGCTCGCACTGGCCACCAACCGTTTCAGGTTCTCTTCCACTTCGCTACGGAAATGGCTCTCGCCCATGCCGGCGGCAACTGAGATTGCCTGCTCGAAACCAACCGCATCCGTGCCGCCATGGCTTTTCACCACAACGCCGTTCAATCCCAGGAAAACGGCGCCGTTGACCTTGCGGGGATCAAGCCGCGCACTGAACTTCTTGAGGGCGGGCATGGCCAGAAGGGCGCCGAGCGTCGCCAACGGGCCCGACTTGAACGCCTCTTTCAGCATGTCGGACATCATCTTCGCGATGCCCTCGGCCGTCTTTAGAGCGACGTTGCCGGTGAACCCATCAGCCACCACCACATCGACTTCGCCAAAGCCGATCTTGTCAGCCTCGATATAGCCGCGGAAATCCATCTGCAGATTGCTGCCCCGGATCAGGCGAGCGGCCTCGCGGATCGACTCGTGGCCCTTGAGCTCCTCGGAACCGATGTTCAGCAGCGCCACGCGCGGATTCGCCACGCCGTTCACAACGCGCGCGAACGCCTGCCCCATGATTGCGAACTCAACCAGCTGCTCTGCCGTCGCTGCGATGTCCGCGCCCAGATCCAGCATGGCGCAAACGCCGGTCCGCGTCGGCCAGCTCGCCGCCAGTGCGGGCCGCTCCACGCCCTCGGCCTTCTTGAGGATCAGCATCGACTGACCCATCAGCGCGCCGGTATTGCCGGCCGAAACGGCGGCCATCGCCTCGCCGTTCTTCACCGACTCGATGGCGTTCCACATGGACGATCCCTTGCCCCGCCTCACCGCATCAGCGGGCTTTGCGTCCATGGAGATCATCTTGTCGGTATGCCGGATCGTCGTGCTCGCCGCCGCCGTGGGCGCCTTCGCCATCAGCGGCGCCAGCTGCGTCTCGTCGCCATGCAGCAGGAAATTCAGATCGCGGCGGCGCTGAGCGAACCGCTCAAGCCCTTCGACGACGATCCGGGGCGCGTGGTCGCCGCCCATCCCGTCGATGGATATGATCTTGCCGTTCGCCATGTCCGCCGAAGCGCTCCAGCATGGCGCTTACCGAGCGGAATCAACCCGGTGCATCCCATGATTCAGGGGGTCTAATAGCACGAGCGGGGAGAGGTAACAGGCCCCGTGAAGTCCGTCCCTGCGTCGCTGTAAGCGCACGGAATCACAGGGAAATTTAGCGCCTGACGCTCAGGGCAGCCGCGGCCAGTTCACTTCGCCGGACATCAGTTGCTCGTCCGTATGCCGCCTCAGCGTGCTCTCGACGAGCCGGACATACTTGCCGAACCGCTCCATTTCCGTGTCCGCGAGCCCCAGATTCCGCACCAGGGAATGCTGCAGGTCCACTTCGGTTTCGCCCGCCAGCGCCTCGTCATAGGCCTTGGCGCGCCCGTAGAAGGCCTCGCCCATCTTGCGGATCTTCTTGCCCACGGTGAGGTCACCCGTCCCGATGTCGCGCAGGGCCTCGTCAAAGCCATCAAACAGGGCGTCGAACACGTCCTGAGCCAGCGCCTTGCCGGCGCCTCCAGCCGCACGCAGCCGCCGGAACATCAGCGCCGCCAGAAGGGAGGTCATCTCGAAACGCCCGGAAAAATTGTCGCGGACGCCGCCGTCATAATAGAATTCAGGCTTCAGCGCCTGATCCTGAATGGATCGGTGCAGCCGCTCCACAGCCCAGCGGTTCTTCTTGGATTGAAACCAGCTACCGAGCGCCATGCCTGCCCTTTGGATTCGCCATTGGCGTACCTCACCCCGAGGCGCGCGACACTAGCAGGCTTCCCCGGCCTGGGAAGCCGTCTCCCGAGAGGCGATTTCGCCCCAAAAAAGACCTGATGTCTCCCAGCCTTGCCAAGTCGGTTGGCCTGCCTGTAGCTAGCCCCAAGTACTGGAGTTTCCACATGGCCCTGCGCCGTCTCGCTCTTGTCGGCATTGCCGCCGCCGCCCTCGCTGGCGCCGGCTGCACCGCGACGCGCGACTTCCACGGCTACGTGCCCGACCAGGCCCTCCCGGAAGACGTCAAGCCCGCCGTCGACACGCGCTCGACCGTGCTCGCCCGCCTCGGCACCCCTTCGACGGCTTCGATCTTCGACACCGCCGGCGTGCAGGGCAAGTTCGCGCCCGGCAAGGAAAAGCTCTGGGTGTACATGTCATCCACCCGCGAACGCCTCGCCTTCTACTATCCGAAAGTCGTCCAGCGCCACATCATCGCTGTCCAGTTCGACGAGGATGATGTCGTCTCCGACGTGCTCATCTACGACACCGAGGATGGCCGCGTGATCGACTACAACTCGCGCGTCACGCCCACGCGCGGCCGCGAACTCGGCATCCTGGAACAACTGTTCGGAACGCTCGGTAGCCTGCGCAACCAGCTGCCCGGCATGGACCAGCAGGACAATCGCCAGCCCGGCGACAACCCTGGCCGCAACAACTAGAACCGGATTAGCCTGAGAGCTGGCTTGCGATCTGCGTGAACGTCATCGACACGAGCGCGTCCTTCTCGCCGAGAACCGCGTTCGCAGCTTTCAGGCATTCAGCAGCAGCCAGCTTCTCGTCCAGCTTCTTGAAATTGCCGGCGACGTTGAAGCTCACCTTGTGAGACGCACGCACGATCGCGTCGCGAATGAAGTGCTGCTGCTCGCGATACTTCCACACATCCTTGCCCGGGCCGGCCAGCATGCGCGCGCTGATGAACAGGTAGTTCTTGAGCTTCAGGTCCTTGTCAAAGATCGGGAACACCAGCCCGCCCAGCTCAACCGAACGCGCAACCTCCGCCTCATCAGGCGCCGCAGGCTCCGCGCCATGCTCCTGCGCCACGGCGATTGGCAGGGCAGTCATCACAGCGGCGACCGAAACGGCAGTCAGCAATTCACGACGGGAAAGGCGCATCCCGCCACCTTGCCGGGCAATGGTTGAGGCTGCGTTTACGCTTCTGCAGGCCCGGAAAAGTGCCGCCAACCGGCGCGATCGAAAGCCATTTCATCGCCGTCAGCGCCCAGAACGCTCACGCCCGCCCCCGCATCGACGGCGCCAATCCGGGTGACAACTTGCCCCGCCCGCTCGATCTCCGCGCGAGCAGACTGCGGCGCGGTGAACAATGTCTGGTAGTCGTCCCCGCCAGTCAGCAGCGCCTTCAGCTCGACCTTTGCGTTGGCGACATAAGCGCTCCCGACAGCACTCAAGGGCACATCGCCTGCGCGGATCACCAGCCGCACACCAGACGCTTCAGCCACATGCCCGGCATCTGCCACCAGCCCGTCCGAGACATCCACGGACCCGCTTGCATAAGCAGCAACCAGATCCGCAAACGCCAGCCTCGGCGGCTCCGGCACGCGATAGCGAGACACCAGCAGATTACTTGCCTCGGCCGAAAGCTTCCCGAACGCACCCTTCGCAGCCATCAGACCCAGCACGCTATCGCCAATTGTCCCGCTGACCCAGACATCGTCGCCCACCCGCGCGCCAGACCGGCGTACCGCACCACGCGCGCCCACGCGCCCCAGCAATGTCAGCGATAAAGTCAGCGGCCCGCTGGTCGATGTCGTGTCGCCGCCGACGAGATGCGCGCCCCACCTGGCAAGGTCAGCTCCCAACGCCCGCGCGAAATCACCCAGCTGCTCCGAAGCCCGCCCCTTCGGCCACACCAGCGCCAGCAACGCCGCATCCGGCTTTCCGCCCTTGGCGACGATGTCGGAAACATTCACCCGCACCAGCTTCTGCGCCACGGTCGAGATCGGATCATTAGGCAGGAAGTGCACGCCCTCGACGATCGCATCCTTCGTCGCGATCAGGCCGGGCGCAATCTCCGCCACGTCATCGCGCAGACCATCAGCGCCGGGCGAACTTGCCAGTGGTGCAAAGTATCGGCGGATGAGATCGAACTCATCCAT
>DAIRES010000196.1:0-6042 GCA_036795465.1 Hyphomonadaceae bacterium
AATTCCGTCTGGCGAACGGATCGATCCTGACCTTCCCGCCAAGCTTGCAGCTGGCTTTCGATTTCCAGGAGGCAATGAGCGACGGGACGATTGAAGCGATTCTCCTTTCACCCGACGCGGACATCCCCGCCCTAGAAGCCGCGCTCATCAAGGCCAGGATCAGACCGCAAATGTCAGACGCTCCGCCGCGACAGGGATTGTAACCCGGAGAGCCAAGACCTCTTGGCTCGGGACGCAGCCTGGAGCCCGGCCACAAGAGCGGGTCGCCTTGATTGGCGGCCGTCCTGTCACGCGATCACACCCGTCACCACGCCGCTATTCGAACCGCTGTTCCCGGCGGTCGACCCGCTCTTCGCGTGCCGCTGCGTCGGCGATGTTCGCCTCAAGCTGCCTCACCGCGCTGGCAGCCCAAGCGCGGACGTCCGGATGGGCATGCGATGCCAGCGCAGCGACGCCATCACGACGGCGACGAAAAATGCTGGACAAAGGGCCAGAGAAAACGCCCCGAGGATAAAAATTCCGCTGAATCGCCGCCAGCACGGGAGCTTTGTCGGGTGCTCTGTCGATGAGCGCGATCATGACCGGATGGAGCTGCGACAATTCATCATTGTCGCCATGATCGTTCGCCGGCAGGGCCATGAGCGGAGCAAATTTGGCCAACACGGCAAACCGCTTACTAGGATCGGCCTCTGCCCAGGCGATGATCGCCGGCAAATCGACGCCCTGCAGCAGATCCTCGCGACGGTCAAAACCTTCGCGGACGAGGTCCTCAAGCGCTTTGCCCAACTCGCCGTCGAGAAGCAGCGCATCGAGCGCACGACAGGGCCTGGCCTTGACGATCGCCTGCGCATACTTGCGCCATTCGTGCCCGTAGGCTCGCCGTTCCATGCGTGCGCGCACAAGGCGCGCCATGAGGTCATAGGCAAGATCGACATGCGCATCGGCTTTGAGAACCCGCCGAGCGAGATCAGCAAAACGGTTCGCCGCCACGTTGTTGGGCTTGGCCGAGAACGGATTCGCAGCAAGTAGTTCGGCGCCTGCCTGGAGTAGTTCGGGCGACGGGTCCGCCTTCTCGAATCTCAGGGCTATCTCCACAATCTCGATCGCGATGTCGTGGCCGCCCTGGGCGCTACCAAGCGCAATAGTGAGATCCGCGATACGGTTAGGACGCAGACCATCATCGGTGGAGATGCCGATCAGCGCGCGGAAGCGCTGGACCGGTGTGATCGCGCCAGCGAGGGCCGCGACGAGGCGGTCGACCCCGCGGCTGTCGAGCCCCGCGTAGCGCTGCAAGGTCGGCAACAGCTGGGCAAGCGCGGGATCAGCAGCTACGGCATCGAGCACCGCATCCACATCCCCGCGTGAGCGGGCGCTGAGCGCACGGACCGCCCCGCACAGCATGGAGTCGTCCGCCTTGTCGCGCGGCACGTCCTTGAAGGCCTGCGCCAATTGACGCCACATCGCGGAAGGAGACGAGGCTCCCTGCATGAGCCCTGTTCCGACTTGGTTCGCCCGCCCGAATCTTCCCGCCGCAAGGCGCGGAAGCACTCGCTCCAGCGTGGACGGGTCAGCGGCAAGCTCCTCGCCAAGCGCGACCGCAGCGGCATTTGCGCGATGGTAGCGCCTGACTGCATCGCTGCCATCCGGCGCGGCGCTCTGGGAGGCGCCGTCACCCTCCTCGTCGTCATCGTCGGCGACGTCCAGATAGGACCATTCGTCGGCGCCCGCCACGACATCGAGGCGATCTTCAAGCGTCGCCGGCGCCCGCTCCGACAGAAGCGCCAAGACCTCCGCTCTCACGTCTTCGCCCAGCTCTTCCTCGTCGGACTTCGCAGCGACGCGAAGCGCGCGCCAGCCGGCCGGCCAATAGCCTTTGCTGAACAGTGTCCGTGCTGCCGCCAAAGCGTGTTCGGCGACGAATGGCACGGCAAGCAGCGACGGCAGCTCGGTGGCAAGCATGTCCTGGGCGCGCCGCCCGATGTCATCGCCGCGCGCGATGAGCCGACAAGCGAAAGCAATCGCGGCTGCATACCAAGCCGCTGTGTCGCCATAGGTCGTGGGCTGCCAGCCGAAGTCGCGGCGGCGCATCCCGAAGCTGAATTCGCGGCCACTCGAGAATTGGCCTGAATGCAGGAGTTCGTGCAGCGCATTGAGCGCCGCAGCTTGGTCGTCGGGGTCATCCGATGACGCCAGGCGTTCCGCAACTTCGATCCGCAGGGTGACCGGGGCGCGGGTGCCGGAGAGATGCAGCCAGAAGAGACCCTGGAAGATGTCGCCATCCCGCCACCCGCCTGACGTTTTGGTGGCCCGCTTCCACGCCACCAGCGTCTGAACACAGCGCTCGAACCAGACCGGCTCATATGCGAGCCCGTGGATGAGGCCGGTGAGATTGCCGTTGAAGCCGAAATGCTCGCCATCCGCCTTCCGCAGGATGACCTGAATGCGACCGAGCGCCGCCTCTGGCGCCGAGGGCGCGAGATACCCAAGACGTTCGCGGGACATCGTGTCGTCTTCCCTCATCTCGCCAATCAGGCGCGCGCTGAGCGTCGCGGCCCGGAGGTGATCATGAAGATAGCCGAGCCGCCTGCAGAAGGATGTCACGAGCCGAGCAGGCGCAGAGCCCGCGAACGCAAGCAGCGCGTCATCAGGCGTCCGGTCGATCTTCTTTTTCGCGAGGTGATTGGCAAGCGGGTGCGGAAGGAAGGCCCGCCATTTCGAGCGGGATTGGATCAGATCCCTATCGCCGAGGTCGGCGACGCGCGCGAACAGATCCGCCGACGTGTTGTTGCCCAGCTGTGCCAGGGCTGCGAGCTCGCTGTCGACCGTGATCGTCTCGCCGTCAAAGCTGTAAACCATCGAAACAGTCTGAGCGGCGGCGAGGAGCGCCGCGTCTGGAACATGTCGCTGATGGAACAGGCGGTTGATGAGGTCGTCGTTGGTCAGGGCCGACGCGTCGACATCACGCCCGATCGCATCGGCCAGCGCCAGAGCAACGCGAGCGTTGCCGTCCGAAATCTCCGCGAGCCGGCGCCGATCGACGTCGCTTAGATGCGCGTGGCGGGACCGGAGAAGCCGCTCCAGAACGGCATCAGACAGTCCGACGAGCCGGAAGACGTCAGTCTCCTCCGGTTGGTCCGCGCGGACATCATACTCAATGGTCAGGAGACGCAGCCGAGAGCCGTGAGCAAGCACGGCCTGCGCGAGAGAATTGTGCAGATTGGGCGGGCAGTTGTCGATCACGACAACTACTTCGGAGACCGCCGCCTTGAGCTGCTCGATCAGCGCAAGCGGCGAAGGTTGCGGGTCGGCGCCAATATCGGCGTAGATGACATCGTCTTCACACAGCGCGTCGGCGCCGACACCGGGATCGAACAACGCCTCGGCGAAACGCGTCTTGCCCGTCCCGGACAATCCGACAAGGCGAGCCACCCTTCCCCGCTGCCTCAGGCGCTGGCGCACAACTTCAACGCCCTCGATCAGCGGCAGCTGCCGATCCCCGCCGCCGCCCTCGACAATCAGCGTCGTGTCGGCGTCGGCAAAGAATGGCTCACCGCTGACGGGCGCGCGCGACCACCGGCCATAGCTCTTCCAACCGCTCGGGGCGGCCCCAAGCCGGCTCTTGATCCACATCACCGCGCCTGCGTGTGCGTTCGCCCACGCGGCGATCTCGTCGCGCCCCAAAAAATCAAGATGGAGCCGCCCTTGTGGATCCTCGGCCGAGACGGCGCTGCGCATCGCCGCGCGGCGATCATCACGGGCGGACTTCGTGACGGATGCGCCTGAGCTTATGATCAGGTACGCGCCGCCGGCCGCAATCAGCTCGACAATCGACGGCCTAAGGACGCCATTCGGGCGCATCTCGTTAGCGATGCCAGCCTCACCCAGCGCAGGCTTCTTGACCTGCAAGCCCCCGAGCGAGCGCGCCAGATAGCCGCCCTGCGGCAGAGGGGCCGGCGTCTCGACAACGACATCCAGGCCGCCGTCCGGCGCATCCTGATTTCCCCCTGCTCTGACGCACGTAGCCGAGAACCCCGCAGTTCTCGCCTCGAAACGGCATAGCAGCGCGACCAAGTCGCGAAGGTCGGCATCGGATAGCGCCGCGATCTCATTCGCTCCGACTGACAGAAGAGGGATCATGCAGGCTCCGAGTAGAAAAACGGGCCATTCTGAGCCGAGTCTCGACCCACCGCGAGTCTCGTCAGCAGGCGGATGCTAGCCCTCCGGGATCGCACAAGCCCTTCGGAAAGTCGACGGGTTCGCAGTGCTCGAATATCGTCTTAGCCTGGCCAGCGAGCCCGCATTCGATCGGACGCGCGGCCACGCGGCGGGAGGGGACACCTTGGCTTTGGCAGCAGCGACCAACGTCGCGCCAGCGACAGATCCGTTCTTCGAAGTGATCCATGAGCCCGAATGGAACGCCTGCGTCGGGAGCCAGGGTGACGAGCAGAACTACGTGGATGGATACATGGAAGCTGCCGTCGAAATCGTTTCAGCCCTCCTCGACAAAAAGATGATCGGGAGTCGCGATACCCTAGCGATGCCCATACTCTACAACGCCCGCCATGCGATTGAGCTTTCGTTGAAATTTGCGATAGGGCGATTGAATCGGATGGGAGCTGTCCATGTTCATCGGCAAAACCATGACATTCTATCTCACCTGAGCCATCTCGAATCGGCGCGCATTGGCGACGAGGAAATCCGGTCCCTTGTCACCCAGCTTAAGCCATTCGTCATCAGCCTCGCAAAGATCGACCAGGACGGCCAGGAGCTTCGGTACGCGAAGAATGCGAACGGCAAGCGGAGCATGGCAGGGATCGCAATCGTCAACCTTCCACACATCCGGACAAGCCTTGTAACGTTGAAGGGCGTACTTGAACGCTTGAAGTATCGCATACTCGACTACGAGCGCGAGCGTTCGTCCGGAACGTTCACGAACGAATGCTCGCGGTCGGACCTCAAGATTATCGCGGCAATGCTGGGCCCACACGCCAGCTGGGTGGAGCCGACATTTCTGCAGAGGAAGGCAGCTGTGCAGACTCGCTTTGGCCTCGGCAGCCGAAAGTTCTCGATGGCCGTGGACAAGATCAAAAAATCCCGCGAACTCGCGGTCCTTGTGAACATTGAAACCCCGCTGCTTCACATCAGTGACGACAAGGCTCTTTTTGCGATCGGAGAATGGGCGAAACGAAATCCGACAAGACTGGCCAATCCGAAGCACCTCGGACTCGACTTTTTCGAGCGAGATCCGAAGGCGATGGAGGACCATCGTCGCAACACGAAGGAGTTGAACGATGCAATCACCAATGGCCTGACGCTGGAGGAGCAGTCTGACATCGAAGTCCTGTTCTATCTCGGGCGAGATCGAGAGCATGGCGAGGAGTACGATGGATGGGTGGTCGAGACGATCGCAAAGCACTCCGTCGCGCCTTCCAGGTGGGAAGGCGTACATCACCTGATGTCGAAGACCAGCCTGCAGGAGTGCGTTGTGAAAGGCGCCACAATCGCCGGACGGCCCAGTCTGGCCGCGAAACTACTCTTGATCCAGCGACCCGTGCTGCAACCACCGTCTGATGCGATCGACCACTTGCGTAGATTTCTCCTGTTGATCCGAGCGATATCCCGTCAACTGACGAGCCGGGGTTGACGAGAGCAAGTGGGTTGATCTGTCGACGAACGGAGACAGGGATGTTGGGCGCAGCCGTTTCTTGAAGACGCTCGGTGTAGAGGGCGGTTTCGGCCGCGCCGTCCGTATTGAAGTTGTCCTAGCTGGCAACGCCAAACCGCCGCCCGAAGAAGTGCTGACCTATGCACTTATGAATGGCTGCGCACACATTGAGCACCTCCGCCTATCGGCCCGCAGCGGCGGTTGACCTCACGCGAGCCGGAACCCGCGTGAGGCCGATGCGCTGCATTATTCTGCGGCCACCGCCGGCTGCTCAATCATGGAGAGACCTTGCTCAGTCAGTGCGAGCGATCCTGCCGCCACCGGAGTGACGAGAATTTCTGGCAGGTGTCCACTTCCTTCGAAGAGCGTGGCGACCT